>NZ_JARWOV010000114.1 GCF_029868855.1 Nocardia carnea | reverse complement strand
CACGAGCTGGCGGGGCGTGGAGCGCGGGGGGGGGGGCCCGCCCACCCCCCCGCCCCCCACCACCATCCGCCCCCGCGGGCCCCGCGGGGCGGCCCGCCCCCGCCCGGCCGCGGGGGGGGCGGCCTCCTCCGCGATGGGAACAATCAGGACATCTCCCTGGCGATACATGCGCTTCCTCCCGTTCCGGCACGCTCGCGCCGCAGTCGAGTGCAAGGTATCGGCGACCACCGACACTGTTCCGCGGCAACACGATCCCGGCAGGGTGAGCCGCGCAGGGCGCGGGCTCGCTCTGCGCATGTCGGACCGGGTTGGTAGAACGAGTCCGGAGATCGGGCCGATAGCGGCCCGGAGAGGAAACAGCATGCCCGAGTACCTCGAGCCGATGGAAGAGTTCGGTGGACTTCCCGTCTTCGCCTTCCCCGAATCGCCGGCCGACCCCGCGGAGGCCGCGACCATTCCTGCCGAGGTCGAATCGGTGGCGTGGCAGATCGGCGGCTCCGGCTTCGAGGTGGAGGTGCCGTGGCCGGAGCATTTCGCCCGGTTCTGCGATCACGTGGACACCACGCGGGTACGGGCTTTCGTGATCGGCTCGTGGGGCGATCTCGCCGACGGCGAATACGACCCGCCGGACGCGGTCATCGAGGCGATGGCCGCCGTACGCCACCGGTTCCCGGCGCTGCGGTCGGTGTTTCTCGGCGATATCTGCCCCGACCTCGCCGAGATCTCGTGGATCAGGCAAGGCCTGGTCACCGACCTGCTCGATGCCTTCCCATACCTGACGGAGTTCCTCGTCCGCGGCTCCGAGGATTTGCGCTTCGCACCGATCCGGCACGAGCGGCTCGAGAAGCTGACCATCCAGTCCGGTGGGTTACCGGCCGAGGTCGTACGCGGCATCGCCGCCGCCGATCTTCCGGCGCTCACGCATCTCGATCTCTGGCTCGGCACCCCTAACTACCTGGGTGATGCGGAGATCGCCGATCTCGCACCGATTCTGTCGGGCGACCGGCTGCCGAACCTGAAACATCTGGCCTTGCGCAACAGTGAAATGCAGGACGAGATCTGCGCGGCCCTGGCCGCGGCGCCCGTGGTGGCCCGGTTGGAGACCTTGGACATTTCCATGGGAACACTTTCCGATGCCGGGGCGGCCGCTCTCCTCGCCGGGCAACCTCTCACGCATCTGAAAAACCTCGATATGCACCACAATTTCCTGAGCCCGGAGATGTGCGCGCGGCTCCGCGAAACCTTGGAGCCGGGTGTATTCCTCGACCTGAATCCCGACCATGCCAGTTCGTACACTTACGATGGCGAAGTCCACCGATATATCTCGGTGAGCGAATAATGGTCGCGCACAAGGCAGACGGTTACCGCTGGGTGGTGGTCGGCAACGGCGCGAACCGGCGGGTCCGGTCGTTCTGCGCGGCGGTTGCCGAGGCGGCGACGGCTCCGCCGCGGGTGGTCGAATGGCTCGATGTCCTGCGCGACGGCGGACATACCTTCGCCGACGACGAACTGGTGCGGCTGGATTCGCCCGGGGAGGAACCGGAAGTGGACCGGCTGCTGCGCGGGCTCTCCGACCCGACCCGGGTCGAGGGTACGGCCCGCTGGTATCGAGCTTTCGGGTCCGCGGTGGCCTCGTTGCGTGGCGGACTCCGGCTCGACGATCCGGCGGATCTGGCGGTGCTGTTCGACAAACGGCTGTGTCATGCCCGGCTGACGGTGGCGGGCGTCGCGGTGCCCGAATCGCCGACATCGGGTCGCGGGCGGGCCATCACCGGCTGGGACGATGTTCGGGGATACCTGCGGGAACCGGATATGCGGCGGGTATTCGTGAAGATCGCGCACGGCTCGTCGGCCTCCGGTGTGCTCGCGGTCGAAGCTCATCCCCGGGGATCCGTCCGGGCCACCACTTCGGTCGAACTCACCGCGGACGGCGCGCTGCACAATTCCCTGCGCGTCCGCCGCTACCGCACCGAACCCGAGATCGCCGCGATCGTCGACCGCCTCGCACCGGACGGCCTGCATCTCGAACGGTGGGTGCCGAAATCGACGCTGCGCGGCCGCGCCGCGGATCTGCGGGTGCTGGTCGTCGCCGGCCGGGCGACCCATATCGTCGTCCGCACCGCCGCGGTGCCCATCACCAACCTGCATCTCGGTGGCTCCCGTGGGGATCCGGAAGCAGTCCGGGAAGCGGCGGGGCAGTATTGGCACCAGGCCCTCGACCTCGCGGAGCAGGCGGCGGCCTGTTTCCCCGCCACCCTGTGCGTTGGGGTGGATCTGCTGCCCACCCACGGCTGGCGCCGTTTCGTCGTGGGCGAGGTGAACGCCTTCGGTGATCTGCTGCCCCGGACCACCGGCCTGCCCGGGACACCGTCCGCGGGTCTGGACACCTACGCGGCCCAGGTCGCCGCCGCGCCGCGCTGGTACGGTGCCATGCGCACCGCATCGGCACCGGAGGACATCCATGTACCGGCCTGAGATGAACGAGGTGGTCGGCCGGGACGATCTGCTCCTGCTCACCCTCGACACCCTGCGCTACGACGTGGCCGTCGAAGAGGCCGCCGCCGGCCGGCTGCCCAATCTGACGGCGGTCCTTCCGGACGGCCGCTGGGAAGAACGCCACGCACCAGGCAATTTCACCTACGCCTCCCACCAGGCGATATTCGCCGGGTTCCTGCCGACACCGGCAACGCCCGGCCCCCATCCCCGTTTGTTCGCCGCCCGGTTCGCGGGCAGCGAGACCACCGACCCGGACACCTTCGTATTCGACCACCCCGACCTGCCGACGGCTCTCGCAGCGCTCGGCTACCGCACGGTCTGTATCGGCGGGGTGGGTTTCTTCAACAAGCAGGGCGCACTGGGCAGTGCGCTGCCCGGGTTGTTCGCCGAGAGCTACTGGGAACAGGAGTTCTCGGTCACCTCCCCCACCTCGTTCGAGGCGCAGGTCGCGCGGGCCGAGGAGCTGATCGCCGGAACTCCGGCCGACCGGCGACTGTTCCTTTTCCTCAACGTCTCTGCCCTGCACCAGCCGAATTGGTTCCATCTGCCCGGGGCGACAAAGACATCCGGTGACACCCGGGAAACCCATGCCGCGGCGCTGCGCTACGTCGACCGCCACCTGCCTCGGCTGTTCGATGCACTGCGCCCGCGTGGTCGCTGTTTCGCCATCGTCTGTTCCGATCACGGCACCGCCTACGGGGAGGACGGGTACACCGGGCACCGGCTCGGCCACGATGTGGTGTGGACGGTTCCCTACGCCCATTTCTTCCTGGAACCCGGAATCTCCGGCGCCCCGGAAACCGGCTCGGAGGTTCCCGCCGCGCGGGCAACGCCGCCGGAGGTCGAAGTTCCGCAGGCCCGGCAGAGTACCGAGGACACAGCATGACCTCTACCCGGATTGGGTTACCCCGGCCGTACCAGAGTTACGTCTACGCCTACCCGCACAAGACCGCATACCGCCCGCTGGCACCGCAGCCCTCGTTACGAGACCTGTGGGCCGGCGAACCGCGCGACGCGCTCTCGCTGTACCTGCATATCCCGTTCTGCGAGATCCGCTGTGGTTTCTGCAATCTGTTCACCCGTGTCGGCGCCCCCGGTGATCTCACCACCCGTTATCTCGACGCGCTCACCCGCCAGGCCGAAACGGTGCGCGACGCCCTGGGCGATCCCCTGCGTTTCGCCACCGCGGCCTTCGGCGGCGGCACCCCCACCTATCTCGACGCCGGCGAGCTCACCCGGTTGTGCGATATCGCCGAGCACACCATGGGCGCCGATCTGCACGGTATCGGTTTCTCCGTGGAAACCTCCCCCGCCACCGCGACCGCCGATCGGCTGGCCGTGCTCGCGGCGCGTGGCGCCACTCGGATAAGCCTCGGCGTCCAGAGCTTCGACGAATCCGAGGCACGGGCCGCCGTACGCCCGCAGCGCCGCGCGGAGGTGGAATCCGCACTGGCCCGGATCCGCGACACCGGGGTCGCGAACCTGAATATCGACCTGATCTACGGCATCGACGGGCAGACTCCGCGGAGCTGGCGCGCCTCTCTCGACGCGGCGCTGGCCTGGCAGCCGGAGGAGATCTACCTCTATCCGCTGTACGTGCGTCCGCTGACCGGCCTGTCCCGGCGTATGGACGAGGCCGCGGATCCGGTGTGGGACGAGCAACGCCTGCGGTTGTACCGGCAGGGTCGCGACCGGCTGCTCGCCGGCGGTTATCAGCAGCGCTCCATGCGAATGTTCCGGCGTATCGATGCCCCGGCGAGCGGACCCGACGACTACTCGTGCCAGACCGACGGCATGATCGGACTCGGCTGCGGTGCCCGCTCCTACACCCGGGGCCTGCACTACTCCTTCGATTACGCGGTACAGGTCGCCGAGATCCGCGCGATCATCGACAGCTACACGGCCACCACCGATTTCGGCTACGCGGTGCACGGTCGCGTGATCGACGAGGACGAGGCCCGGCGCCGCTTCCTGCTCCAGTCGATCCTGCAGGCGGACGGGTTGGTGGTCGCCGACTACCGAGGCCGTTTCGACACCGACCCGCATACCGATTTCCCGGTCGAACTGGGCGTACTCGCCGACCGGGGCTGGCTCGCCGGCACCGCCGGTGAGCTGCTGCGGCTATCCCCCGAGGGACTGGCGTATTCCGATGCCATCGGCCCCGAGTTCTTCTCCTCCGCGGTGCGCGCCGCCATGGCCGAGTACGAACTGCGGTGACCGGCCGTGGACCTCACCCTGCTGTATCGCGGCCCCCTCGCCTCCTGCGATTACGACTGCCCGTACTGCCCGTTCGCCAAGAGACGCGATACGCCCACACAGCTACGCACGGACCGAGCGGCCCTCGAACGTTTCACCGCATGGGTGCGCGCGCAGCGTGGCGACCGGATCTCGGTGCTGTTCACCCCGTGGGGTGAAGGCCTGGTCCGCTCCTGGTACCGCCGAGCCCTGGTCGCGCTCTCCCATGAGCCCCATGTGCGCCGGGTCGCCATCCAGACCAATCTCAGCTGCCGTACCGATTGGTTGCGCGAGGCCGACCGCGACACCGTGGCGCTGTGGTGCACCTACCATCCCGATCAGACGCACTACCCGCGATTTCTCGAGAAGACCCGGCAACTGGCCGGAGCCGGGATCCGGTTCAGCGTGGGCATGGTGGGCCTCCCGGACCACCTCGACCGAGCCCACCGCCTCCGTGCCGACCTGCCCGGCCACATCTACCTCTGGATCAACGCCGCCGAGGGCCACACCTACACCGACACCGAAGCTGCCGAGTGGACCACCCTGGACCCGCTCTTCCCGTTCAGCCGCGACCCGCACCGCTCCCTGGGCCGGGGCTGTCGCACCGGCGATACGGTGCTGTCCGTCGACGGCGACGGTACGGTTCACCGCTGCCACTTCGTGAAGGAGTCCCTCGGCAACCTCTACGACGGTTCCTATCGCGACGCGCTGGGCCCGCGCCCCTGCCCGCGCGCTCTCTGCGACTGCCATATCGGTTACGTCCATCTGGAAACCCTCCCTCTCTACGACGTGTTCGCGGGTGGGGTACTCGAACGGATCCCGGCCGGCACCGCCCGGCACGGCGCGGTCGACCTGCCCATACCGGTGGTCCCGGATACGGGCGACGCCCGCACACCGGCTTCGTACCGGTAGTGCGGGCGTCACCCGGGCCGATTCAGCGCAGCGCGGCGGTCTCCGCGAGAACCTTCTCCTTGTGCTGTTGCCGCAGTGCGCCGTGGTGCGGGCTGCGGCGCACGAACAGGTAGGCGATCGCCAGGACGACGAACCAGACCGGTGTCACCAGCAGAGCCTGCAGCGTATCGCTCTCCTGGGTGAGCGCCCAGACGATGAAAACGAAGAACGCCAGGACGGCCCAGACCATCGGGATCCCGCCGGGCATCTTGAACGTCGATGCGGCATGCAGTTGCGGTCGCCGTTTGCGGTAGACGAGATAGCTGGCCAGGATCATCGTCCACACGAACATGAAGCACAGCGACGAGATGGTCGTGACCACCGTGAACGCTTCGACGATCGACTGCCCGGCGTAGAGCAGCACCACACCGATCAACAGGAACGCGCAGGAGAAACGCAGCGCGTTGGCCGGGACCCGACGCGGGGACAGTTTCCCGAACACCGCGGGCGCGTTACCTTCACCCGCCAGGCCGAACACCATCCGTGAGGTCGAGTAGATACCCGAGTTGGCGCTGGAGGTCGCACTGGTCAGCACCACGAAGTTGACCACGCTCGCGGCGATACCGAGTCCGGCCAGGGTGAACATCGCCACGAACGGGCTCTCGTCCGCCGATACCTGGCGCCACGGGGTCACCGCGCAGATCACGACGAGGGCGCCGACATAGAACAGCAGGATCCGGACCGGGATCGAATTCACCGCGCGAGGCAAGGTTTGCTCGGGATTCTTGGTTTCGGCGGCGGTGGTGCCCACGAGTTCGATGCCGACGAAGGCGAACACCGCGATCTGGAAGCCGGCGACGAAGCCCATCGGGCCGGTCGGGAAGAAGCCGCCGTCGTTCCACAGGTTGGCCAGCGAGGCCGGCGTACCGCTGTCACCGGTGAACCCGGTCAGCACCATCACCAGACCGGTCACGATCAGCGCCCCGATGGCGATGATCTTGATCAGGGCGAACCAGAACTCGGTCTCCCCGAAGGCGCGCACCGTGGGCAGGTTCAGAACCAGCAGCACCGCGATACAGACCAGCGCCGGGATCCACACCGGCAGATCCGGCCACCAGAACGCGACATAGCCGGCGATCGCCACGACATCGGCGATACCGGTGACCACCCAGCAGAACCAGTAGGTCCAGCCGGTGAAGAATCCCGCCCACGGGCCGAGCAGATCACCGGCGAAATCCGCGAACGATTTGTAGCCGGAGTTCGAGAGCAGCAACTCCCCCATCGCCCGCATCACGAAGAAGAGGAAGAAACCGATGATCATGTAGACGAGGATCACGGAGGGCCCGGCCAGCGAGATCGTCTTTCCCGACCCCATGAACAGTCCGGTACCGATCGCGCCGCCGATCGCGATCAGCTGGATATGTCGATTGGCCAGCTGCCGGCTGAGACCGCCCGGCCCCTCGGGGTCACCTGTTTTCGCCCCATCATCGCCAGAACCCCCGTGGCCCTGCAGCACGGCCATTTTTCTCCCTCCAGAGTCGATCGGACAGCCCATCCGACCACCATCGGCGGCATCGCGCTGCGCAGCGCTGGCGCACTGCCTACGGAGCAGCCGATCGGCACCGGTACCCGGGGCACCGGGCACGGGGCCATTGCGTAACGGCTGTCCGATTGCATCCGAACTGGTCAGAGCAGGTCCGTCCGGGCCTGTGGCCCGTCGAGGAACGGTACGCCACCCGAAATTCGCCCCGGCCCCGGGCTGCGCCGGTCGAGGCCACCACCACCTGGTTGACTGGTCGGCTGTGTTCCGATTGATGTTCCACGAACCGCGTATACCGGGCAATACAGGTAATGCGATCCGGCTGGCCGCCGGCACGGGCAGCGAGTTACATCTGATCGAGCCGCTCGGCTTCGATATGTCGGAGGCCAAGCTGCGGCGAGCCGGACTGGACTACCACGACCTGGCCTCGGTGACGGTCCATCCGGACCTGGCCACCGCATGGTCGCGGCTGCGTCCGGAGCGGGTGTACGCATTCACGACGAGAGCGGGCACCGCGCACACCGAGATCGCCTACCGGCCCGGTGACGTGCTGCTCTTCGGCGCCGAACCGTCCGGGCTACCGGCCGGAGTGCTCGCCGACGGCCACATCACCGGCGAGGTCCGCATCCCGATGCTGCCGGGACGCCGGTCGATGAACCTCGCCAACGCGGCGGCGGTGGCGGTGTATGAGGCGTGGCGCCAGCACGGGTTCCCGGGCGCGGTCTAGCCCCCGTCAGCCGATCTCGAACCTCTTGTGCCGGGCGGTCGCTCCCGCGGTGAGGCGCACCGCGCTCTTCGGGACCCCGAAGTAGCCGGCGAGCAGTTCGGCAGCCGCCTTGTTCGCTTTTCCCTCGACGGCGGGCGCCCGCACCCACAGCTGCAAGGTGCCGTCGGGGAGTTCTTCCACCAGCGGTCCTTTGCGACTGTTCGGCTTGATCACCGCATGCACTGTGGTCGGCACGCCGCCCTACTCCCCGGCCGGTGCACCGGACTCGTCGGCGGATCCGCCGGATTTGTCCGCGGAACGAGCCGACTTGTCCGCGGGCGCGCCGGGCTCGACCGCCGTTGCCACGGATTTGCCGGCGCCGGGCTCGACGGCCGGCTCGGCGGTGACGTCCGGAGTGCCGGTGCCCACCCGGGGTGCGACCGCGGCGGTGGTGCGGGATGCGTTACGCCGTCCCCGGAAGAGCCGGACGACCGCCGCGACGATCGCGCCGAGCACGGCGAGGAAGCCCAGCCACGGCAGTGCCTGCCCGGCGAACACCACGGCATCCTTCAGCCAGTCGATCAGCGAATTCCACCCGTCGACCACACCGTCCCAGAAGTTGGCCGGTCCGGTATCACCTTTCTTCTCCGCGGTGGTGCTGATATCGATTGTCAGGGTGGAGAGGGTGATCTGGTCGTCGAGGTAGCGCCGCTGGCCGGTGAGGCTGTCGAGTTCGGCCTGCCGGTCGGCGAGTGCTCCTTCGGCGGCGATCAGGTCGGCGGTGTTGGCCGCGCGGGCCATCAGGTCGCGGAGCCGGTCCACCGAGGCGCGCAGAGCGGTGATCCGGGCGTCGAGGTCCTGCCACTGCAGGGTGACATCGTCGCGATTGGTGCTGATCTCGGTGACCTCACCGATCTCCCCGAGACCGTCGATGAACGCGTCGGTTTCGCCGGCCGGGATCCGGATGACCAGATTCGCGTGCGGATCGTTGTCCTCGGTGCCGGGATTTTCGGTGCGCTGATCGATTCGCCCGTCGAGGCGGGCCACCCGGTCGGTAAGGGTCTGCGCGGCGGCGATCGGGTCGTCTGCGGTGAGATCCACCGTCCCCGTGACGACTTCCTTACGGTCGGTGACCTGCGGTTTGTTGTCCGGTGCGGGCGCCTGCTCCCGCGCCGGCGACTGCTGGATCCGGAACCCCGGGGTCGCGGCGGGTGCGCCATCTTCCATCGATGCCGGCGCCTCTGTGGTGGAGCCGGAACCGCCACCGCACCCGGCCAGCAGTACTGAACCACACAGGACCACGATCAACACCCCGAGCTTTCGCATGCTGGCAGCGTAATGCGTGTTCCGGAATCCGGTACCCGAACGCCGAGCCCGCAACCCCCGGCACCGATACCACCCACCCGGCAGCACCACCGCCCGCCGGTCGGCTTCTCGAACTTGCCCTCGCCGAACGCAACGTAACCAGCGGCGGCACCGAGTCTTACGAGGCCCTGAAAGGTTTCGGCCCGTCCCAGCTTTCCGTGCTCGATGCGATGCGCCGCAGGCGCGAGTGTCGAGTGCGGAAAGCAGGGACCTCAGGGGGCCGAAACCCGCGGCGCCGCAGGCGCCGCAAAATAAACACAGCTAACGGAAGTCGCGGGAACGCGAACCGATACGCATATCCAGGCGGCGGAGTTGTTCGGCGTAGATACTCACCGCCCCTTCGGCATTCTGTACCCGCCCGCGGATCAGCAACGCTGTCGCGCCCTGGGCGAGCCGGCGGTAGCGGGTCCACAGACCCGCCGAGCACACCACGTTCACCATGCCGGTTTCGTCTTCCAGGTTCAGGAAGGTGACCCCGCCGGCGGTGGCGGGCCGCTGCCGGTGGGTGACCGCACCACCGACCAGGACCCGGGTTCCGTCGGGGACCGCGAGCAGGCCGGCGGCCGGGATCACCCCGAGTGCGTCGAGGCGGGGGCGCAGGAACTGGGTGGGATAGCTGTTCGGCGAAACCCCGGTGGCCCAGACGTCGGCGGCTGCGTGTTCGAGGTCGCTCATACCGGGCAGGACGGGTGTGCCGGTCGAGGCGCCGGTGCCGGGTAGCCGGTCGGCGCGTTCGCCCGCAGCCGCGCCGGCCGCCCACAACGCTTCCCGGCGCGAATAGCCGAGACTTCCGAGCGCGCCCGCGGTGGCCAGCGACTCCGCCTGTGCGACTGACATTTCCACACGACCGGTGAGGTCGAGGAAAGAAGTGTAGGGACCGCCTTCCGCACGTGCCGCCACGATTTTGTCCGCGAGATCCGAACCGATTCCGCGTACCGCCGCCAGGCCCAGCCGTACTTCGGTGCCCCGCTGTTCCAGCGTGGCTTCGGCGAGACCGGCGTTGATATCCGGGCCGTGCACCGCGACCCCGTGCCGGCGGGCATCGGCGACCAGTGACTGCGGGGAATAGAAACCCATCGGCTGGGCCCGTAGCAATCCGGCGCAGAAAGCCGCGGGATAGTGCAGTTTGAACCAGGCGGAGTAGAACACCAAAGCCGCGAAACTCTGTGAATGGCTTTCCGGGAACCCGAAATTGGCGAAAGCGAGTAGCTTCTCGTAGATACGGTCGGCGAGTTCGCCGGTTATCCCGTGCAGGTCGCGCATTCCCTGGTACAGCCGGCCGCGTAACCGCTCCATCTTCTCCGGAGAACGTTTCGACCCCATCGCGCGGCGCAGTTGATCGGCCTCCACCGGAGTGAATCCGGCGACATCGACCGCCATCTGCATCAACTGTTCCTGGAAAAGTGGCACGCCGAGGGTGCGTTCGAGCGAGTTCCGCAGCGCCTCGTGATCGAAGGCGACCGGCTCCAGTCCGTTCTTGCGGCGGATATAGGGATGCACCGAACCACCCTGGATGGGTCCGGGCCGGATCAGCGCCACCTCGACCACCAGATCGAAGAACTTTTTCGGCTTCAACCGCGGCAGGGTCGCCATCTGCGCACGGGATTCCACCTGGAAGACCCCTACCGAATCCGCACGGCAGAGCATTTCGTACACGGCAGGTTCGGTGAGATCCAGGGTATGCAGTTCGACCGTCACTCCGATGTGCTCGCGCACCAGATCGATCATGTAGTGCAGCGCGGACAGCATACCCAGCCCGAGCAGGTCGAATTTCACCAAACCCGCTGCGGCGCAATCATCTTTGTCCCACTGCAGCACACTGCGCCCGGCCATCCGCGCCCATTCCACCGGGCATACGTCGGCGATGGGCCGATCACAGATCACCATCCCGCCGGAATGGATCCCCAGGTGCCGGGGCAGTCCTTCGATATCGGCGGCCAGTTCGAGTACCGGTGCGGGGATATCGGTGCCGGTTTCCGCGCCGACCCCGGTCCATCGGCTCACCTGCCGGCTCCAGGCATCCTGCTGGCCGGGGGCGAAACCGAGCGCGCGGGCGGCATCACGCACCGCGGATTTCCCGCGATAGGTGATCACATTCGCCACCTGCGCCGCATTCTCCCGGCCGTATCTGCGGTACACGTATTGGATCGCCTCCTCACGGCGGTCCGATTCGATATCCACATCGATATCGGGCGGCCCGTCCCGCTCCGGAGAGAGAAAGCGTTCGAACAACAACTTGTTGGCCACCGGATCGACATTGGTGATCCCGATGGCGAAGCAGACCGCGGAATTGGCGGCCGAACCCCGTCCCTGGCACAGGATGTCGTGCTCGTGGCAGAACCGCACGATATCGTGCACCACCAGGAAATAGCCGGGGAAACCGAGCTGCTCGATCACGGCGAGTTCGTGTTCGAGCTGCCGATAGGCGGCCGGGTTCCGGGTCGGTGGCCCGTACCGGTCGGCAGCGCCGCGCAGGGTGAGTTCACGCAGCCAGGAGTTCTCGTCGTGGCCGGCGGGCACATCGAACGGCGGCAGCTGCGGTGCGATCAATTTCAGATCGAACGCGCATTCCCGCGCGATGAGTACCGAATTCGATACGGCAGCCGGGAATTTCTCGAACAAACCGGCCATTTCCGCACCCGAACGCAGATGGGTGCCACCGGTGGGCGCCAGCCACCCGGCAAGATCGTCGAGGCTGCGCCGGGCGCGGATAGCGGCCAGCGCGGCGGCGCGGCGGCCACGGGCCGGGGTCGCGAAATGAGCAGCCGTGGTCGCGACCACAGGGATCCCTGCCCGCTCCGCCACCGCGGCGAGCGCGCTGTTGCGCTCGTCGTCATCCGGCAGGCCGTAGTGGGTGAGTTCCACCGCGACCCGGTCGGCGCCGAAACGCTCGCACAGGTCGCGCAGGGCAGCCTCGGTGCGCAGCGGTTGCCCGCCGCCCGCAAGGTCCTGTTCCAGCGCCCGCCGCACGCGTCCCTTACGGCAGCCGGTGAGTATCTGCCAGTGCCCACCGGCTGCCGCGGTGAGCGCGTCGAGGTCGTAACGCAGGATCCCCTTCTCCCCGGCTGCCATATGCGCCGCCGCGAGCTCCCGGGACAGCCGCCGATAACCTTCCTGCCCGCGCGCCAGCACCAGTAGATGCTCACCCTCCGGGTCCGGGGCGCCGGTACGCGGTGGGGAGTCCGCACGCACCGGGCCGGCACCCGCGATCCGTGCCGGGTCGGCACCATTGCGCTGCACCGGATCGACATCGTTGCGGGTCCGGACCGAGCCGCCCCCCGGCACCGGATCGGGCTGCGGTACAGCAGTTTCCACCAGAGTGAGTTCCGCCCCGTACACCGTGGGCATACCGTATTCGGCTGCGGCCTCGGCGAATCGCACCACCCCGTAGTAACCGTTGTGGTCGGTGAGCGCGATCGCCGACAACCCCAGCCGCGCGGCCTCGGCAACCATCTCCTCCGGCGGCGAGGCACCGTCGAGAAAACTGAACGCCGAATGCGCATGCAGTTCCGCGTACGGAACCACCGGGCCCGCCGGCCGGACCAGCGGTTCGGCCCGGTACTCCCCGCGACTGCGGCTCCAAGCCGGGGCGTCGCCGCCGTCGCCGGGTTGCTGCCCGGGCTTCGCGCGACCGGACAGCACCCGTTCCAGCTCCGCCCAGGTGGGTGGGCCGTTACTCCATCCCATACGCCACCTCAGCAGGCCACCCGGTCGGTGGACTCGGCGGCCAGCAGGGTCGCGACATGGTCCACTCCGGCCCGGATCACCCGCCCGTAGGCATCGTCGGCGAGAACACTCGCATGCCCGCGGGCCAGCGCCAGTTGCATCCGGGCCACATCGAAGTCGCCGACCAGCCGGTGACTGTCGGCCAGGCTCAGATACAGCGACGGCAGGAATCCGAGCAGCCCGTCGTCGAGCGGGACGCCGGGCACGAATGCCGAGTCGAGCGCCCGGGTATCCCAGAGCAACGCCTCCTCGGCCGTGTCCTGGAGATCGGCCAGGTGATGGGCGACCACGCTCCGGTACAGCGGCTCCCCGTCCGTACCGAGCTGATCCCACAGCATTTGCAGCGCTCGGCGCGCTGCCTCTCGATTCACGCCGCCGAGCCGCACCGCGGCATAGATATCCGCCATCCGATCGTCCGTCATGAACCCAAGTATCGCACATATGTTCGAATGATGAGAGTTGTATTCGAACTCGTTTTCGAACAGATTCGACTCTGGCGCGCTTTCTTACTTTGGAGTAAGTTCGGCCGGGATAGACCTGTACAGAGGGGCTGCTGATGAGCGCAAACGGAACCCGCCGCGACAAACGCGACCTCACCGGCCGCCACGTCCTCATCACCGGCGCCTCGTCCGGGATCGGCCGGGCGGCGGCGGTGGCGGTGGCGAAGAAGGGCGCGGTGGTGCTGCTGCTCGCCCGCCGCGAGGACGAACTCGCCGCGGTGGTGGACGAGATCGGAGCCGGCGGTGGCGCCGCCCACGGATACCCTTGCGATATCACCGATTCCGCCTCGGTCGAGGCGACACTGGCAAAGATCACCGCCGAGCACGGCCACGTGGACATGCTCGTCAACAACGCCGGCCGCTCCATCCGGCGGGCCATCCACCGCTCCACCGACCGGCTACACGATTACGAACGCACCATGGCCGTCAACTACTTCGGCGCGCTGCGGCTCACGCTGGCCCTGCTCCCGCAGATGCGGGAACGAAAATTCGGCCATATCGTCAACATCAGCAGCGCCGGCGTACAGGTGGCCACCCCGCGATACTCCGCCTACCTGGCCAGTAAGGCCGCCTTGGACAAATTCACCGAGGTAGCGGCAGTGGAGACCATGGCCGACGGGGTCACCTTCACCACCATCCACATGCCACTGGTCCGCACCCCGATGATCGCCCCCACCGGCAACCAGGGCCCGGCCGAATCACCGGAGTGGGCGGCTGCGACCATCGTCCGCGCTTTGACCGAGCGTCCCCGGCGGATCGATGTCCCGGTCGGCACCCTCGGCGAATACGGCGCCCTGTTCGCACCGCGCATCCGCGATCTCGTCCTGCACCGCTACTACCGGATGATCCCCGATTCCCCGGCCGCGCGCGGCGAACAGGCCGAACCCCTCCCCCAGTCGCGACTCACCATGGTGCGCGACGTGGAGACCAGCGTCCCCGAGGACGACGACCTCCCCGGGCACCCGCGGCCGTCCGGTCCGCTACCTCGCGTACGGGCGAGAGCGGCGCGGGGCACCGGAGCGGTCCTGCGCCGCGCCGCCCGCTGGGTTCCCGGGACACACTGGTGAGCGCCGCCTCCGATCCCGATCGACTGCCGTGAGCAGCGAGAAAGAGGCGGTACTCGACGCGGTTCTGGAGTTGATCGCCACCCGTGGCGTTGCCGAAACGACCCCGCGGCGGGTCGCGGATCGATCCGGCGTCGACGGCAAAACCCTGCGCAGGCTGTACGGCGACCGCTACGGGATGCTGATGACCGCCGCCAAAACACTCGAACTGACCCGCGACCGCCTGCTGGCCGCGGCCGAAGAAGCCCACCGGCCGACCACGGTGACACACCGCCGCAACTACTTGGAGGCGGTCGTGCGCGCCCTGTTGCTCGGCCTGGCCGACCACCGCGATCTACTGGTACGCACCGAACTGATCGCGAACGCGCGGCTGGTCGGCGGCCTGGACGCGGAGACCCGCTGGATGGGCGAACGCGACCGCGCCGTCGTCGCCGAGGCACTGGTACGAGTGGGCGCCGCCGAGATCGAACTGGAAACCGAGCGGCTGGTCACCCTGCTCAACGGGTTGGCTTTCGAACTCGTCTATCCGCACGGCGCCCGCGAAGGCATCGCCGACCGGGTCCTCCGGCACCATATCGCCTCGATCGTGCACTGACCCGCGCATCGTTGCGCCCGCGCGGGATATCGGGCGGTATGGGCGTCCGGGAGTACGCCTACGAACTGTGCGACAACCGCAGGTTCCCGCACGACAGCGGCGGCCGGCGCCGCCGGGTCAGAGGTCGAAGACGCGCTGGGCGGGCGGTAGCGGCGGGCACGCGGCCGAGATCCGAGCTACGAGTTGCCACGGTCGGTTCCCGTCGACCGACGATTTGCCGCTGGTCAGAATCCCGCCGGCGAGGCCGCGCTCCGGGTCGGCCCAGCCGTACTGGGTGGTGAACCCGCTGCGTCCGAAATGCGCGGCGGTATCGCGGCCGAATTTCGAACGCCGTCCGCCCAATTCGTAGCCGCCGCGGCTCACCCGTCCGGCGACACCCGGCACCCGCGGGGCGGGCCGTACCATCTCGCGCACAGTTTCCGGGCGCATGACCCGGACCCCGTCGAGTTCGCCGCCCCGCGCCAGGATCTCGTAGAAACGCGCGAGTTCGGCGGCGGTCGTCACGAGATTTCCCGACGGCAGTTCCGCGGTGAGGAACGCACGATTGGACTCGCGATTCACCGCATCCTTCGCGAATCCGCCGCCCAGCGCCTTACCCGCGACGAACGAAGCGAGCCGCGACGGCGGCGGCCCGGTCTTCACGCTCGGCACCACCGCGTCCACGTCTTCGGGCCGCACGCCCAGGTTCGTCCAGCGGAACCCCAGCGGGTCCAGTATCCGTTCGGCCAGATGGTCCCGGATCCGTTTACCGGTGGCCCGCTGCACCAGCAATCGCTGGATCAAACCGCTGGTGAGGGCGTGGTAGACGCGGAACCGGCCCGGTGGATAACTGGGTTTCAGCGCGGCCAGCCCACGGAGGGCGAGCTCTTCGTCGAAGGTCATTTCGTGGCCGCGGAAGGGCGGGGTCACGAACGGCACCCCGGCGGAATGGGCGAGCACTTGGCCGATGGTGATCGCGGCCTTACCATTCGCCGCGAATTCGGGGATGTAATCGCTGACCCGGTCGTCGTAGCCGAATGCCCCCTGTTCGATGAGCAGGAACAGCACCGCCGCGGAAACGCCCTTCGCAGTGGAGAATCCGCAGAACGGCGATTCGGTGGTCACCGGAATGCGCTCGGCGTCCGGGCCGTCGCCCGGCGCGTTACCCCAGCCGTGTCCGATCGCCCGGTTCAGCACGACCTTCCCGTTGCGGCGCAGGCACACCTGGATCGCGGGTGTTCCGCCCAGCCGGTACCAGTCGCGTACCGATTCCCAGATCGCGGCGATATCCGCCGGCGCCACGCCTACCTCGGCAGGGTCTGCTTCCGGGCCGATACAGGTGATGTCGTCCAGCTGGGCGGCAACCGGAACCAGGAGCGCGGAATCTGCCTTCACCCGCCCCAGAGTAGCCACGCGAGCCACGACGGGCGGGGCCGAATTCGTGCCGTCGCGGATGCCGGCGGGCCTGCTCGGCACTTACCGCCCAGCGCCCGCGGCCCGGCACGATGACCAGCCCGAACACTATCGTGACAGAGATCACCGAAGGTGGTTACCGGTAACTGTGCTCTGATCATCGGAGAAGCAACCGCTTGTTTCCTCCTGTCGAGAGGTGACCATGACGTCCGCGAATACGCGCCTGTCCCGGGCACACATCTGGCTGCTCACCCTGTCCTCCATGGCCGTCGCACTGGTCATCGCCGCGATGGCCGCGCTGTATACGGCGCTGCCGGAGATCGCCGCCGACACCGGCGCGAGCCAGCAGCAACTCACCTGGGTGGTCGACGGTTACACCCTCGCGCTGGCCTGCCTGGTCCTGTTCTCCGGTGCGCTCGGCGACCGGTACGGCCGCCGGATCATGATGGTGCTCGGGCTGGTCGTCTTCGCGATCGCGTCCGCGATACCGCTGTTCCTGGACGCACCGCACTGGATCATCGCCGCCCGCGCGGTCGCGGGTGTGGGCGCGGCGCTGGTCATGCCGTCCACACTGTCGCTGCTGACCGGTGGTTTTCCGGCCGAGAAGCGCGGGGTCGCGGTGGGGTTGTGGGCCGGTGTGGTCAGTGGCGGCGCCGTCATAGGCATCCTCGGCTCCGGCCTACTGCTGCAGGTGTGGTCGTGGCAGGCGATCTTCCTCGCGATGACCATCGCCGGCGCGGTCCTCGCGATCGCCGGTTGCACGGTGCCGGAATCGGTGGACGAACTGCGTCCGCCGCTGGACTTCTGGGGCGGTATCACGGCCTCCATCGCGGTCGGAGCAGTGGTGGTCGGGGCGATCGAGGCACCGGTACGCGGCTGGGCCGATCCGCTGGTTCTCGGGCTGTTCGGCGCCGGAATCCTCGCCGGGGTCGGGTTCGCGACGGTGGAACTGCGCGTTCCGCATCCCCTGCTGGATGTCCGGCTGTTCGCCGACCGCGGTTTCGGCAGCGGGGCGGTGAGCGTCGGGGTGCAGTTCCTGGTTGCGTTCGGTTACTTCTTGCTGTTCGTGCAGTACATGCAGTTGATCTTCGGGTATTCCCCGCTCATGTCGGCGCTGGCGATGGCGCCCATGATCGCGCCCCTCATCGGGATATCGATCTTCGCGCCCCGGCTGGCCGAACGTTTCGGTCTGCGACTGCCGACATTCATCGGTCTGCTGTGCGTCGGCACGGCGCTCATACTGGTCTCCCGGACCACTGTGGACAGCACCTACATCGATGTCCTGTGGCCGCTGCTGATCCTCAGCACCGGGCTCGGACTGTGCACCGCGCCCGCGACCGCCGCGATCATCAACGGCACACCCCCGGAAAAACACGGGGTGGCGTCGGCGGTCAACGATGCGTCCCGGGAGCTCGGTGCGGCCATCGGGATCGCGGTATCCGGCAGCATCCTGGCAGTCGGCTACACCGACCGGATCGCCCCGGCGCTGCCCAGCCTGCCCGAGCAGGCACGCGGCCCGGTCGGCGATTCACTCGCCGCGGCGCTGGAGGTCACCGAGCAGGCCGGACCGGTCGCGGCACCGCTGGCGGATTTCGCCAAGGAAGCCTTCGTGCACGGAGCCCAGCAGGCCTCGCTGGCCCTCGGCATCCTGACCGTGGTGATGGCGTTCGTGCTGGGTGCGTGGGCGCCCGGCCGGATCCGCAAGACCACCGGACCGGTTACCGAGGAACAGGTACTGACGAACCGATGAATCGGTACCCCCAGGGCCACCGGTGCCGAAACACCGGATCCCGGGTCACTGCCACGGAACTGGACCCGCCGAATACGCGAATCGGCCGATGACCCCACCGATCGAACGACATCCGGCGCAGAGTTCGGCGCCCGCTTCCGTTCGATCCGGGAGCGGGCGCCGAACTCTGCCGGTTTATCCCGGCTGACGAGGAGCACTACCTGACCGGCGCCTCCGCCGATTCGGTGATTCCCGCGTTGTCAGGCGAGGGGGATTCGGTCCGCACCGGCTCAGCGTTGCCGGCAGGAGCTTCGGGGGTCTCGTCGGCGCCGGTCTCGGGATCCGCGGCTGCCGCGGCGGCGCGCGCCGTACGGGATTTCTGCCACGCATAGCCGGTGAGCGCGACCGCCACCACCACGATCACCACGTAGGCGATCGTGCGCGGTGCGCCCTCGATATCGAAGCTCTTGAACAGCGTGCGCGCGTTCGTCAGCACCAGCACACCGCCGACGCCGGTACCGAGCACCGCCGGCGCCACCCGGCTCACCAGCCACGCCGCGAGTGGCGCGGCCAGCACACCACCCAGCGCCAGGCCCGCGATGATCAGCAGATTGTCGAAGAATTCCGAGCCGAGGCCGAGCAGGAACCCGACACTGGCAGACGCCGAGACGATGAACTCCGAGGCGCTCACCGTACCGATGACCCGGCGGGGCGCCGCCCGGCCGGTGGTCAGCAGTGTGCTGGTGGTGACCGGACCCCAGCCGCCACCGCCGCTGGCATCGATGAAACCGCCGAACAGGCCGAGCGGGGTCAGGAATTTCGCGGAGTGCGCGGCCTTCTCCGACGCGGCGAGCTCCAGCGGCGGCCGGGACGAGAACCGGACGATCAGGAACACGCCGATCGCCAGCAGGATTCCCGCGGTCACCGGTGCGGCGGCCTCGGTGGAGATCCGGGAGAGCACGGTCGCGCCGAGAAACGCGCCGACACCGCCGGGCACGCCCAGCCGCAGCACCATCTTCCAGTCCACATTGCCGAACCGCCAGTGCGAGATACCCGACGCCAGCGTGGTCGCCACCTCCGCGAAATGCACGGCCGCGCTCGCGTGCGCCGCACCCGTACCGCTGAGCACGAGCAGCGTCGTCGCGGTGACGCCGAAGGCCATCCCGAGCGTGCCGTCGACGATCTGCGCGCCGATACCCACGAGGGTGAAAACAAGTAACTTGATCATGACGGTGTGCTCCCGAACCTGGACCGGAGATCCGAGGTTACGACGCGCGCGCCGTCCTGGCACCGGTTGCGATCACCGTGAATTCAACCCTACGCCGTGACATACCAGCAGGTCACAGGGTTCACCGGAAAATCGTTCGGCGAGATCTCCCACGCCTGGTAAGACTGGCCGGTGCCCACCCGTACCTGCCGCCGGATAATCCTCCGGGACCGGCCTGCCGCCGGAATCACCGCCACCACCTTCGCCACGCAGACCGTGCCCCGGCCGGTCCCGGCGGCCGGCGAGGCGCTGATCGAGGTGGTCTGGCTCGGTATCGACGCCACCCAGCGCACCTGGCTCAACCCGGCAGAGACCTACATCCGGCCGGTGGAAATCGGTGCCGTGATGCGCGGTAGCGGGGTGGGCCAGGTGATCGAATCGCGCAACCCGGAGCTGCCGGAGGGGCAGTGGGTCTACGGCGAACTCGGCTGGCAGGAGTACGCGGTCGCGCGCACCACCGGCCTTTTCGGCGTGAATCCGGTCCCGCCGGGTATCGAACCCCGCCATATGCTGACGGTTTTCGGGGTCAGCGGACTGACCGCCTATATCGGGGTGAACCAGGTGTTGCGGGTCGGGGAGGCCGATACCGTGCTGGTCACCGGGGCAGCCGGTAGTGTCGGCTCGCTCGCCGGGCAGATCGCCCGGCTGTCCGGTGCGAAAGTGATCGGTACCGCGGGGTCGGCCCGGAAGGCGGACTGGGTACGCGAGACCGCGGGGTTCGACGCCTGCCTGAACTACCGCACCGGCGATGTCCGGGCCGGGCTACGCGAATTCGCGCCGGACGGTCTCACCGCGGTATTCGACAATATCGGCGGCGTTCTCCTGGAACAGGCACTCGACAATCTGGCCGTGCATGCCCGTATCGCCCTGTGCGGCTCCATCTCCTCCGGCTACACCGCCGACGGTTACGGAACCGGCCCGGCCAATTACATGCAGCTGGCGTTTCGCCGCGCCCGTATGGAGGGTTTCCTCTTCTTCGACCACGCCGAAGCCTTCCCGGCGGCACTGGCCCGGCTGGCCGGGTGGGTTTCCGCGGGCGAACTACGCTGGGCCGAAGATATCGTCGACGGCCTGGAGCAGGCTCCCACCGCCCTGCAACGGCTGTTCGACGGGGCGAACCTCGGCAAACAGTTGGTCCGGGTGCGGCCGGCGGAGTAACCCTTGCTCAGTACTGCTGACGTCGGTCGACGGCGCCCGCCCCGATCGACCCCAGCAGCGTGATGATGCACAGCCCGGCGATCAGGTTGATCGCGGCCGTGGCGATCTTGGCGTCCAGCCCGGCCACCAGTGTGAAAGGCAGCAGGACCGCCAGTGCCGTGACCAGGCCCGTGATCCAGTAGAAGAACTGCAGCGGATTCGGCATCAGCGCGAGGAGCAGGTTCAGCAGGCCGGTGGCGGCGATCGCGGCGGCGGCGCCGGCTATCGCGTACGAGGTGGTCGAGACCGTGCCGTAGGCGCCCGCGCCCTCCGGGGAGAGCACCGCGATGTTCAGGATGCCGCGCACCAGCATGATGGCGACCACGATGACCAGGGCCACCACCACAGCGGTGCCGAGTCCGCCCGCCCACAGCCGGCCCAAATTGATTTTGGGCTCCGCCGGCTCCGCATAACCCGGCGGCTCGGAGTAACCCGGTTGCTGCGGGTATCCCGGCTGTTGTTGGTGACCCTGTCGGTAAGGGTCCTGCCGTCCATAGTTGTACGACGGATCCGTCATAGGCAGAAACTACCCCGCCCGGGCCCGGGCGCCCACCCGAATCGGGCAGGCATGTCGCCGGAAATCACGGCGGTGCTGCCGGGAACAACCACCGATCGTCCCGCGACCACGCTCGACCTCGACCGATATCCCCCGGGTGCCTTCGCCGCCCCGCATCGGAGAGCAGAGCACCGGACCGGATCTCAGTAGCCGCGCTCGGTATCGATCACCGCGAGCAGTTGCTCCCCGGCCGCGAAGCGTTCGACGTTTGCCGCGACATGATCTGCCAGTGCCCTGGAGAGCCCCGTGGCGGGGTTGGCGATATGCGGTGTGACCAGCGCCTTGGGCAGGGTCCACAACGGGTGATCGCCGGGTAGCGGCTCAGGGTCGGTGACGTCGAGCGCGGCGCCGCCGATCGTGTTGTCGCGTAGTGCCGCCACCAGAGCATCGGTATCGATGAGCGCACCCCGCGCCACATTCACTATCCATGCCGTCGGCTTCATCCGCGCCAGGGTTTCCGCGTCCACCAGATGCTCGGTATCCGCGGTCGCCGGGGCAGCGATCACGAAATGATCGGCCCGGGACCATATTTCGGCGGTCCGGGTCGCGTCGACGGTTTCTGCCGCACCGGGCACCGGGACACCGGACCGGGTCACCGCCAGAACCTGGGCGCCGAACGCGGTGAGCAGCGGGATCATCGCGCGGCCGATACCGCCACAGCCGACGATCGCCACCGTCGCGCCGCGCAGGGTGCCTACGCGGGCATCGAACTCTGCCTTGCGCCAGGATGTCGCCCGCGACTGTTCGGCGAGGCCGCGCACCCCCGCGAGCAACAGCAGCGTCGCATGCTCGGCGACACTGCCGGCGTACGCGCCGGCCGCGGAGGTCCAGACCCGCCGGTTGTCCACGAGTCCGGCCGCCAGCCACGATTCGATACCGGCGGAGGGCAGTTGGACCCAGCGGACCGAATCCGGGAGCCGAGCCGGGAACGTATCCGGACCCTGCGCCCAGACCACCGCGTCCGCATCGGCGAGCGGGACCAGGACGCCGCCGCCGCGCTCGATTCCAGCGGCCAGGGCGGTCTCGTGATCGGGACCCAGATGGATTCGAGGCGCATTCGTGTTCCGCACACCCCGACTATGCCCGATACATGGGATGACGACACACCGTGCGCGACTCTGCTGATACGTTCGGACAGCTGTCCAGGAAACAATCAGGAGATCGAACATGCAGGTCGCGGGAAACGTTTTCGTCGTCACCGGAGCCGGAAACGGTATCGGGCGATGCGTTGCGCTGGAACTGATCGACCGCGGGGCGATGGTGGCCGGCGCCGACCTCGACGAGCAGGCCCTGGCCCGCACCGCGGCACTGGCCGCGGATCCCACACGTTTCACCACCCACCGGCTCGATATCGCCGACCGTGACGCCGTGGCCGCGTTCCCAGGCATCGTGCTCGCCGCACACGGTCAGGTGGACGGGTTGTTCAATATCGCCGGAATCCCGCAGAACCTGCAGACCCTTGCCGAGATCAGCGACGACCGGATCGAAACCTTGATGCGTGTCAACTTCTTCGGTGCGGTGTGGATGTCGCGCGCCTTCCTCCCGCACCTAGAGGCACGCCCGGCGGGCGTCATCATGAACACCTCGAGCCTGTCGGCGATCGCCCCGTTTCCGGGCTCGGCGGTGTACGGCGCATCCAAAGCGGCACTCGCGCTGTTCAGTTACGGGCTGGCGCAGGACCTTCGCGGCAGCTCGAACGTCACCGTCACCACGGTGCTGCCCGGAACGGTGTGGACCGATCTCGTGCGCAAGGTCTCCCAGCAGATGGGGGCGCCGGAGAAACTTGCCGAGGGTTTCGCGGCGAAACCCGAGAACGTCGCGCGCCGTATGGTCGACGCGACGACCAAAGGAAAGGGCCGGGTCGTCATCGGCAAGGACGCCCACGTCTTCGATACCGTCCGGCGTTTCAGCACCCGCGCCGCCGATCGCCTCGCCTACCTGCAGGTGGGCCGGGGGGTGTACAGGAAGCGGCCCATATCTTCCCCACAGCACCAGGGCCGTGCGCCGAAACCTTGACCGCCGCCCGCGCCTCGCGGGGCACCGGCTGCCGCGGACTCGCTGCGGACCGAACTGGGATCCGGCACCGCTACTGCCGGAGAAAACACCGACCTACCTGCGGCGCAGCGGTGCCCCCAGTGGGACTCGAACCCACACTTGGCGGATTTTAAGTCCGCTGCCTCTGCCAATTGGGCTATGGGGGCGTGCGGACCACACACTACCGACTCGTACACCCGTACCGGAATACCCGGCGCAAGTGGGTCACATGGTGGGATCTGTCTGAATCGCCTGACAGGCCTCGACCAGTACGTCCGCCGCCAGCAAACCCGATTCCTCTGCCGCCTCGCGAACATCGTCCGACAGATCATAATCGGTGGTCACTGCCAGCAACGCCAATTGCAGCGCCTCGCCCAGCCGGCCCAGCCGGCGGGCGATCAGCGTCTCGTCCATTTCCGGGCCCAGGTTCTCCCAGCCCACCGGTTGCACCCCGTCGATTCGGTAGCGGCGCAGTGTGTCCTCGCCGAGCACCTTCATGAAATCCACCGCCGAGGCCATACAGCGGTTGTTCGCGACCCGGTACTCGGTGCGGTCGGCGATCTTGTCGATGAGTACCGCGACGATCGTCGCGGCCGTGAACATACCGTCGCAGACCCTGGCCGGAGCCGCTTCGGGCGGTCCGGGCGGGGCCGTGGCCAGGCCGGTGGTAACCGCGTCGATCCACTCAACCACCAGCTCTGTACCCGAGGCATCGGTTCGCTGTGGTTCGTAGACGTTCGGTTCGTCCCGGCGCCGGAACCACCGCCACGGTAGACGCATCGCCATCACCTCTGTTCGGAAGCGGCCTTGCCGAGCAGCGAATGCCGTCGGCCGTATGCGAAGTACATCACCAAACCGAGCAGCATCCAGACTACGAAACGCAGCCAGGTTTCCACGGAAAGATTCACCATCAGCCACAGGCAGGCCAGCACCGCCAGCATCGGCACCCACGGCACGAACGGAACGCGGAAACCACGCGGCAGGTCGGGGCGGGTGCGCCGCAGGACCACCACACCGATCGAAACCAGCAGGAACGCGAACAGGGTGCCGATGTTCACCATTTCCTCGAGCGTGCCGAAGTCCACGAAGCCGGCCAGGATCGCGCAGACGATGCCGACGGTGATCGTGATCCGCACCGGAGTACCGCGCGAACCGGTTTTCGCGAACCAGCGCGGGGTGAGACCGTCCCGGGACATGGCGAACAGCACCCGGGTCTGGCCCAGCAGCATCACCATGACGACGGTGGTCAGGCCGGCCAGCGCGCCGATGGAGATGATCCGGTGCGCCCAGGTGGCGCCGTGGATTTCGAAGGCGGTGGCCAGGGTGGCGTTATCACCGGCGAGTTCGGTGTAGGGCACCATCCCGGTCAGCACCACCGTCACGGCCACGTACAGGATGGTGACGACGATCAGCGAGCCGAGAATGCCGCGCGGAAGGTCGCGCTGCGGATTCTTCGTCTCCTCGGCCGCGGTCGCGACCACATCGAAGCCGATGAATGCGAAGAACACCAGGCTCGCCGCGGCGAGCAGGCCGTACCAGCCGAAGTTGGTATCCCCGCCGCCGGTCACCCAGGAGAACAGCGACTGGGTCAGCCCTTGCCCCTCCTCGGCGGGCACCGACTCCGGGATGAAGGGGGTCAGGTTTGCGGAGTCGAAGAACGTCAGGCCGACGATGATCACCAGCAGGATGACCCCGATCTTGATCGCCACGGCCACCGCCGAAACGCGCGAGGACAATTTGGTGCCGAGCGCGAGCAGCGTCGTGAGGACCGCGATGAGCAGTACCGCGCCCCAGTCGAAGGTCACTCCGCCGATATCCACGACCGCGGCACCCTGATCGAACACCTGCCCGAGATACTGCGACCATCCCTTGGAAACCACCGCGGCGGCGAGCGCGAACTCCAGCAGCAGATCCCAGCCGATGATCCACGCGGCGAGCTCGCCGAAGGTGGCGTAGGAGAACGTGTACGCGCTACCGGCCACCGGCACGGTCGAGGCGAACTCCGCGTAACACAGCGCCGTGAGACCGCACGCCACGGCGGCGAACACGAACGCCAGCGATACCGACGGCCCGGCGACATTGCCCGCGGTGCGGGCGGTCAGAGTGAAGATACCGGCGCCGATGACAACGGCGACACCGAAGATCGCGAGGTCCCATGCGGTGAGCTCCTTGCGGAGTTTCGCGCCCGGTTCGTCGGTGTCGCGGATCGACTGCTCCACCGATTTGGTACGGAACAGCGAACTGCGGCTTTTCGGGGTCGTCACGGCGGCCTCCTCGTGTTTCTGGCGCGAGTATCGGGAACGCTAGTGCACTCCCGACATATATCGGGTTATCCACGACGACAGCCCCGCAATCACCACGCCGGCCGCGATGGCCACCAGACCGGTGATCCCGAAGTAGGCGAATTCGGCATCTTGCGAGTAGAACCGGGCCAGCACGCCCGAAAGCGTGGTGCCCAGTGCCACCGACAGAAAGTAGAGCGCCATCATCTGAGCGCGGAAATGTTCGGGCGCCAGCTGAGTGGTGACCGCCAGCCCGATCGGCGAGATCAGCAACTCCGAGACCGCGAACACCGCCATGATGAACAGCACCACCAGCGCCGGCACCGCCTTACCGGTGGTTCCGGCCATCGGCACGAAAAGCAGGAACGCTGCCCCCATACCCATCACACCGAGCGCGAACTTGCGGGGCGTGCTCGGTGCCCGGTCGCCCAGTTTCGTCCACAGCAGCGCGAACAGCGGCGACAGCGCGATGATCCACACCGGTTCCACCGAGCCGATCCAGTTCGACGGCGCCGTCCAGCCGAAGATATTCCAGTTCATCCGTTCGTCGGAATACACCGCCAGCACGGTGAAAATCTGCTGGAACAAAGCCCAGAACACCACGTTCGCCAAGAACAGCGGCACGAACGCCCACACCCGGCTCCGTTCGACCGCGGTGACCCGGCGGTGGGTGAGCAGCACGGCGAAATACGCGAGCGCGGCCACCACGATGAGCGCCGTGGTGATATCCGGCAGGTTGTCGATGGTGACCAGGCCGGTCACCAGCACCCCCACGATCACCAGGATCGCGACGAGCAAAAGCCCCGCCAGCGGGCCGAGCGCGCGGCGCGGCAGCGGATCCGGTACGTCGCGGCCGGCGGTGCCGAGATTGCGCCGGAACACCACGTACTGGACCAGCCCGAGCGCCATCCCGACCGCGGCCGCCCCGAAGCCCGCGTGGAAACCCCATTCCTCCTGCAGCAGCCCGGTGAGCAGCGGGCCGACGAAGGCGCCCAGGTTGATTCCCAGATAGAACAGCGTGAAACCACCGTCGACCCGCGCGTCCCCTTTCGGGTACAGGGTGCCCAGCAGCGCGGAGGCGTTCGATTTCAAGGCGCCACTGCCCAAGGCGACGAGAACCAGACCGATGCCGACCCCGGCCAGTCCGGGGATGAGCGCGAGCGCGATATGCCCGGCCATCACCACGACCCCGCCGTAGAAGACGGTCCGTTCCATCCCGATCAGCCGGTCGGATACCCACCCGCCGAGGACGGTGCACAGATAGACCAGTCCGCCGTAGGCACCTACCAGACCGACCGCGGCGTCCTGGTCCAGCCCGAGCCCGCCCTCGGTGGTCTCGTAGTACAGGTAGTAGCCCAGGATCGTGAGCATGCCGTAGAACGAGAACCGCTCCCACAGCTCCACACCGAACAGATTGACCAGGCCGATCGGGTGCCCGAAGAAGGTCCGGCCGGGGACCGCCGTGGATGGTGCTTCCGACATCCTCCGACTGTGCCACGAACCACACCTGCCGCGCGGCATACCGCACCGAACCGATATCGCACTTTGACGCGTGCGCCCCGGAGTCAGGCGATCGACTGGGCGATACCGTCCAGGATGTCGTGTTCGCTGACGACCAGCGCCCGGATACCGGCCCGCTCGGCCAGTTCGGCCGCGAGCACCTCGGTGATCACCGCGCCGCCACCGATGACATCCACCCGGCCGGGATGCATAGGGCCCAACGCGGCCCGCTCGTCGTGATCCATCCCGATCAGCCGGTCGCAGACCGCGTTCAGTTCCGGCAGTTCGATCCGCGCGAGATGCGTTTTCGCCGAATCGTATTCGGGCAGGTCCAGGGCCACCGCGGCAAGTGTGGTCATCGTGCCGGCCACGCCGACCCAGGTGTGCGCGCCGGCCACCGGCACCCGGGCGAAGGCTTCGGTGAGGCGCTCGGCCGCGAAAGCGCGGGCCGCGGCCACCTCGTCTGCCGTCGGCGGATTTCCGTGCAGGCACCGTTCGGTGACCCGCACGCAGCCGATATCGGCCGAGAACGCCGCCCGCACACCGGCACTGTCCCCCACCACCAGTTCGGTGGAGCCGCCGCCCAGATCGACCACCACGAAGGGACCGTCCGCCGGACGCAGCTCACCCACCGCGCCCGCGAACGACAGCCGCGCCTCCTCGTCACCGGTGATCACCTCGGCCTCGGTACCCGGCACCACGCGGCCCAGTTCGGCGCGGGTCATCGCGAAGAAATCTTCCCGGTTCGACGCATCGCGGGTCGCGGAGGTGGCGACCATCCGTACTCGCCGCACCTCGTGCTCGGCCATCAGCGTCGCATAGTCGGCCAGGGCCACACGGGTGCGTTCGATCGCGGCCGGGTCGAGCCGGCCCGTCGCGTCCACACCCTTGCCCAGCCGCACGATCCGCATCTCGCGATGCACATCGGTCAGCGTGCCGTCCGGGCCGATATCGGCGATCAGCAGGCGGATGGAATTGGTGCCGCAGTCCACGGCAGCCACCCTGTCGGTCACAGTGACTCCTTCGAAGCTGGTACATGCGGTCCGCGGCGGCCGAGGTATCGCATCATGATTCGCCCTCCGACGGCACGTACCGTGGCCAGTCCGCCGGTACCGCGGTCCCGCGTAACCCGTTGTCGGCGGCCAGCGCCACCGCTTCGTCCCCGAGCGGATTCACCCCCGGTCCCTTGGCCAGCGCGTGGGCGATCAGTACGTGCAGGCATTTCACCCGGTCGGGCATACCGCCACCACTGAAATCGGTGCCCAGCGGCTCGATTTCGTCGCGCTCCGCCAGATAACTCTCGTGCGCGGCCCGGTAGGCGGCGGCCAGTTCGGGATCGGCGCCCAGGCGTTCGGTCATTCCCTTCATCACGCCCGCGGATTCCAACCGGCTGGCTTCGGCGGTGAGCCGCGGATCGGTCAGGTAGTACAGCGTCGGGAAGGGCGTCCCGTCGGGCAGTTTCGGCGCGGTCTTGACCACCGCGGGCACACCGTCGGGCGTCCGGTAGGCGATGGCGAGCACCCCGCGCGGGGCGCGGCCCAATTGTTCGGCGACGATCTGCAGATCTCGGTCGTCGGATGTGCTCACCTGGTTCCTTCCGGCTGCGGCGCGGGTGGGGCCGATTCTTCGACGGGTGGTTGTTCGGAAATACTGCGCCACAGGTCGGTGTACCAGGGATCCGGAACATCGCGCGGTGCCTGCGGGTCGGGGATGGCGGGTACCTCGATACCCGGGACCTGCACGATATAAGGAGTCTCCCCCGGCATCACCAGCCGCAACCGGTCCCGCGCCTCGGACCGGATATAGGCCGGATCCTCCTGCTGCGCGCGGCGGTCCTTCAGAACGGCGATATCGGCCTCGAGCGTCCGGCGTTCGGCCGCCAGCTGGGCGGCTTCGGAGCGCTGCGTGAAATAGGTACGCATGGGCACCGCCAGCGTCATCGCCAGCGCACACACCACCATCGCCAGAATGATCGCCTTACCGGCGGAAAGGCCCAGAATGGTCCGTTCCGACCAGTCCCGGGCCCCCGCGGTACGGCTGCGGGACCGGCGGGTGGTACGCCGCACCCGTTCGGCACCGCCGTGCACTTCAGCGGCCGGCCGCCGGGACGGCGCGCGCGACGTGCGCCGGTCACCCCGCCCGGCCGGGCTGGTCCCGCGCGCACGCCGCTCCGCCATCTTCTTGCTCAGTCCTCGAAGGTGAACCGGGGGAACGCGACATCGCCCGCGTAACGGGCCGAATCGCCCAGCGCGTCCTCGATCCGCAGCAGCTGGTTGTACTTCGCCACCCGCTCGCTGCGCGCCGGCGCACCCGTCTTGATCTGCCCGCTGCCGACGGCGACGGCCAGATCCGCGATGGTGGTGTCCTCGGTTTCACCCGACCGGTGCGACATCATCGTCTTGTACCCGTTGCGGTGCGCGAGTTCGACGGCGTCCAGGGTCTCGGTGAGCGTGCCGATCTGGTTGACCTTCACCAGCAGCGCGTTCGCGGCGCCCTTGGCGATACCGTCCTCGAGACGTTCCGGGTTGGTGACGAACAGATCGTCACCGACCAGCTGCACCTTGTCGCCGATCTCGTCGGTGAGCGCCACCCAGCCGTCCCAGTCGTCCTCCGACAGCGGGTCCTCGATGGAGACCAGCGGGTACGCGGCGCGCAGTTCGGTGTAGAACTTCGCCATCTCGGCGGCCGTGCGCGCCGAACCCTCGAACTGGTAGGCGCCGTTCTTGTAGAACTCGGTCGCCGCGACATCCAGTGCCAGCGCCACATCCCGGCCCAATTTCAGCCCGGTCTTACCGATCGCGACGCTGATCAGGTCCAGCGCCTCCCGGGTGCCGGCGACGTCCGGAGCGAACCCGCCCTCGTCACCCAGCCCGGTGGCCAGACCTTTCTCCTTCAGCACCGCCTTGAGCGCGTGATAGACCTCCGCGCCCCAGCGCAGCGATTCCTTGAACGTCGGCGCCCCGATCGGCGCCACCATGAACTCCTGCACATCCACACCGGTATCGGCGTGCGCGCCACCGTTGAGGATGTTCATCATCGGCACCGGCAGCACATGCGCGTTCGGCCCGCCGAGATAGCGGAACAGCTCCAGCCCCGACGACTCCGCCGCCGCCCGCGCCACCGCCAGCGACACACCCAGCAGCGCGTTCGCACCCAGCCGGGACTTGTCCGGGGTGCCGTCCAGATCCAGCAGCGCCTGGTCGACGGTCCGCTGTTCGACAGCGTCGAGCCCGATCACCGCCGGCGCGATCTCGTCGAGCACGCCCTCGACCGCCTTCTGCACCCCCTTACCCAGGTAGCGCTCCCCGCCGTCCCGCAGCTCCACGGCCTCGTGCTCACCGGTGGACGCACCCGACGGCACCGCGGCCCGGGTCAGTGTGCCGTCGTCGAGGGCGATCTCGACTTCGACGGTGGGGTTACCGCGCGAATCCAGGATCTCGCGAGCTCCGACCTGTTCGATGATGGCCACGAAAACAACACTCCTTCGGCTGTCGGCACGGTGTGATCAGGGAAGAGCCGTGCGATTGCGAGCCTAATGGGCCCGCTCGCACTCAGTCCATCCGCCGCCCCGCACCGCGCCGAGCTAGGCAGACGTCACGGCAACCGGTGCGCCCTCAGACCCGGCGGCCCACGCTGTAGGCGGCGGCGCGGTCACGGACGAGCTTCATATAGCTCTCCGACTGGTTGTAGGTGAACAGCGCCCGGCTCCACCCCTCCGCGGACAGCAGATTCCCGCCGCTGACACACAGATACCGGGCAGCGGTCAGCGCCGCATCGTCGATACTGTGCGGATCGGCCACCCCGTCCCCATTCGCATCCACCCCCCATTTCCGCCAGGTCTCCGGAATGAACTGCATGGGTCCGACCGCCCGGTCGAAAACCGTATCCCCATCGAACCGCCCACCATCGGTATCCCGGATCTCCGCCACTCCTGGCGACCCGTCCAGCGCAATCCCGATGATCCCCGGCTGCACCAGCCCGTCCTCCCCCACCTCGGCCCCACGATGACGACCGTGATCGCTCTCCACACTCCCGATCCCCGCCAGTGTCGTCCAAGCGATACCGCACTCGGGCCGCGACCTACCCATCACCACCGCCGCGTACCCGTACGCCTCCAACGCCGCCACCGGCATCTCCAGCCGATCCGCATGCTCCACCGCCCACCCGTTCAACAAGGCCGCGGTCCGGCCGGGAGCATCGAGATCGATCACCGGAACCGGCGCCCCGGGGCCGGGTGGGGTCCCCTCGGGAATGGGCACGAGCTCCTCACCCACCCCACACCCGGTGAGAAACAACGCGACGATCGAAGCGGCGATAACGCCGTACCTGCGGGAACGCACACCATCCATCATCCAGATCGGTGGGTCGCCGGTCGGGTACCGCGCGGATTGTGTTCGGTGTCCCACCTGGCCAGGGCGGCTATCGACCTGCACCTGCCGGCGCAGAACGCTGCCGGACTCCGGTACCGGACGGCCCGCGGCTCCCGCGGAACACCTTGGCTGTCAACCGACTACATCAATGCTGGTCGGCCGCCATACGCCGGGACTTGTCCACTTCCGGTACAAAAGGTGCAGTACGATTCCGCGAGATCGCGATCGTAGGGGGCCGCCATGCACCGACCAGTACATACTCCGCTGCGCAGATTTCGCGCGATACTGGCGGCTGGGATCCTGGCGGCGACGGTCGGGGGTTGTGGTTCGGTGGTGCCGGGCGATGCCGTCCGCGCGGCACCGGATCTTGCCGATCTCGATGTGGGGAACTACCCGATAGAACCAGTGGAATACGGAACGGCAGCGGATGAAGATGCGGCCCGCTACCGCGAAGCGCAGCGTTTGGGCGACTTTGTTGCCCTGCCGTTCGAAGCCGATCCCGCGTACGTCACGCGCATGATGGGAATGGGTGGACCGGTCGTACTCGACCGCCGAGATATGCAATCGCTGGTGATCAACGATACTTTCGACGAGGTCGCGGCCGAGCTGGTGGCAGGCTGGGTGCACACATGGTCGACCGGCGGTGAGGTCGATACATCGCAGCAGATGAGCATCGCGGTCCTGATGTTCCCGGACGCTGCGACGGCCGAATCCGTGGCAGTCGGGCTCGAACACGACGATTTCACCTTCAACACCGACAACCGGCCGGTCCAGCTCCCCGAATATCCGCATGCCAAGGCGCATTGGCGGCCTGGCATTACCTCGCTGGGAAGCTGGACCAGCCACGACCGTTATGTCACGTATATCAAGTACAACGATCTATCGGGCAGGGCCGACCTGCCGGCGATGGTGCACCGCACCGAAGCCTTGCTCGATATCCAGTTGCCGTTGCTCGACGAATTCGAGCCTACGCCCGCCGAACGCCTGAACGATGTCGAACTAGATCCGGACAACGTACTGGCATTGACGCTCCCGAAATCCGAATCACTGATTGCCACAACCGGACCGGCCGGGACCTTCCGTGGGCGCGGGGCCCTGTTCGCGCTCAGCGGAATAGAAAGCCTGGACTTTCTCGAGCAGGGGCAGATTTCCGCCATCGGAATGGCCGAATCGGTAGTAATGCGAAGCGATTCCGTCCAGGGCGCGGAAGCTTTGCTGGCCAATTTCAAGCCGAAAACGGAGTCCACCGAATCCACGCCGATCGAAACCCCCGACGGCTTCGACACCGGTCAGGTCCACTGCTACAGCAGAAAACTCGAGGAATACGAGACGAGGCCATCCAACTTCTGCCTATTTCAGACGGGAACGTTCTTCGCACAGGTAGAAGGATCACAGATTCAGGATCTACACCAGAAGACTTCGGCTCAGTATGCCTTGCTTGCAAGATAGGGGGAGACAGTGAAAGTCGCCAAGGGGAGAACCACGCATGCGATACGCTGCCTGACCGCGGCGTTGATCACCATTCTGGCTGCTGGGACGGCAACCGCGTGCTCGCAGGAAGTTTCCGGGTATCCCGAACCCGGCATGAGCCCCGTCGACCTGGCCACGCTGGATTACGGCACCTTCCCCACCGAGCCGACACCATTCGAAGTCGAAGTCAGCTCCGACTGGGACATATACGCTCTCGAGTCACGCAGGATGCTGGATTTCTTGATCTCGCCTTACACCGTGGATCCCGATCTCCGTTATCTCCGAGAGACGTCGATCCTCCGTGAGGGAACGGATACCTTGAACGATCTGACACCCGAGGAATTCGTCCCCATCGCAAACAAGAACTTTTTCGTTTCGGGCGTGGCGACAGGCCGATCCAACAACAGCCTCAGAAATCTCAAGGACACCGTTATCGGTCTCATGCGATTCGGCAACGATCATTACGCTCGCACAGCGGCCGCCGAATTCAATGCGTTTACCGAGTCCAAGTCCCCCACCCGGCAGAAGGTCGAACCGGCCGGGTACGAAGATGCCTACGCCGGCATCTCACCGGATCAGCAGAGAGCACAGCTCTACGCTGCCCACGGCCCGTATGTCATCGTCGCGGGCATCCAGGCACCGGCTACCGAAATAGACCAGACGCGTGAACGTTTGAAAAAGATTCTGGACCTACAGTCCGCTGCCTTGAACGATGTCACCCCGACTCCTCCCGACGAGATGCTGGACCTACCCACCAACCCGGAAGGCATCGTGAACCTGGCGTTGCCCAACGAGTATCAGAACCGCACCGCGTTCGACGATTCCGGCGCCTTCTCCGCGGCAGCCCATCTCCATTGGGAGTACGACGCGGCGGCAATTCCGGACTACAACGCGTACGGCGTCGATCTGGTAGCCCGCAACAACGCCATCGTCTACCGAACGGCAGGAGTTCCTCAAGCCTTTGCCCTGCAGAACGTACTCGCCCGCCCCGGCAAGTACGACAAGGAGATCGATGGACCTCCCGGACTTGCCGATGCCCGTTGCGTTCAGCGCGACGAGACCAGTCTGATGTTCGAGCCCTATTACTGCGTAGTGGTATACGACCGCTACGTCGCGCTGGTCGATGACACGGGCTATGGGGATCTGCCCTCACCGGAACTCTTTCAGTCGACGTCCGCGCAATACGCGATCCTGGCCAACAGTAGGTAACCGGCATGGCAGCGAGCATCGAGGTCGCCGTGCCGCAACGCGAGCCATGGGGCAGGATCTGTTCGACGATGCCCGATAGAACGATTGCTCACTACCCGGGCGGTCGAACCACAGGAGGTAGAGATGGCGTTACCGCCCGGGGCCGTTATCGGTGGCTACCGCATCGTACGCGTACTCGGCAGTGGCGGTATGGGTTCGGTGTACCTGGGACAGCACCCCAGCCTACCCCGTCAGGACGCGATCAAGGTCCTCAGTGAGGAACTGTCCCTCGATCCGGAGTTCCGCGCCCGCTTCGAACGCGAAGCCAACCTCACCGCCGGCCTGGACCATGCCAATATCGTCTCGGTATACAACCGCGGCGAGGAAGACAGCCGGCTGTGGATCGCGATGCAGTACGTGCCGGGCGCGGATGCCGCCGACGAGGCACGCCAAGGCCCCGCCTTCATGCCGCCGCAGCGGGCGATGCACATCATCGCCGAGGTCGGCAAAGGCCTCGACTACGCACACCGCCGCGGTTTGCTTCATCGAGACATCAAACCGGCCAACTTCTTGCTCTCCCGTTCCGCGGAGGACGAACAGGAGCGGGTCCTGCTGACAGATTTCGGCGTGGCGAAGTCTGTCAACGACAGCCAAGACCTCACCGCTACAGGCAAATTCATGGCCACCGTGGCCTACGCTTCTCCGGAGCAGCTGCTGGGGCAGCCGCTCGACCACCGGTCCGACATCTACAGCCTCGGGTGTTCGTTCTATCGGTTGCTCACCGGCCAGAACCCGTTCCCCTCGACGGTGCCGGCCGTAGTCATGATGGGCCACCTGAACGAAGCGCCGCCGCCCATCTCGTCGGTACGCCCGGACCTGCCGTCCACCCTGGACCACGTCTTCGCCAAGGTCCTCGCGAAGGATCCCGCCGACCGATACAACACCTGCGGCGAGTTCGTAAACGAAGCACAGGCAGCGCTTTTCGGACAACCCCTGTACCCCCCTCGGGCCGGGGGCAATACCACGCCACACTCCGGCTATTCGACCACGGGCGGCCCGTACACCAGCGGTTTTCCCAGTGTCCCGAGTTTTCCCGGCAATCAGGGATCCATTGTCACACAACCGCGGGACTCGTACCCTGACCACAATCTCCGACCACCGGCCGTCGAAAGGCGGCGGAGAATATTCGTCTTCGCCGCGGTCACCATTGTCGCTGTTCTTGCCGCCGTCGGTGCTGTCTTCGCGGTATCGCGCGGAAATCCCCGAGACGCGGGTGGGGCAGATCTGGCCAAGGTGCGCTCCGAACATCCCGAGTTCGCGGGTAAAACCGTAGCGGCTTTCAATTACGGGAATTCCATATTTTCCGTGGCGCTCGACGGATCTCCACAGGCAAACTTCCTGCGAGATATCGGTTTCCGTTACAGTGACGAATATCTTCCGCTCAAGAACGAGAAGTCGCCCCGCGACCTGTCACTCGCCGCATTCGATCTTCCGCAACCACTCGACTTGATCATAGTTTCGCGATCCGACAACAGTGCAGGGAACGGTGGCCTGGGCGGATTACCCAACGAGTTCCTTACTTCGTCGGCCAAGATTGTCGTTATCGATGACATAAACGCCGTGCAAGGTTTTCAGGTGTGGACCGATCAATCACCGGCAGCGATGGTCGACAAGCTGGTTCCAGCCATCGCAAATGTCGTCGATTGATCCAGAACAGGGGGAAATATCATGAAGTGGCCCAAAAAAATTGTGGTCGCAGTGGCCACCGTCGCGACAGCCGTGACGACCGGCTGCGGACAGGAGACCGAAAGCGCACCGGTCGTCGATGTTTCAGCACTGCAGCCAGGAAACTACCGGACTTCGCCACGGACGGCCGAAGAGGTACGCAAACCCGAGAACATCGACGCTCAGGAAGCACTTCGATTGGCGAAGTTCGTCCCCTTGATCATGGAAACCGAACCGAAGCTGGTATTCGGCCGAATAATAAATCAGCAGAATCTATTCACACAACTCAACCCTCCGCAGTTCACTGAAAACTTCACAGTAGACGCCCCCGGCTTTGTCGTAGGCTGGGAGACCAGGGGGCAGCGTAGGGAAGACGAACTGCACGGGCGTGCCGTAACTCTTACAGTCCTGCGGTACTCGACGCCTGACCAAGCAACCCATGCAGCGAACTACCTCGCCGATCACTATTTGAACGGGAAATACCCGCCGAAGGGTCCTATCTCCATCCCTGACTACCCCAGCGCAAGAGCATACCTCGGCCAGTACGATAGAATTTACGCTTGGATCGGCCGAGGTGAATACCTGGTCGAGATCGAAGTTGGACCGGGGGTCGATATACCGCCTGATCCAGTTCCGTTGACGAAAACCGCAAAAGCTGTTCTGGATAAGCAATTCACACGCCTCGAGGGTTATCGGCCGACACCTGCCGAGCAGCTCGATGAACTTCCAGTCGAGAATGAAGAGATTATTCGATTCACGCTGCCGGCCGGCGAAAAAGTTCCCGAGGTGGCAATCGGACCGGATGTTGCGCTCCACCTCTCCGAACGCCCCGATCTGACGAAGCGGGCTTTCGAAGACGCCGGGGTCGACCTTCTCTCTCTGGCCGGCGGCGATGCCGGCGCCACCATCTACCGGACGAGTGATTCCGCAGCGGCAGACCGACTGAAAGCCTTCTTCATCTCACAATTGGCGCCTGAGCTCCACCCGGTCGAAGCCCCTCCGGGGTTGCCGTCGGCGCACTGTGTCGAAGATCCGGAAGAAACCCAGTCATTGGCCTGCTACTTCACCAATGGCCGCTATTCGGCCTACATCAAGGATGCTACCCAGATCCAGGAATTACATCAGAAGACCGCGGCGCAGTATCTCCTCCTGAACGAGGCACCGCAGTAACGATAAAGTCCTGTGCCCCAAGCGGTTGGGCTCGAGGCACAGGACTATCGGCAGGATGACGTCACATCCACTTCGCGGCATTCTGCGCATCAGTTGTCGCCATATCGATGGCGCCGTCTTCGACTACCTTTGCGATAGCCTCGATGATGGGAAGAAGCCCGGAGTTGTCGGCGGGGTTCTCGATGGCGTTATTCCATCGTGTCTGCTTATCGAGGTAGGCCTGCTGGGCTCCGGATTCCCACTGGGCAACCAGGCCGTTCACATACCCCAGCAGCTCTTGGTGCGTCTCGGACAAGCGACCCTTCGCAGCGCGAAGGTCACCCGCCATCGCGATCAGCTGGTCCTTCGAGTAATTCACCTTCGACATGGAATGTCCTTAAGTCTGATGTGGCGGCTGGGTTCAGATATTCAAGCTGGATGCGGGTGCACCGAGGTCACCCGAGGCGCCCGCAGAGTTCAGGGCCGCCAGGTTCGCCTGTTCCTGCGCGTCGTAGCCCCGGCCGTTCTCCCGGATCTGAACAGCGATCTCGGCCAGCACACTGTTCAGCTGCTGCGCCTTCGCGTCGTAATCCCCCATGATCCGGATGAAGGCAGCAGCAGCCGCGCCTTCCCACACACCTTGAGAACCGGCGACAATGTCACGGACCCGCCCGATCTCCGACTGGATCTGCGAGTTCACGGTCTCGACATGCTTGGCAGCGGTCTCCATTGCGGCCAAATCGGCAACTACCGACATGATTCCTCCTCGTTACGAGTTCGGATCCGGACCCCCTGCGTCCGCAAACGGTCCGAACTTGTCCTTCATGATGATTGGACGGACTGCCCGCCCAATCGGTTCCAACGAATTTCGGAAAAATCCCGGCCGGGTTCATCGGGTGATGTCCAGCGAGGATGCGAGGTCTTCACAGATAGGTGTAATCGAGTCCTGCCCCCCTGTCTGATACTGGCATCCGATGCTGATCTGGATGCTGTGCTCGACGATAACATGCCAGTCAACGGTCGATCCGCCCTCCGGATGCTCGGAATAGGCGAGGCCGGAGCGGCCGCCGAAGACCACGTCGCGGCGGATCGGGGAGTACAAACCCGGTGCGGCTGTTGCCCTTTTGGCCTCGAGGTCGGCGGCGACCTGCTCGTAGCCGGCGCCGGGAACGAGCAGCTGTTCCTGGATCACCGTGATGCGGGCTTTGAGCCCCTGGGTGGGCTCCAGTACCACGCGGTCGGTCGATGCGGTGGTGGGGTTGGTGACCCGCCAGCCTTCGGGGACAGTGAATGTGATGGGCCCTACGGTCATCGAGCCGGCGCCGGGTGCGGGTTCTGCGGGTTCTTCCGAGTCCTCGGGAGCGCCGGTGGTCGTCGGAGTGGAGGCAACCGCTTCGGAATCTGCTCCGGAGGACATACCGAGGAATACTCCGCCGGCCACCAGGACCGCGAGCGCCATCACCGCCGCGGCGCCGATGTAGAGCGGGGTCTTCGAACGAGGAGGCCTGGTGGCTGCGGCTCGTTCGCGCAGCGGTTGCAGCCATTCGGCGTCGGCGGCAGCCGGTGGGAGGCTGGGGCGCTGATCGATCGGGTCGGTGTTGCGGGCTCGCACCAGGTCGGCGCCGCCGAGTACGAGTAGCTCGGCGTTGCACAGTTCGGCGACCACCTCGGCGACGAGGTTGAGAAAATCGGCATCCGTCCGGCCGACGATAACCACGGAATCGACCTGACAGCCGTGGATCAGGCGTTCGATCATCGAACGGAAGGCGGTGCGGCCGGGCTCGCCGGCGCTGATCTCGACCGCGGCGAGAAGTGGCTGGTGCTCACAGAATTCGAGTCGCGGTCCCCGATCACCCGGAACCACCGTCGATGCCGTGGTCGACAACGGACCGAATTCCAGGACCACGCTGCGCACATCCCGCATCCGCTGGGTGGCGACCACGGCACGCAGGGCGGCCGGTTGCAGTTCCACCCGGCCGGCATGGCGGGCGGCGGCCGAATGCAGGACAGCCAGGCGGTGCGGGTCCCATTCACTGGGGTGCACAACGGTCAAGCGTTCACAGGGCGAAGGAATTCGCAGTTGTGTCAGAGTGTGACCGAAAACGGTGGCCAGCGCGTCCACCGGTTTCGGCATACCGGGGTCGTACGCGATGCGATCGGCAGTGATGAGCTGCGCCGGCGAAACCGCGATCGATGGTGGTGTCAGCGGCTCGCCGACGACGAGCGTACGACCGTCGCTGCCCGGGACCACCGAGGGCACCAAATCGGCGTGGGTATTCGCACTCCATGCCCACAGCCGGGTTTCGGTCAGCGCGATCTCGACTGCCGGCATTACAGCGCCGGCATCCACGAGGTCTGGATGAGCTCGGCACCCGACCGTCCGACCAGGGTCCCCCGGCCGGGAGGCATCGCGCTCGGGCGCACGTTGCCCAGCAGATTGCCTTCTTCTCGGCTGCCGCTCATGACCAGACCCGGTGTGGCCAGATCTCGCATCCGGGAGATAACTGCCTCGTACATGGCCCGGCCCGCGCCGCCCGAACGCCGCGCGATGATGAGATGCAGGCCGATATCCTTGGCGTGCGCGAGATAATCCACGATCTGTGCGATGGGATTACCGGCGGAGCCGCTGGAGACCAGATCGTAGTCGTCGACGACCACATAGAGATCGGGACCGGTCCACCAGGAACGATCCCGCAGCTCCTGGGGCGTGATATTCGGGCCGGGCAGACGCGTCTGCAAAAGTGCCGCGAGATCGCGCATATTGGTCTTGAGTCCCTCGGAACCGGTCGCGTAGGCGGCCAGTCGCTCCTGTGGGAAGGCACCCAGCATGGTGCGTCGGAAATCGACCAGGATGAGCGCGGCCTGATTCTGCGCGTTGGATTCGATGATCCCGCTGACGATATTGCGCAGCAAGGTCGACTTCCCGCATTCGGTGTCGCCGAGGATGAGGAAATGCGGGTTCTCGTCGAAGTTGAGCACGACCGGCGCGAGTTCGGATTCGTTGATACCGATCGGAATCGCGGCATTGCGCCGGTCCGGCGGGCCCTGCCAAGGCCCGATAGCGCGTACGAACTGTTCGCGGTCGAGTTGTTCGGGCAGCATCCGGACCTGGGGAGCCGGCCGGCCCGGAGTCGCCTGCTGGAGCCGGGCGACAGCGTCGGCGACGCCGCGGCTGAGATCCTCGGGGTTCGACGAACCGTCGACCCGCGGAAGCGCGGTGAGCATATGCAGGCTCTCCGGGGTCATACCGCGACCCGGCCGGCCCTGCGGTACGAGCGCGGCGACCTTGCGGCCGAACTCGGAATCGGCCGGATCACCGAGGCGGAGTTCGAGGCGAGTGCCGATCTGATCCTTGAGCTGAGGGCGCGCCTCCATCCAGCGGGACAGGGCGATCACCACGTGCACGCCGTAGGAGAGGCCCTGGACGGCGAGGTTCATGATGGCCTGTTCGAGGGGCTCGAAATCCTGGCGGATGGAACCGTAACCGTCGATCACCAGGAAGGCGTCACCGAACGGGTCCTCGTGGGCGCCGGCGGCGGCCTGGCTACCGGCCGGATCGCCCGCACGCAGACGACGGAATTCCGACATCGATTCGATGCCGAGCTGACGGAACCGTAGTTCGCGGTTGCGCACGATGGTGGTCATCTCCGCGACCGTGCGGCGGACCTTGTCCTGGTCCAGGCGGCCCGCGACCGAACCGACATGCGGCAGGCCCTCGAGACTGGCGAGCGTACCGCCGCCGAAGTCGAGGCAGTAGAACTGCACCTGCTCGGCGGTGTGGGTCATCGACATGGACATGATGAGCGTGCGCAGCATCGTCGACTTACCGGATTGCGGGCCGCCGACCACGGCGACGTTGCCGCGGGCGCCGGACAGGTCCACTACCAGCGGATCACGCCGCTGATCGTAGGGACGGTCGACGATGCCGATGGGTGCGCGCAGGCTCGCGACGGCGTTGTATTCGCCGGTGAGGATCGAGTGCTCGTTGAGCTGGTCGAGCGGCGGGGCCTCGTCCAGCGGGGGCAGCCAGATCGCGTGCGCGGGCCTGCCGTGCCCACGGATCCGGGCGGCGATCATGCCCAGGTTGGAGATCTGTTCGCCGTCCTCCACCAGAGGTTCCGGCTCGCCGATCGGCTCGGGCGCCAGCGGAACACGGTCGGCGGCACGGAATTCGACATGTTTGGCGAGGAACGGCCGTGCGGTGATATCGATTTCTCCGGCACTGGTGGCGACCGAGATATCGCGCTGCGGACCGCCGCCCACATACGGGCCCGAAACATACGAAGCCTGGAAGCGCTGGATCTCACCCGAATCGGATTTCAGATAACCGCCACCGGGTACACCCGGCAGGTTGTACGCGTCGGGTACACCGAGCACCTGGCGGGATTCGTTGGCGGAGAAGGTTTTCAAGCCGATCCGGTACGACAGATGCGATTCCAGGCCCTTGAGTTTGCCTTCTTCCAACCGCTGTGAAGCGAGCAGCAGATGTACATGCAGCGAGCGGCCCAGCCGGCCGATCATCACGAACAGTTCGGCGAAATCCGGGTGCTGAGTGAGCAATTCGGAGAACTCGTCGAGCACCACGAACAGTGCGGGCAGCGGATCCAGATCGGCGCCGGCGGCACGGGCCTTCTCGTATTCGGAAACATTGGCGAAGTTACCGGCCTGGCGCAGTACCTCCTGGCGGCGGTTCATCTCACCGGCCAGGGCATCACGCATACGGTCGACGAGGTCGGCCTCTTCCTCGAGGTTGGTGATAACAGCCGCGACATGCGGGACACCGTCGAGACCGAGGAAGGTCGCGCCACCCTTGAAGTCGACCAGGACCAGGTTCAGCTGATCGGGCGAATGGGTGGCGAGCAGGCTGAGCACCAGGGTACGCAGGAATTCCGACTTACCGGAACCGGTGGCGCCGATGCACAGACCGTGCGGGCCCATACCGGATTCGGCGGCTTCCTTGATATCGAGAACGACCGGCAGGCCGTCGGCGCCGACACCGAACGGCACCCGCAGGCGTTCCCGGCCGTAGCGAGGACGCCAGGCGCTCTCCGGGTTGAAGGAGCCGAGGTCACCCAGGCCCATGAGCTGCGCCCAGGTGTTGATGGTTTCGCCCTCGGTCACCTCGACATCGCTGCTGCGCTGGGTCGCGGCCCGGTACGGGGCCAACCGGCGGGCCACCTGCTGGGCCTGCTCCGGGCTGAGCCGATCGATCATCGCGAAACGTTCCTGGTTACCGGTGGCACCGCGACCCAGGCATTCGCCGTTGCGGATGGTCAGGGTGATCCCGCGGGATACGGCGAGCCGAGGAGCATAGCCGCACAGGTCGATTACGGTGACGCCTTCGTAGCCGGCCTCGCGGAGCTGATCCTCCTCGGCCTCGAGCAGGCCACCGTCCACCAGGATCACCACATGCACCATGGCGGAGTTCGTGGGCTGGTTACGGGAGTAGCGGACGCGGTTGGCGAGGATGGGCGCCAGACCCGCCATCATCTCCCGGATCGACCCGTAGAACATGCGCTGGCTGCCGATACCGTCCTGGGCATCCGGGTGCTGGGTATGCGGCAGCCATTTGGTCCATTCCCATTCCGCGCTGGTGTCGGGACCGCAGACCACCGCCGTGAGCACCTGGTCGGGGCCGTGGAACATGGCCAGCTGGACCAGCATCGCGCGGACCATATCGCGGGCCTGAGCGCGGTCGCCGTCGAGCGCGATCGTCGCGAAACCCTTCACCGCGACCGCGGTCGGCAGATCCGGCACCGTGGAATGGGCGCGGACGAAACGCCGCAGCGATACCGCGGCGATGGGTTCGAGTTCCTCCACCGGGCCGGTTTCCGGCGCCACCAGGCGGGTGGCCAGCCGCTGGCCACCGACCCCGATGCGCACATGACAGAAATCCTTGTCGCTGGGGCGGCGCTCCCACATCCGCGAGGTGCCCGCGAGCATCCAGACCAGGCCCGGTTCGGGATGGCTCCATTCGACTGCGGCCCGCTGCTCGGCGGCGGTCACGTCGACGTCTTTGCGAACCTGGTCGAGATAACGCAGGTAGTCCTTGCGGTCCTCGTTGGCCTCGGCGGCCTTGGCTCCCTTACCGTTGCCCTGACCGGCGAACATGCCGATCATCGAGACCATCATCATCATCGGGAACATCAGCGACATCGGGTTGGACGCGATACCGCCGCCCTGCGTGAACATCAACGCCATCATCCCGACCATGCCGATGATCATCACCACCGGCATGAGCTTCATCAGCAGGTTTCCGGGGGTTACCCGGGGGATCTCCGGGGGCGGTTGCAGTGTTACTTCACCGCCCGGGGTCCGTGGAACCTCCCGGCGCGCACGCCTCTGAAACCGAACCGTGGTCATCGAGCGAGATCCCCCTTGTGGCAATGCGATGTTCGGGCTCAGTGTAGAGGCAGGCGCGAACATGTCGTACAGTTCGACCTGCATTCTGCTGGCCGCGACGTGGGCACGCAACCCGCGCAGGCTGCTGGGAGAACGTGAAAAAGAGCAGGGTAGCGAACAAACTTGGGGGAAGCGTGACGCATGCGCGACTCGACCATATGGAGGAAGATTCCTCGCGGGGTATAGTCCGCGCACCGGATCTCACCAGGGTCACCATTCTGGCCAAACACACGCAGGTCGATATGGCCATCCCGGTCGATGTGCCCGTGGCCCTGGTCATTCCCAGCGTCGTCGATATGGTCGCCGCGCACAGCCGCACCAACGAGTTCGACAATCAGGGCGAACGGTACGAGCCGGCCGATTGGGTGCTGGCGCGCATCGGTCAGCCGCCGCTGTCGAACTCACTGAGCCTGGGCGAACAGGGCATCCGCGACGGTGAGTTGCTGATGCTGGAGAACTCCGCGAACACCGCGCCCACGCCCCTTTTCGACGACATCATGTACAACGTCGCCGTCGCCGACGCGGAACATTTCCGCGGGTGGAATCCGAAAACCGCGCGGACCACGGGTTCGGTGCTGGCTGTTCTGGCCATGCTGGCGGGTTGCACGGGCCTGCTGGCCGCACCCGATGCCATGCCCGGCTGGATCACCGGCGCGATCGCGCTGGGTGTGACCGTGCTGCTGGTGGCGGCGGCGATGGTCCTCAGCCGCGTCTACGGAGATCCGAAAACCTCCCTGGTACTCGGCGGATGCGCATTGCCACTGGCTTTCACCGGCGGAATGCTCATCGTTCCGGACCATTACGGCTGGGCGCATCTGCTGCTCGGGTCCACATTGTTCGGGGCCACCGCGATCCTGGCCTGGCGGGTGACCGGTGTCGGACTCGGGTTGTTCATCGGTGCCGGCACCGTCGCGATTTTCCTGGTGCCCTCGGCGCTGGTCGGGCTGCTCACCGCGCAGCGGCTCGAGGCCGTGGGAGCCGTGGTGGCGGCCGTCGGACTCGGTGCACTGTCGCTGGCTCCGCGTATCTCGATGATGCTCGCGAAACTTCCGCTGCCGCCGGTGCCCGCCCCCGGTACTCCGATCGATCCCACCGAGGACGATCCCGACGACCACCGCGCCCTGCCCACCCTCGACGTCCTGCATGCGAAATCCATCCGGGCACGCACCTACCTGAGCGGACTGGTCACCGCGACCGCACTGGTCACAGTGGTCGGCGCATTGGTGGCCGCCGATCCCGACTACGGCGGCTTCTACTGGCAGGGCATCGCCCTCGCGCTCGTCTGTGCGGCGGTTCTGATGTTCCGCAGCCGGACTTATGCCGGCGCGGAACAGGCCGTCATCCTGATCGTCGCCGGTGCCGCGATCCTGCTGGTCATGCTCACGGCCATGGCGTTCGTGGCCGATCTGCCGATGGCGGCATTCGGAGCGGCGCTGGTGATGGTGATCGCGGCCCTTATCCTCGGCATCATCGTCCCCAACCAGTCGGCGACGCCGCCGATGCGGCGGGCGGCCGAATTGATCGAATACGGGTTCGTGGCCGCGGTGCTGCCGCTCGTGTTCTGGGTGGCCGACCTCTACTCCCTCGTCCGCGGACTGTGAACCGGGGGATCCGCACCGCGGCCGTGGCCGCGGTTCTGGGGGTGAGCACGTCATTGGGGTTGGCGCAACCGATCGCCTACGCCGACCGGCCACCGGCGGTGGATCCGGGCCAGGTACCTTCCGGTGATCCGGCGAGACCGAGCGAACCGACCGAACGCAAGAACAATGCCCCGTGCAACAGTACGGTCGCCGGCGGGGAGGGGCCGACCGTGCCCGCCGCACAGGCGGCACTGGATCTCCCGCATGCATGGCAATTCTCCAGAGGAGAAGGCCAGGTCGTCGCGGTTATCGACACCGGAGTCGCCCGGCACCCGCGGCTGCCGGGTCTGCGGGCCGGTGGCGATTTCGTGGCCAACAGCGGTGACGGCACCGAGGACTGCGATGCGCACGGCACCTTGGTGGCGGGCATCATCGCCGCGAGCCAGGTTCCGGGACAAGGCTTTTCCGGTGTGGCGCCGGCGGCATCCATTCTCACGATTCGCCAGACGAGCGATAAATACGTGAAGGCGGGCAGCAATGCCACCAAATCCCCCGAGGACCTCTCCAAAGAGGGATACGGCAATGTTGCGACCATGGCGCAGGCCATCCGCCGCGCCGCGGATATGGGCGCCACGGTAATCAACATCTCCGAGGTCGCCTGCAGTTCCAGCCCCATCTCCGACGGATCGCTGGGCGCGGCGCTGCACTATGCGGTGCACACGAAGAACGCGGTGGTCGTCACCTCCGCGGGTAATACCGACAACGACAACTGCAAGGGCAACACCAACATTCTGGATCCGCTCGATCCCGCCGCGGATCCGTGGACCAAAACGACCGTCAATGTCACGCCGGCCCGTTACGACGATCTGGTGCTCTCGGTGGGCTCTATCGATGCCGACGGCGCGCCCTCCGAATTCACCGTTCCCGGACCGTGGTTGAGCGTCGCGGCGCCTGGAGAGAACATCGTGTCTCTGGATGCGGTCGGGACCGGGGTCATCAACGGCACCGTCGCGGCGCAGGGCCAGCAGAGTATCAACGGAACAAGTTTCGCCGCACCCTATGTTTCGGGTGTGGTCGCACTGGTCCGCTCACGGTTCCCGGAGCTGTCGGCCGTGGAAGTGATGAAACGGATCCAGGCGACCGCGCACGCACCGGCGGAAGGCTGGAATCCGTACGTGGGCTATGGCGCTGTCGACGCTGTCGCCGCCCTGACCAACGAGGTCACCGACGAACTCCGTCCCAAGCAACCGAATCCGCCGATGAACAAACAACTGGCGATACCCGCGCCGCCGACTCCGCCGGATCACACGGCCCGCAACGTGGCACTCATCGGCAGCGGGATCATCGGCGCCGGTCTGATCATCGGCTACCTGGCATCGTTCCCCACGCGCCGCCGGTTCGGAGTCGGCGAAGACGATGCCTGAGGGTGCTCCCGGCGCCCGGTCCGAGGCCGGGCCGGGTGCGCACCTCCGCTGCGAAAGATTCAGCCCGGCACGCCGTCTCGGTCAGCCGTTCAGCACGAGGACTTCCGCGGTGATGGCGACCCGGGCCAGCACCTTGAACACCCGGCTCAGCGACCACTCGTGAACCGCGCGGTCGATTCGACACCGCGAAGGTCGTTGCCGACCCCGGCACAATGACCCTGGTGACCCCGCGGGACGCAACCGCTGTTCGAGGTCGGGTACAGGTCTTCGGCTCGCGGATCACCGTGCCGGCATTTCCGCGCCGGACTCGGTCTTCGCGAGCCCGATCCGATCATTGCGAGGGTTCCGCGACTTGTATCGCGGAACCTTCCGGTATTCCGTATCTGCTGCGGCAGTGAGTGCCGTAATCCGGCCCGGCCCTATTTCGTGGAAGCGACCGGCTGATCCGCCGGGGACGGGTCCGGTGCGACACCGTCGTGCGCGACCAGCGCTTCTTCCCGGCCCAGGGTCGGGCCGGACGCCAGGAGTCCCACGATCGGCCAGGGCGCGGGTTCGGCCTTCTCCGGCATACCGAGTGCTTTCCCGGCGTCGGCGTTCTCGATCCCGAACCGCACACCGGTGTCGGCGATATAGAAGATGCTGTCCTTACGCCTGCTGTCCGGCTCGATACCGGTGGTCTGGACGTAGGCGCCGGTGCCCGGAGCGATGTAGGTGGAGTCGACGTTCTGTCCCGAACCGTCGGCCTGGGCGAGCGGGACAAGTTTGGCGTTGTCCTTCATCGGCAGGCTCACCCCGGTGATCAGCTGCAGTTCGGCGCGGGTGCCGGTGTTCTCGCCCGCCTCCGGGATCGGTTTCCAGGACAGGCAACTCACCGGCCGGTCCATGGCCTCGAGGATGCTCGGTGCCGTCGCCGGGTAGGTCTGCACCTGCAGGGCCGAAGAAACGGCGGCGCGGGTGCGCTGGGCTTGGTCGATGATGAAATCGCTGGAGGTCTGCGGGTTTGCGTTGCGGATGATGTCCGCGGTCAGCGGCGATACCTGCTGCAAACCGTCGGCGAGCACCACATAGAACTCCTGCGAGGTGCCCACCTGCACCACCTCACCGATCCGGTGGTCGCCGATCTCGTAGTCGGGGGCACCACCGGGGTCGGCGATCGGCGGGGCGATGAGCGGCAGTACCTCGGGGATCGCGTTGATCAGACCCTCGCTCACCGGCCGCGGGGTGGCACCGGTGATGTTCAGGGCGTCGGTGACCGGCCGATCGTTCATATCGACCCGGGCGCGTTTGTTGTCGTACACCAGGTAGGTGTGCTTCTCCCCCTGGACCAGCAGCGCTTTACCCGGCTCCATCGCCGAGGCCTTCGCGCCCAGTTCGAGACCGCCCGCGAGCACCGAAGTCGTCCGGTCCTGGCTACCGTCGTTCTTCAGCACGTCACAGATGGTCCACTGCCGGCCTTTACCTTCGGAATCGAAGTGGATCGCGCCGGGCGCACCGGGAATACCGATCAGCGGACCCCGCGCCTTCTTTCCGACCTCTGATTCCTTGACGATCACCGCTTTCGGCGCGTCACCGGCGGCCAGCCGGGCCGAGGCCAGGTTCAGCGCCGGATGCACCACATCGTTGAGCACCACGTAGACGGCACCGGATTCCTTGCCGATGAGGATCTTGTTGTCGCCCACCTTGTCCTGCGGGCGAAGCAGAGCCAGCACACCGCATCCCGCCAGCACCACTACGGCCAGCACCAGTCCCACCACATAGGCCCGCACCTGGGAACGCATGGGGTCGTGCAGCATTCGCACGTCACGTCGCACCAGCGCATGCTCCATCCGGCGAACCAGAAAGTTGTAGCCGCTGATCTGCCACCGAGTTGTGGGCTTTGAAGGCATCGTCTTCCCCCGAACTGTGCTCGTGCTCGCGGAACACAGTACAGTTCCCGGGGACGTAGTTCAGCTCGGCCGCCCGATAACCGGCCGACACCGGGTACCTGGGGGACTCTTATGGCCGTGCCAGCCACAGCGGGACGCAGGCGCAATCTGCTGTTCGGATGTATTTCGATGCCGAACCTGCTCATCGCACAGGTACTCGCGCTCGGCGCGGCGATCGTCGTGCTGCTGGTGGGGCTGAGCCCGTGGATCGCGCTGGGGGTCGCGGCGGTCACCGGCCTGATCCCGTTGCTCCCGATCGGCCGCCGGGTACTGCTGGATTGGATCGCCACCTGGTGGAAGTACCGCGCCCACCGGGAATACCGGATCGGCGACAGCGACGATTTCCGGGGCCCGGACGACCGTTCGCTCGGGTTGTACTGGGACGAGAGCCGGGTTGTCGCCGTCGTCGAGGTCCTGCCCCCGCCCGGCGGGCTGACCCGGATCGACCGCACCGCGGTCCACGCGTCGCACCTGCTGCCGATGGCCGAACTGGCGACCTGCCTCGCCCAGCACGACATCCTGCTCAGCGGTATCGACATCATCAGCCACGGCCACCGCAGCCGCTCCGGCACCCCGGCGGGAGCCATCTACGAATCGCTGCTGGGCCCGCTGCCGGCCACGGCGCATCGCACCGTCTGGCTGGCGATCGGTTTCGATATGGTCGCCTGCCCCGGCGCCGCGGCCCGGCGTGGCGGTGGCGACGAGGGCGCCGCGCGGTCGGTGACCATCGCGACCCAGCGGATCGTGCGCACCCTCGAGGACGCGGGCTGCGCGTCACGTCTGCTGACGGCATCGGAGATCCGGTCGGCCGTGCGGCAGGTCATCCACGGTGCCGACGCGCGCGATCTCACCCATCGGTGGCGTTACGCCGAACTCGGCAACAGCGTGAACATCGGGGCGGCGATCGACCCGAAACAGCTCGGTTCGGAGATTCTTTCGCAGTTGTGGGTCGCGGAGTCACGGGGCACCACGGTGGCGGTGCGGCTGCGTCCGGGCACGACCGCGGACACCGTACACATCGGAGCGGCCTGGCGGTCGACGCTGCGGGAGATGCCGGAGAAGACGAAGTCGAAGGGAATGGTGTCGGTGAACGGCCGGCACCGCGAAAGCCTGCTCGCGCATCTGCCGATCGGTATCCCCGATGTGGAAGATGTGGTGCCGACCGCCGAATACCCCATCGAGGTCCTGGACGCGCTCGCCCTGCCGTCGTCTGGCTGTGGCCAGCTGATCGGCTCGGATGACGAGGGTAACGGTGTGGCACTGCGCATCATCGGCGCCGGTATCTCCGCGGTGTACGTCGCCGGCGAGTTGTATCTGGCCCAGCAGCTGGTGTTCCGCGCGCTGGCTGTCGGTGAGCGAATTCTGGTCCGCACGAACCGGCCGCAGGCCTGGTATCAGCTGATCGAGACGATCGGAAACCCGGAACGCCTGATGCTGGCGCTGGAGACCCATCAGTCGGACGCCGGGTTCACTGCCACCGTCGTAGACGGTGTGATGGCGCCCGCCCCGCACGCCGGTATCACCACGATCTATGTCACCGGCGACCCGATGGGCTGGCCCGCCACCAAACCGGATCTCTCGATCCAGCAGCCCGGCGCGATCGGCAGCCGGGTTGTCCTGCGCACCGCGACCACCCAGATCCCGCTCAACCTGGTCTCGATCCCCCGCGAACACACCTATATCGGCGAACCCCGGACTCGCCGGCCGGCGGAGCGGCCCCGGCCGGCCCCCGCCCGCCAGCCGCAGCGCCGCTGAGGAAACCGGGGGCGGAGCACGCCGGTGTCATCGGCCGAACACCGTGTTCAACAGGTCGGCCGCGGCCCGGTTCATCGGCACCACCAGCCGCCGGTGCACCCAGGCGATGGGACGTACCACGACCACCGCACCGGCCACTGCCAGTGCCCGCAGCAGCGGCCGCAGCGCATGGCGGTAGACGAAAACACACGGCACGACGACCAGCACGCGGACCACGGCGGTGGCGCCCCGCCACCCGTACGAGGCGATAGTCGCCAGGAGAATCCCGCACGGCCGCAGGACCCATCGCTCCAGCATGCGCAGCGGCCGTACGACGACCCACTGCCACAACCACCGGCCGGTGACCGCGACGGCGTACAGCACCGGCCGCAGAATCCACCGCCGGAACCATTCGGCGATCGCCGCGAGCGCGTACAGCACCGGGCGGAGCAGCCACCGCCATACCAGAACGAGCGCCGGTCGAATCAGGCGCCGCCAGAGCCATTGCTCGACCGCACGGCGCAGTGGGCGCAGCACCCGGTCCAGCAGAAAAGCGCCCAGTGGCGTGAGCACCATCCCCCACAGCACGTGCTGTAAGGCCCAGCCCCACACCACATCTCTCAGGTACAACCACAGCGGGCGCACCAGCCGGTACCGGACGAACCGGCTCACCGGCACCAGCAATCTGTCCAGTACGAAGACACCCGCCGCCACGATTGCCCGCCCGCACAGCTTCAGCGCCTCCCAGACCAGCCGCACCGGAACGAGCAGCACCACCGCGAAGGCCCGTGCCACCCATTCCCCCAGCGATACCGGCCGCCGCGGCTCCGGTGGATCTGTCGATTCCATCGAATCCTCCTCCCGGCGCCATCATCGCACTTCGCTACGACAGACCGCCGATGAAGCTCGGCAGCAGCACTCGACCAACCCGACGTAATCAGCGGCAGTCGGGTTGTGCATCCTGTTCGTGAACCGGTTTCACCCCGGATACGGCTCGCCGGCCCGAGCCGCGGCCAAGGCGTTTCCCCACCAGGCCAGCTGGGAGAGCATCCGGTCGGCAGCATCTATGGCAGCACCATTGCCGGTATCGCCGGCGGAGTCGAACTGTTTGCGGGCGCGGTGGAAGCTCACCGATTCGCGAACGGAGACCATATGGATTTCCGCGACGACCTGTCGCAGCTGCTCCACCGCCCGCAGGCCACCCGACAGGCCACCGTAGGAGACGAAGCCGATCGGTTTGGCCCGCCATTCGTGCTTGGCACTGTCCAGCGCGGTTTTCAATGAAGCCGGATAACCGTGGTTGTACTCCGACGTCACCGCGACGAAGGCGTCAGCGGCCGCGAGTCGTTGCCGGAAACCCTCGCTTTCCGGCGTTTCGGAAAGATCCGGCGAAAGCGGGGTGTGCAGCAGATCGATCACCCCGGTCTCGAATTCCGGCCGGGTGCGGGCCGTGCGGACGAACCAGTCGGCGACCACGGGGGCGAAACGTTCCGGCCGGATACTGGCGACGATCACCTCCAATCGAAGCGGAGTGTCCACCGCACGAGCCCGGCCGGCCGCCTCATCTGCCCGGCTCACGGCAGTTCGAACGGGAGTGCGACACCGGCATGTACTCGGCAGTGCTCGCAGGTATCGGTATCGGCGATGGCGGCGACGGCGTCGTGGACCAGCTTCTTGAAGGGCCCGATATTGCGTTCGAATTCGGCGAAGACGTCCGCTGCCCGCACCCCGTCGCCTTCGGTGAGGCCGGCATCCAGGTCGGTGACCAGGGCCAGGGCGGCGTAACACATTTCCAGTTCACGGGCGAGGACGGCCTCGGGGTAACCGGTCATATTGACCAGCTCCCAGCCCTGCGCCGCGTACCACCGGCTTTCGGCGCGAGTGGAGAAACGCGGGCCCTGGATCACGGCCATGGTTCCGTGCGGTTGCACGTGGACGGCGCTGTCGGCGGATTTCACCGCGACCGCGCGCAGATCGGGGCAGTACGGATCGGCGAACGATACGTGGATGCCGTTGGCATCGAAGTAGGTCTGGGCCCGGCCGGAGGTCCGGTCGACCAGCTGGTCCGGAACGACCACGGTGCCCGGCCCCCAGTCGGGGCGCAGGCTGCCGACCGCACACGGGGCGAAGATCCGCCGGACGCCCAGCGAACGCAACGCCCACATATTCGCCTGATAGGGCACCGTGTGCGGGGAATATTCGTGCCGCGTTCCGTGGCGGGGCAGGAACGCGACCGGACGCCCCTCTACGGTGCCGACCGCTATCGGCGCGCTCGGATCGCCGTACGGCGTGCGCACCGTAACCGGTTCCATGGCGCCGTCGAAAAAGTCGTAGAATCCGCTACCGCCGATAACCGCCAGTGCAGGCCGATCGTGGGATGTCATAGTGTCGATTCTCGCGCGCCGTGCCTGCGAACGCACGGCGGCACCTGACAGAAATCGCCGGTAGATGTACCCTATGGGGGTATTCACGGTCTTCCGACCGGCGCAGAGGAGATACCCGGTGACTTCCGATCCCACCCCCGCCGACACGGCCACCGACACGGCGGCCGCCCATGGGCACACACACCACGGCTACATCACGAGCAAGGAAGACTATCTGAAGCGGCTACGCCGGATCGAGGGCCAGTCGCGGGGCCTGCAGCGGATGGTCGAGGAGGAGAAGTACTGCATCGATATCCTCACGCAGGTCTCCGCGATGACCAAGGCACTGCAGGCCGTCGCGATGGGGCTGCTCGAGGACCACCTGAGCCACTGCGTGGTCGATGCGGCGGTCGCCGGCGGCCCCGAGGCCGAAGCCAAGATCAAAGAGGCCACCGACGCCATCGCCCGCCTCGTCCGCTCCTGAACCCGGCGGGCCCGGCCGCGACGAACCGGAACCTACCTGCGCCTCTGCCGCATATACAGTCGCTCCGTACCGGGCTATCGCGGGCCCGGACGGACTGCGGCCGAGGTAGATCGCAGCCGGCAACCGCGGGGCAGCGGCCCGGTATCCCTGCACCGGGCCGCCTCGTGAGGGCCTACCGGCCGCCCTGTGTGAGCAGCGGAGCCAGAGCACGCACGGTGGCGAGATAGTCCTCGCCCAGAGGTTGCAGCGCGAGGTGGTCGGCACCCGCGTCGATATGCGCGCGGACCTGTTCGGCGACCTGCTCGGCGGACCCGTGCACGGCGAGCGCGTCGAGCAGACGGTCGCTACCGGGCTTGGCGATATCGTCGTCGGTGAAACCCAGCCGCCGGAGGTTGGTGGTGTAGTTACGCAATCCGAGATACATATCGACAACCGAGCGGCCGGTGGCGCGGGCGCTTTCCGGGTCGGTATCGAGGACCAGTTTCTGCTCGGGTACCAGCAGTGCGTCACCGACTGCGGTGCGGGCCTGCTCGGTGTGCTGCGGCGTGGTGAGGTAGGGCAGGGCACCCGCGGTGCGGTCGCCGGCCAATTTCAGAACTTTGGGACCGAGCGCGGCGAGCATGCGACCGGAGACCGGCACCTTCGCGGCGTCCAGTTCGTCCAGGTATTCGACCAGCGCCTCGTATGGGGATCGGTAGGGCTTATCGGCTTCGGGATGACCGCAGCCGATACCGAGCACGAAGCGGCCCGGGAACCGCTGCTCGATCCGGTGGAAGGATTCGGCGACCGCACCGGCCGGCGCGGTCCAGATATTGACGATGCTGGTGCCCACCTTCAGCGTTTCGGTCGCCGCGAGCAGATCTTCCACCACCGGCAGGTCGGCGGTCGGCGAACCACCCAGCCACAGCGCCCCGTATCCGAGGCCCTCCAGCTCGGCCGCCGCTTCGGGGGTGAAAAGCTTGTAGTAACGCCATACGCCGTAACGTCCGAGATCAATCGTCATAACTACCGCAACCCTCTCGTCGGCGGGACCATTCCGTTACCGACCCTATCCCCGAATGCCCGCCGGAATCGGCATGGGCAATCACGTGATACCGAACTCCGGGGGTCGAAAGCTCTTATCGCACCGTGTCGATGCGCCCTCACCCGGCGCTCAGTTCACTACGGATCCTGGCCACGTGCGCCGCGATATCGCCGATATTGTCCACCAGTATCCGCGACTCCAGGAAAGGTTCCCACGGTCGCGCCCGGACCTGTGCCCAGGTCGGATTGCCTTGGCCCGGCCAATCGGGGGTTCGCGTCTCTACGCGGCGGCGATGCTCGGCCACGTCGGAACAAACCACCTCCACATAATGCAGCGGCAGGCTCGATCGCTGGGCCAGATCGCGCCACGTTCTCCTGGCCACCACCAGGTTGTTGCAGGCGTCGACGACCACGGACCGGCCGCCCCGAAGCTGGTCATCGGCCACCCATGCGGCGACGACGTAGCCGACAGGGTTTCCTTCGAACGCCATCAGGGTCGAGACGATGGCCGCCTCCACGGTATCGATGCGTAGGAAGGTCGCTCCCAGCTCGTCGGCAAGGGCACGGGCCAGCGTCGTCTTCCCGGTTCCGGGTAAACCGGCGAAAACCACCAACTGCCCTGCCATGCAGCCGATCCTATCCACCCCCGCAGCAGCCGCCCGACGATATCGACCGCATCTCCCGGGTCTCCGCGTTGCGGGCGGCCAGTGCGGATTCCGCCGGATAGTCCACCGCGACCAGGCTGAGCCCGTGCGCGGGCGCCACCGTAACTGCACTCGAACGCTGCCGTTCGTCCAGCAGCCCCGCCACCCATTGCGGAGTGCGCCGGCCCTCCCCCACTGCGAGGACCGCACCCACGAGGCTGCGCACCATGGACCAGCAGAAGGCGTCGGCGCTCACATAGGCGTCGAGCCGGTGACCCTCGCGCACCCACTCGTATCGCTGCAGTTCCCGAATTGTGGTGGCGCCCTCCCTGCGACGGCAGAAGGCGGCGAAATCGTGCAGGCCGAGCAGGGTTCGGGAGGCGGCGCGCATGGCCGCGAGGTCGACCGGCCGGCAGCCCACCACGCTGCGTGCGGACAGCGGGTCGGCACCGTGGGGCGCGGTGGTGAGGCGGTAGACGTAATGCCGGCGGATCGCCGAGAAACGGGCGTCGAATTCTGCCGGTACCGGGCGTATCCCGATGATCCGCACATCCTTGGGCAGGAATTTCGCCATCCGGTGGATCAACTTGTCCACGTCCACGTCCGCCGCGGTATCGAAGTGCGCGACTTGACCTTCGGCGTGCACACCGGCGTCGGTCCGGCCCGCGACCGTGAGTTGTACCGGCTCCCGCAGCACCTTGCCCAGCGCCTCTTCTAGCTCACCCTGCACGGTCCGCAGTCCGGGTTGCCGCGCCCAGCCCGTGAATTCGGTGCCGTCGTAAGAGATATCCAGCCGGAACCGAACTACCGGGGGCGCTGCAACACGCCTTTCGCCGGTCTCCGGCCGTTCTGATTCACCGTCGGCGCGACGCACCGCGGCCGTCGTCGCCCCAGGGATCGAGCCGGGCGGCGAGGGCTGGGTCGCGCGATCCGGCACCGGTACCTCGGCGTCACGCGGAACCCCGGCCTGCACCGCGACCCCTACGGGCATCCCTGCCGCAGTGACTCGGCGGGCGGCAGCGGCCCGAGGACCGGCCTGCGGTTGCGGCTCGTATTCGCTCACCAGATCATCCTCCGGAAACGGGGGCAGGGGGCGGGGCGCGCGGCGGGGGGGGGGGGGGGGGGGCCCCGGCGACGAACCGTGGTCGCGTACGCCCACGGCAGACGAATTACGCCTTGTCGTCGGCCGCGGCTTCCTCGGCCGGAGCCTCGGGGGCCTCGGCTTCGGTCTCGTCGGCCTTGGTCTCGGCCTCGGCGGCCTGCTCCTCGGCCTGCTTCGACGCGGCCACCCGGCGGGCGCGATCGGCCTCGTTGGTCACGGTCTGTTCCCGGACCAGCTCGATGATCGCCATGGGGGCGTTGTCGCCTTTACGCGGGAGCGTCTTGATGATCCGGGTGTAGCCGCCGTTGCGGCCCTCGAACGACGGACCGATCTCGGCGAAGAGATCGTGCACGACGTCCTTGTTCCGGATCACCTTGAGCACCTCGCGGCGGTCGGCCAGGGTGCCGGCCTTGGCCTTGGTGACCAGTTTCTCGGCGTAGGGGCGCAGCGCCTTGGCCTTGGCCTCGGTGGTCGTGATCCGACCGTGCTCGAAGAGCGCCGTCGCCAGATTGGCGAAGATCGCCTTCTGGTGCGACGCCGACCCGCCGAAGCGAGCACCCTTCTTGGGCTTGGGCATTGTGGGTTCTCCTTGGTAAAGGCCGTTCCGGGGCGCCTACCCCGGTGACCTAGAGCTGTTCGGTTTCGGCGTAGTCCTGCTCGCCGCCGTTGTCGTCGCTGAAAGTGCCGCTGTCGGACCAGGTGCCGGTGGTCGCGTCGTAGCCGACCACGCTGGACGGGTCGAAGGACGCGGGGCTGTCCTTGAGGGACAGGCCCAGCGCGTGCAGCTTGACCTTGACCTCGTCGATGGACTTCTGGCCGAAGTTGCGGATATCCAGCAGATCCGATTCGGTACGCGCCACCAGCTCGCCGACGGTGTGCACACCCTCGCGCTTCAGGCAGTTGTAGGAACGGACGGTGAGGTCCAGATCCTCGATCGGCAGCCCGAAGGAGGCGATGTGATCCGCCTCGGCCGGGGAGGGGCCGATCTCGATACCTTCGGCTTCGACGTTCAGTTCACGGGCCAGGCCGAACAGTTCGACCAGGGTCTTGCCCGCCGAGGCGAGCGCGTCCCGCGCGCTGATGGAGTTCTTGGTCTCCACGTCGAGGATGAGCCGGTCGAAGTCGGTGCGCTGCTCGACACGGGTGGCCTCGACCTTGTAGGTCACCTTGAGCACCGGCGAGTAGATCGAATCCACCGGGATCCGGCCGATTTCCGCACCGGTCGCCTTGTTCTGGACCGCCGGAACGTAACCGCGACCGCGCTCGACGACCAGCTCGATCTCGAGCTTGCCCTTGTCGTTCAGGGTGGCGATATGCATGTCCGGGTTGTGCACGACCACACCCGACGGCGGCACGATGTCATCGGCGGTGACGGTCCCCGGGCCCTGCTTGCGCAGGTACATGGTGACCGGCTCGTCCTCTTCGGAGGACACGACCAGGCCCTTGAGGTTCAGGATGATGTCGGTGACATCTTCCTTCACACCGGGCACGGTGGTGAACTCGTGCAGAACGCCGTCGATGCGGATGCTGGTCACCGCGGCCCCCGGGATCGAGGACAGCAGGGTGCGCCGCAGCGAGTTACCGAGGGTGTACCCGAAACCGGGCTCGAGGGGTTCGATGGTGAACTTCGAGCGGTTGTCGGCGATGACCTCTTCGGTGAGGGTCGGACGCTGGGAAATCAGCATGGGATCAATCCTCCTGTGTTGGGCGCCCGCTATTTGACGCCTCGTCTAGGGGTTGTGCGGGCCGTCCTCTCGACGACCCGCACCAGCGGCACGGTATGAGCGGGTCAGGCCCGAAGGCGGTAGCGCAGCGTCACCACGCAGGGCCCTCGCTCATACCAAATGCACACAGCCGTTACTTCGAGTAGTACTCGACGATCAGCTGTTCCTGCAGCGGCACATCGATCTGGGCGCGCTCCGGCATGGAGTGCACCAGGATCCGCAGCCGGCCCGGGACGACCTGCAGCCAGCCGGGGACCGGACGGTCGCCGACGGTCTCACGGGCGACCTGGAACGGCAGGGTGCCCAGCGACTTCTCCTTGACATCGATGATGTCGTACTGGGTGACCTGGAAAGAAGGAACGTTGACCTTCTTGTTGTTCACCAGGAAGTGGCCGTGGCTGACCAGCTGGCGGGCCTGCCGCCGGGTCCGGGCCAGACCGGCGCGGTACACGACGTTGTCCAGCCGGGTCTCCAGCAGACGCAGCAGGTTGTCACCGGTCTTGCCCTTGAGGCGGTTGGCCTCTTCGTAGTACCGGCGGAACTGCTTTTCCATGACGCCGTAGGAGAAGCGGGCCTTCTGCTTCTCCTGCAGCTGCAGCAGGTATTCGCTCTCCTTGATCCGCGCGCGGCCGTGCTGGCCGGGCGGGTAGGGGCGACGCTCGAAAGCCTGGTCACCGCCGATCAGGTCGACGCGCAGGCGACGCGATTTGCGGGTGATGGGTCCGGTGTAACGGGCCATTGTGCTCTACCTTCCTTCCCGCTTAGACGCGACGCCGCTTGGGCGGACGGCAGCCGTTGTGCGGCTGCGGAGTGACATCGGAGATCGTCCCGACCTCCAGGCCGGCGGCCTGCAGCGAACGGATCGCGGTCTCGCGGCCGGACCCGGGGCCCTTGACGAAGACATCGACCTTCTTGACGCCGTTCTCCTGCGCCTTGCGGGCCGCGTTCTCGGCGGCCAGCTGCGCGGCGAACGGGGTCGACTTGCGCGAACCCTTGAACCCGACGTGGCCCGAGGACGCCCAGGAGATGACGTTGCCGGAGGGATCGGTGATGGACACGATCGTGTTGTTGAACGTGCTCTTGATATGCGCGTGGCCGTGGGGGACGTTCTTCTTTTCCCTGCGACGCGACTTCTGGCTCTTCTTCGGGCCGGAGGCCCGGGACTTCGGAGGCATCTGTTATCCCCTACTTCTTCTTGCCGGCGACGGTGCGCTTGGGACCCTTGCGGGTGCGCGCGTTGGTCTTGGTGCGCTGGCCGTGGACCGGGAGGCCACGACGGTGGCGCAGGCCCTGGTAGCAGCCGATCTCGATCTTGCGACGGATATCGGCCTGAACCTCACGGCGGAGGTCACCTTCGACCTTGAGAGACGAGCTCTCGATGTAGTCACGCAGCTGCGTGACCTGCTCATCGGTGAGATCCTTCGAGCGCAGGTCCGGGCTCACGCCCGTGGCGGCCAAGATCTCCTTGGAGCGGGTACGACCGATGCCGAAGATGTAGGTCAGTGCGATCTCCATGCGCTTTTCGCGCGGGAGATCGACGCCCATGAGACGTGCCATCTGGCAGTTCCTTCACTGTTGCGGAGGTCTGCTCCCTGTCCGTCCCCTCGTCTGGTGGGGCCCCGGCCTCCGTTCCGGGGGTAGGCACGCACACCTTCCGGAAGAAATCCGGAAAAATCCTCAGTGTGCGGCTGGCGCTGGGAGGTCTTCTTTTCGTGCCAATCCGAACCGCGTTCGGTGCTCGGCGCCGGTGTCAGCCCTGCCGCTGCTTGTGCCGCAGGTTGTCGCAGATCACCATGACCCGGCCGTTACGCCGGATCACCTTGCACTTCTCGCAGATCTTCTTGACGCTCGGCTGAACCTTCACGTCCGTCCAATCCTTCGTTGTGGTCCACACCGGGGCGTGAACACAGTTTTTCCCCGGTCGGCAGACCGGGGAAGCCTCTATGTTGTCACCGCCGCGGCGGGTCGCTGCACCGGGCCACCCACTCGAATCCGCACCGGTCGAGTTTCTCGACGCGGTCCGCATCCGATCGGGTTCACACCCGACGGGGGTCCGGGGGCGAAGCCTCCGGGCGGGGTGGGGGGGGGGGGGGGGGGGGGGGGGGGACAGGAAACGAGCAACGAAGAACGGCCCCCCGCACCACCCACACCACACCAAACCACAGC
>NZ_JARWOV010000113.1 GCF_029868855.1 Nocardia carnea | reverse complement strand
CACGGGGTCGCAAATCCCCCCCACGCAAACATCCCCGCCGCGCATACCCCCCACCCCCCCACCATCACGGCCCTTTTGGGGCGTCAACGCCCCCCCCCGCGGGGGACCGGCCGTCCCCCCCCGCGGCGCCCGCGCCGGAGGGCGGGCACCGCTCCACGCTACCGGAATAGGTGTTGCAGGATCGCGAAAGTTACGGACACGGGGGAGCCCGGCGCGGGCATCGATCATGCTGGGAATCGCGGCGCTCGTTACCATGTGCGCCGCCGACGGGGCGGGGCCGGGAAGCGATGATGCGCTTCGGCTCGTCCGATGCCCGCACCCGTCGACAGCCTGCCCGACCGGCACAATCTCGACGATATTGCCGGACTTCTGTGTCCGGCGATATCGAGGTGATCATCGAGAATGTCCACCCGCTCAGCGATGCCGCCGCGGTCGAATGCCATGCGGAAACGGAATCAGACCGCTTCGTTGAGCCCGGCGCCGGCACGCGAGTTCCGGTTCCTCGCCCGGAGCGCTCGGTCCAGGGTCGTCCCGTGTGCCGTGCCATGGCGCGTAATCCCCCTGTCGGTGGCCCGTCCCACCGTCGGTGATCAGGAAGACACGCCGGTCGAAACCTTGGCGCCGAGCAGCTCGAGTGCGTTGTCGCGCATCACCTTCCGGGTGTCTTCGTAGGAGAATTCGGGGAACTGGGGGATATCGGCGGTGAAGGTGGTGGGGTCGGCGAGCCCTTCGCCGTGGGGCCAGTCGGAGCCGAACAGGACCTTGTCCACGCCGATGGTCTCGGCGAGGAGCTTGACGTCGTCCTCGTAGTAGGGGGCGATCCAGACGTTGTTCTTCAGCTGCTCCACCGGATCTTCGGTGAAGTGGTAGGGCGCCGTGTTCGCGGCCTTCTTCAGTCGTTTGATCAACCGGTAGACGAAGTACGAGCCGTTCTCGATGCTGACCACCTTCAGCTTCGGGTGGCGGGTGAACACCTGGTGCACGATCATCGAGGCCATCGTGTCGTGGATCGCGCGGTCGTCGAGCAGGAGCTGATCCAGCGGATCCTTCTTGCCGAATCCTTCGAATGTCGCCTTACCGCCCCACAGTGCTGCGATGGCGAGGTAGCCGCTGTCGGACAGATGGAAACCCACCGGTACGCCGGCTTCGGCCAGGCGCGCCCACACCGGGTCGTGCAGTGGATCGCCGAGGGAGCGGGGCCCGGTCACACCCGGGACCGGCGCGGGACGCACCAGCACCAGCTTCGCCCCCCGTTCCAGTACGAATTCGACCTCGGCGACGGCGGCTTCGGGATCGGCGAGCGAGATGATCGGTGCCGAGACGAACCGTCCGTCGGGACGGTCGAACCCCCAGTCCTCGTCCAGCCACAGGTTGAACGCGTGCAAGGACGCCATTGTGGCGGGAATATCGTGCTTGAGTGCTTCCTCGACGCCGCAGGCGAAGGTCGGCAGCATGAATACCGTTTCGAGCTTCTGCCGGTCCAGGACCTTCACCCGGGCTTCGCGGTTCTGGTATTCGGGATGATCCGGTAGCCGGTCCAGTTTCATCAGCGACCCCGGGTCCACGCCCTCGGGGATCTCGCCGCGGAACAGCAGATCGAGGCAGCCCGGTTCGACGATGGGGTCGAACGTCGGGTTGGGGACGAAGTGGTTGACCTTCTCGCCCATCAGGGCCAGCGTGCGTTTACCGCTGGTCACCATCTGCACGCCGCGGGTTCTGAACTCCTTGGGCAGATGGCGGGTGAACGCGTCCAGCGGTTCGTAGTAGTGGTTGTCGACGTCTACAGCGAGATAATCCAGCGTCGTCATATTCAGAATCCTTTCGGTCCGGCCGTCGGGTTCGCGATCGCCGGATGCCGCTATTCGCTGGCGGTGTGTGCGGTGGCCGCATCGATCTGGGAGCGGAAGGCGGCCAGTTTCTCCGCGGCTGTGGTCTGGTGGTGGCTGCGCGCCTTGATGCTGACGTCGTGGCCGGCCGAGGCGGCGCGGAGGGCGCCGACGGTCGCCTTCTCCTCGGGTACGTGGGTGAAGGGGTCGAACGAGTACCACTTCATGGCATTGAGGTGGGTCATCTTGTGGATCTCGTCGTCGGTGACGTTCTCGGCCTCGAACACCGACTCGAGTTCCTCGGGTGCGCCCGGCCACATCGAATCGCTGTGCGGGTAGTCCATTTCCCAGGCGATGTTGTCGATACCGATCTCGTGGCGCAGCCGGACACCGATCGGGTCGCTGATGAAGCAGGTCAGGAAGTGCTCGCGGAACACCTCGCTGGGCAGCTTGCCGCCGAAGTCCTGCATCGTCCACGTGGAGTGCATGTCGAAGGTGCGGTCGATACGCTCCAGGAAGTAGGGGATCCAGCCGGTGCCGCCCTCGGACAGCCCGATCTTCAGGTCCTTGTACTCCTTCACCGGGCGTGACCAGAGCAGGTCGGCCGCCGCGGAGACGATGTTCATCGGCTGCAGGGTGATCATCACATCCGGCGGAGAGTCCGTGGCGGGGATGGAAAGTTTGCCCGATGAGCCGATGTGCACATTGAGTACAGTGTCGGTGTCCACCAGGGCTTTCCACAGCGGGTTCCAGTACTCGTCGTGGAAGCTCGGGTAGCCGAGCGCAGCCGGGTTTTCGGTGAAAGTGAGCGAATGCACGCCCTTCTTCGATACCCGGCGCACTTCCTCGGCGCACAGTTCGACGTCCCAGATCACCGGAAGTGCCATGGGAATGAAACGGCCCGGGTAGGCGCCGCACCATTCGTCGATATGCCAATCGTTGTACGCCCGCACCAGAGCCAGGGAAAAATCCGAGTCCTCGGTGGCGAACAGTCGGGCGGCGAAACCGGGGAAGGAGGGGAAGTTCATCTGCGCCAGCACACCGCCGGCGTTCATATCCTTGACCCGCTCGTCCACGTCGTAGCAGCCGGGCCGGATCTCGTCGAGACCCTCGGGCTCGAGGCCGTACTCCTCCTTCGGGCGGCCCGCGACGGCGTTGAGCGCCACGTTCGGGATCACCCGGTCACGGAACTTCCACATATCCGCGCCGTTGTCCATCCGGACCAGGCGCGGCGCATCGTCGGCGTACTTCGCGGGCAGATGGTTGGCGAACATATCGGGCGGTTCGATGATGTGGTCGTCGACGCTGACGAGGATCATATCGTTCTTGTCCACGGAGGTACTCCCTTCGAGCACTTTACTGTAAGTAAAACTATAGCGCTGCCGGTGCTGCCGTTGACGGTGGTTCGGCAGCGGCCGGGTCCGGATTCTCGATCGGCAGGCCCAGGAATCGGCGCGCGTTGTCACCGAGGAAATCCCAGGTGCGCCGGTTGTCCATGCCTTCGGCGTATTTCCAGTACGCCTTCGGCTCGGGCAACCCCTCCGGATGCGGGTAGTCGGAGCCGAACATCACCCGGTCCCAGCCGACGGTGTCGACCACATCGGCGACCGAGCCCTCCCAGAACGGACTGACCCAGATATTGCGGCGGAACACGTCCAGGGGATCTTCGGGGAAGTTCTGCGGCATCTTCTTGGTCAGATCGGCCAGATCATGGAACAGCGGATGGATCCACGAGCTGCCGTTCTCCACACTGGCGATCCGCAACCGGGGAAACCGGGTCAGGGTGCCGTGACAGATCAGGCTGCCGATCATGTCCGAGATCTCCCGGTGCCCCAGCGCCAGCCAGCGGAACGAGCTCATCGCCATGAAGTTATTCGTGGCGGGCGGCTCCCATCTGTTGACGTATTCGTCCAGCGGCGGCTGGCTGGCGTGTAGCACGATCGGCAGGCCTGTGTCCTCCACGTCGCGCCAGAACGCGTCGAACTCGGGCAGGGCCGGCGAACGCCAGCCGTTCACGCCTTTCACGGGCGCCGGTTTGATCAGTGCGACTTTCGCGCCGTTGTCCAGGATGTACTGCAACTCCCGCCGGGCGCCGTCGACCTCGGCGCAGTTGATGACCGGGGTGCTGAATATCCGGTCCTCGTAGACGTAACTCCAGTGCTCCAGCATCCACCGGTTCAGCGCGTGGACGATCGCCATGGTCAGCTCGGGGTCGTCGGCCGCGGAATGCTCGACCAGACTGGCGAGGGTGGGGTAGTTGAGCGTCTCCCGGACGCCCTGGCGATCGAGTTCGGCGATCCGGTCCGCGGGGTTGCGGGTGGCGGCCGGGGCCTCGATGGCCTCGCCCTGCATCTCCCGCAAGGTCAGGCCCTCGGTGTTCTCGCCGGCGAAGAACTTCTCGTGCGCGCCGGGTGCGGCGACTCGTTCGAAGGTCGGATTCGGGATGAAGTCGGTGATCCGGCCGTTGATCGCGATCCGGGTGTGCCGTCCGATCCGGACGTACTGCACCGCCTGCCGGTACCGCTCGGGCAGGTACCTGGTCAGGGCATCGGCCGTCTCGTACATATGCGCGTCGGCGTCGAAGATGGGAATATCCGGGGCTCGAGTCATATCGGGTTCTCCTGAACGGCTATTTGGCGACGAATCTGGTGGTGTCGAGAATCAGAACGACCCGGTCCTCCACGTCTGCAGGCGGCTCGCAGTCGGTGTCTCCGTAGCGCTCGCCGAGTTCGGCATAGAACTTTCCGTCCTCGTCGCCTTCTACGGTCACCAGCCAACCGCGAATCTCCAGGCAGCGCGCCGGCGCGTCGGGGTCGGTGAGCAGGAACGAGTAGTTCGGATTGGCCTGCAGGCTGGTGAACTTCCGCCGCGGGATCGTATGGCTCATACGCAGATGTGCGCCGTCCCAGGTGAAGCGCATCGGTGACTGCTCCGGCGACCCGTCGGGCGGCACGGTCGCGAGAACGCCCACGAGGGGCCGGTGCAGCAGGTCCTCGAGGTCACCGGGAATTTTCGAGCTCATGAATCCACCTCGCAACTAGCAGGTCGAAATGGTTACCGTTGATATTACCGTAAGCTACCATTGCATGGCCGGATCCGGTACGGCCCATCGCCCGGCCGGCTATACGGTAAGGCTATCGGTAGAAGCGAGGACGATAACGATGCAGCGAATGATCGCACCGGAGATATCGACGTGGCCGGACGGTGACTTCCGGCTCGTGGGCGGGACCTGCGGTGACTGCGAGGCGACGGTATTCCCGGTACAGCAGCTGTGCCCGCGGTGCAGCCGGCCGGCGATCGAGCCCATCGATCTGCCCAGCGAAGGCGTCCTGGTGGCCTGGACAACGCAGGGATTCCTGCCCGGACCGCCCTACCTCGGCGACGAGACGGCGAAGACATTCGTTCCGTTCGGCGTCGGGCTGGTGCAACTCGGCGACGTCATCCGGGTGGAGGGCAGGCTCACCGAGAACGACCCGCAAAAACTGGAATTCGGTATGCGGGTCGGCCTGACCACCGTGCCGCTCGGCACCGATGCCGACGGCAACGAGGTCCTCACCTTCGCCTTCCAGCCGCTGTAGACGACCAGGAGTTCCAGATGACCAACGATGTCGCGATCATCGGTGTCGGCCTGCACCCATTCGGCCGCTTCGAGGGCAAGACTGCGATGCAGATGGGCACGGATGCCATCCGGGCCGCATTGGGCGATGCCGGACTGGAGTGGAAGGATATCCAGTTCGCGGTGGGTGGCAGCTGGGAAGTCGCCAATCCCGACGCCATCGTGAGTCTGATGGGGCTCACCGGCGTGCCGTTCACCAATGTGTTCAACGCCTGCGCCACCGCCGCCAGCGCCACCGAGGCCTGCGCCGACGCCATCCGCCTCGGCAAATACGATATCGGGATCGCGGTCGGCCTGGACAAGCATCCGCGCGGAGCGTTCACCGTCGACCCCACCCTGGTCGGGATGCCGAAATGGTACGGCGAGAACGGCCAGTACCTGACCACCCAGTTCTTCGGTATGAAGGCCAACCGCTACCTGCACGATCACGGAATCTCCCAGCGCACCCTGGCCAAGGTCGCGGCGAAGAACTACCGCAACGGCGGGCTGAACCCGAATGCTTTCCGCCGCAAGCCGATCCCGGAAGACGAGATTTTGGCGGCGCCGATGCTCAACTACCCATTGACGCACTACATGTTCTGTGCTCCGAACGAGGGCGCCGCCGCCGTCATCATGTGCCGGGCGGATCTCGCGCACCGGTTCACCACCAAGCCGGTCTATGTGCGGGCGGTCGAGGTCCGGACCCGCACATACGGTGCCTACGAGGTGAACACGACCTATGCACCGGTGCAGGAGGAAGTCGCGCCGTCGGTCTACGCCGCGCGCGCCGCGTTCGAGGCCGCCGGGATCGCGCCGTCCGATATCGACGTCGCCCAGTTGCAGGACACCGACGCCGGCGCCGAAATCATCCATATGGCAGAGGTCGGGCTCTGTGCGCACGGCGACCAGGAGAAGCTGATCGCCGAGGGCGCCACCGAGATCGCCGGCTCCATACCGGTGAACACCGACGGCGGGCTCATCGCCAACGGGGAGCCGATGGGGGCCTCGGGTATGCGGCAGTTGCACGAACTGGTGCTGCAACTGCGCGGTACCGCGGGGGAGCGGCAGGTGCCCAACGACCCGAAGGCGGGCGTCGCGCTGCTCTACGGCGCGCCAGGTACGGCCGGCGCTACGATCGTCACCACCTGATGGCTCCGGTGACAGCGCCCGGACGCCGGCCGGGCGCACCCTGATCATGTCGGGCGGGAGCCGCGGTATCGGGCCGGCCGTCGCCGTCCGCGCCGCGGCGGCCGGCGCGAATATCGCACTCATCGCGAAAACCGGGGCACCGCATCCGAAGCTGCCCGGCACCATCCACACGGCCGCCGCGGAGATCGAAGCGGCGGGCGGTGCGGCACTGCCGGTGGTGGGCGATATCCGCGACGATGCGACGGTCGCGCAGGCGATCGAGCGGACCGTCGAACGCTTCGGTGGTATCGACCTCGTGGTCAACAACGCCTCCGCGATCGATACGGCCCCGGCCGCCGAGCTGCCGATGAAGCGCTACGACCTCATGCAGGACATCAACTGCCGCGGCACCTACCTGCTCAGCTCGCTCGCCATTCCGGCGCTGCGGAAATCGGCGCGGGCGGGCCACAACCCGCATATCCTGACCCTGTCGCCACCGCTGAAGCTCGATCCGCGCTGGGCGGGACAATGCCTCGGCTACACCATCGCCGAGTACGGGATGTCGTTGACGACCCTCGGCTCGGCCGAGGAACTGCGCGCCGACGGGATCGGCGTTGATTCGCTGTGGCCGCGGACCACGATCGGGACCGCCGCGATCCGCAACCGGCCCGGCGGCGCCGAGCGGGTGGCCACCTCCGCACATCCGAGATCTGCGCCGACGCCGCGTATCTCGTGTTCACGAGCACGGCAGCGAGCACCACCGGGAACTTCTTCCTCGACGAGGATGTGCTGCGCGCCCACGGTGTTACCGAGCTGGACCGCTACCGGGTCACGCCCGGTGACGGTCCCCTCACTCTGGATTTGTTCCTGTGACCGAATCCGTTCTGCTGCAATCCCAGGACGGCGGCGTCCGCACGCTGACCCTCAACAGACCGCAACGACGCAACGCGCTCGACCCACAGCTGTGGGCGGCGCTGTCCGATGCCCTGCGGACCGCCGCGCACTACCGCTCGGTACGCGCGCTACCGCAGCGCGGTACAGGTCCGAAGCGCCCCGGCGGATCGAGTGCGGCCTCACCGGCCTCGGCCGGGGCCGACGAGTAGTGCGCCGCCGGGCCCGACGAGAGAGGAGTATTCGGGCGAGTTCTTCGAGTCGGCGGCCGCGGCCCCCAGGCCGTGCCCGGGGGGCGCGGGGCCGTTCGTGCAGAACCCGGTGGCCGAGTCTGCTTCGTCAGGTGAAATCCGAACCGCCGTCGACGTTGACGTTGGCACCGGTCATATACGAGTTGCGCCGGGAGGCGAGAAAGGCGACCACCGGGCCGATTTCCTCGGGTAGCCCGGCGCGGGGCATCTGGGCGGGATGGCCGAAGTGTTCGCCGATGGCGGCCATGAGGCGGTAGGGGTCGGCACTGTCCACGCCGACCGAATGGGCCCAGTTCTGGAGCCCCGGTGTCACGAAGGTGCCCGGTGAGACCACGTTGACCAGGATCTCGTCCGGTGCCAGCAACAGTGACAGGTTCTTGGAAATACTGGTGACCATCGACTTGGCGGCGGTGTAGGCCACCAGACCGGTGTTCTGCCGCTGGGTGGAGTGCGCGGAGAAGTTCACGATACGAGCCCATTCGGCGCGGCGTAGCAGCGGTAGCGCGGCCTGGACACAGTTCACCATTGTCATTGCGCCGTGGTCGATCGCCTCGCGCCAGTGTTCGGGGGAGAGGGTGTCGAAAGTGCCGCGAGCATCCGGCCCGACCGCGTTGATCAGGACGTTGAGCCCGCCGCCCCAGCGGTCGGCGAGTTCGTCGAAGCGCGCGTCGACCGCCGCGGGGTCGCGGACGTCCGCAGGCAAACCGACCGCGTCCGGGCTGCCGTGCTCGGTCAGGTCGAGGGCGGTATCGGTGACGGCGGTCGCGGAGCGGCCGATCACCGCGACGCGGGCGCCTTCCTCGGCGAGGCAACGCGCGGTGGCGAGGCCCATCCCGCTGCTTCCGCCCACCACGACCGCGGTCGCGCCGGTGAGTCCCAGATCCATCGTCGGTGTCTCCTGTTCGTTCAGAGATGCGCGCCGGCGGCGCGCACCAGGTCGAGCGTGCCGAGTTCACGGATCGCGCGGCAGCTGCGGCGCAGCATCACGCGGAACAGCGCCTCGCCGCGTTCGGTCGGAGTGGCGAACGCGGTACCGAGCGCGATGATCAACGGGCCCTGTAGCATTCCGATCCGGTAGTCGAGCAGACAGGTATCCAGATCGTAGTCGCGCACGCCGTACCGGAGCAGGGCCGCGTGGTAGGCCCCGACCAGCCTGGTTTCCGCCGCCGCCCGCAGTTCCGGCTCCAGGCAGGTGCCGGTGAAGTAGGCCAGGTCGCGGGCGGGCAGGCCGACGCCCAGGGTCTGCCAATCCACGACGTAGAACCGCGAATCGTCGAAGAGCATATTGTCCAGCCGGTAGTCGCCGTGCATCAGTGCGTAGCGCCCGGTGTCGGCCAGCAGCCACGGGGTGATCAGTTCCAGCGCGGCGCGCAGAGTATCGCGTTCGTCGCCGGACAGCGCCGGGCCGATGCGTTCCAGCGTGGCGGGCAGCGCCAGGGCGGCCACCTGGCCGAGGCCGTCGGCCGCCGCCGCGTCACCGGGCTTCGGCATCGCGCCCGCCGGAATGGTCAGCCAGTCCGGATCGCACCACGAGGGGCCGTGCAGACCTGCCAGCGCTGTCACCGCCCGCAGCGCGATCGCCTCACCGCACCCGGCCACCTGATCGCCGGGTGCCGCCGGAGCCAGATCGTCGAGCAGCAAGACGAACTCGGAGGCATCGTCGTTCACCGCGCTGTGATGGCAGTGCGGTACCGGGACTTTCGTCTGCTGTGCGATCCCGGAGTAGAACTCCACCTCGCTGCGGTAACCCAGCGTGACCCCGGCGCGTACACCGTCGTCCTGAGCCGGGAGTTTCACCACGAACGTATCCGGTAGCCGGGTGGTGGGCGGCGGGGTCCGGTAACTCGCCGTGAGCCGGTAGGTGGCACCGGTCTGACCGGTGCCGATCGGCTCCACATCCACCTGCTCGACCAGTGCGGTTCCGGCGCCACCGAGTGCGGTGGTGAGCCACCGCGCGGTGAGTTCGTCCGGCCGTCCCGGGATGGCCGAGCTCTCGGCCCGGAAATTCTCATGGTCCATCCGCGTTCCTTCCGGGATGAAACTGTAATGCCAACGGTATACTTTACCGGAAGATGTCGGTGCGACCATGTGGATCGCAGTGGATCGATGCCGGAGGTTGCGGTCGCCGGCGGGCGGTTCCGCTGAGCCGGCCACTGCGCTGAGAGGACGAGATGACGAACGCACGAGGCTGGAAGGAAACGCTGGAGGACCTGGACGGCCGCCGGGAGCGGTCGGCGGCCATGGGTGGGCCCGAGCGGGTGGCCAAACACCGAGCGAAGGGCAAGCTGACCGCGCGGGAGCGGATCACGTATCTGCTCGATCCGGGAACGTTCCAGGAATTCGGCGCCTTGGTGGGTGGTGAGGTCGCCGCCGACGCTATAGTCACGGGCTCGGGCCTGCTCCACGGGACGCCGGTCATGGTGGGCGCGGAGGATTTCACCACCATGGCGGGGACTATCGCGCCGGGCAGCAACGCCAAACGCTATCGCCTCGCCGAACTCGCCGTCCGCAACAAGGTCCCGCTGGTGATGCTGCTGGAGGGCGCGGGTTTCCGGCCCACCGGCGCGCACTACGGGCGGACCCCCACCGATCTGCTCGCCCAGGCCCGGTGTTCGGGCCGGGTACCGATGGTCACCGGGGTACTCGGCGCATCGGCCGGCCACGGTGCGCTCATCGCGCCGGTGTCGGATTTCGCGATCATGAGCAGGCAGGGCGCCATCTTCACCGCGGGCCCGCCGGTGGTGCGGGAGTCCACCGGCGAGGACATCAGCAAAGAGGATCTCGGTGGCCCCGGCGTGGCGGTGCCGAGCGGCCTGATCCACAATCTCGCCGACAACGACGAGGACGCGCTCGACGATATCCGGCGGTATCTCTCCTATTTCCCGTCCAGCGCGTGGTCGTATCCGCCCGCGCTGCTCTCCGACGATTCCACCGAGCCGCGGCCGACCCCGGAACTGCTGGACATCATCTCGCGGGACAACCGCAACACCTACGACATCCGGGCTGTCCTCGACGTGGTTTTCGATACCCCCGATTGGTTCGAGGTCCAGCCCGGTTACGGCACTGCGATAGTTTGTGCCCTGGCTCATCTCGGCGGACATCCGGTCGCGGTGGTCGCCAACCAGCCGCAGGTGATGGCCGGTTCGATCGATACCGACGCTGCCGAGAAGGCCGCCCACTTCATCTCGGTGGCGGATTCGTTCCACCTGCCGCTGGTGTTCCTCGCCGACAATCCGGGCATGCTGCCCGGCAGCGAATCCGAACGTGAAGGTGTCCTGCGTGCGGGGGCCCGGATGTTCGTCGCCCAGACCACGGCGACCACCCTCAAACTGCATCTGACGCTGCGCAAGGCGTACGGATTCGGCTCGATGGTCATGTCGCTCATCGGCTTCGACAATCAGACCGCGGCCTTCGCCTACCCCGGCGCGACCATGGGGGCGATGAGCGCGGCGGCCCTCGGACTGGCATCAGGCGCGGACGAGGATGTCGCGGCACAGTTGCGGGAGATGGAACTGCTGGCTTCCTACCACTCGGCCGAACATATGGGTTTCGACGAGCTGATCCGCCCCGAAGAGACCCGCGAAGCGCTGTTGACAGCCCTGCGCCGCGGAATCTTCGCCCGCCAGGAGGCGCCGGAACCGGTGACGCGCTCGGCAATCGTTCCGTGAGTCGACCGCGCTTTCCGAGAGAGCCCTCCCGGAAAGCGCGGTTGGAGGTAGGCCTCTTGCGTGACGCCCGAGGCGGGTGCGGGTTACGTGCCCTCTGGTAGAGGATCCGTAGAGCGGTCGGCCGGAACCGGGGACTCGGCGCGCCGGCCACTCGCGACCCGGTGCGCTGCCGCGACTGCCACCAGCCCGATGAGGCCCATGCCGACGATCCACAGGGTGGGACCGAAATCGGACCCGGTCCCAAGCAGCAGAGTTCCGCAGACCAGCGGGGCCGTACCGCCACCGAGGACGGTGCCGATATTCTGGCCGAAATTCGAGGCGGTGTAGCGGATGGCGGGTGGGAAGAGTTCGGCGATGAAGCTGAACCCCGGCGCCATGACCATGTTGGTGAGTACGAGGTAGCTCCCCATGCCCGCGAACAGCAGGATGGGGTTCTCGGTTTCGGACAGGATCCAGCAGATGGGCACCGACGCCACGATGAACAGCGCGAGTACGACGGTGAGCATCGGGCGTTGCCCGAAGCGGTCCGTCAGCGCGCCGGCGAGCGGAACCCACAGCGCGCCGAACATCATCGCCGTCGCGTAGGTGATGAGGACCGTGGCGGTCGGCAACTCCCTGTTGCCGGCCAGATATACGCCGAACCATTGTGCGACGCCCGCCGTGCCGTTCACGCCGATGGCGATACCGCCCGCGACGAGCACGGTGCGCCAGTGACCCCGCAGAGTCTCGGCCAACGGTGAGCGCACGATCTCGTTGTCGCGCACCATTTTCGCGAATGCGGGCGAATCCTCGATCCGTCGGCGCAGCAGGAAGGCGAGCAGGGTCAACGGCGCCGCGACGAGGAACGGGATACGCCAGCCGAAGTCGGCCATACTGTCCGCCGAGACGTTCGACGCCAGCACGGCCGCGAGGACCGCGCCGCTCGAGCCACCGAGACCCGCACCGAACGGCGTGAGCGAACTCAGCAGTATGCGCTTGTTCCGGGGTGCGGACTCCAGGACGTAGGTGACGGAGCCGAGCATTTCGGCACCGGCCGAAAGTCCCTGGCCGATGCGCAGGAGAACGAGTGCGACCGGTGCGACGATGCCCAGTGTCTCGTAGGTGGGAAGGAGCCCGATAACCGCCGAGCAGGTACCCATCAGGATGACCGTGGCCAGCAGGGCGGTCCGGCGCCCGCGCCGGTCACCGATACGGCCGAAGACGATGCCGCCGATCGGCCGGGCGATGAAGCCCGCGCCGAAGACACCGAGTCCCACCAGGAACGAGGTGGCCTCGTTGTCCGAGGGAAAGAACAGCGGTGCGAAATACACCGTCAGCACCCCGTACAGCGCGAAGTCGTAGTACTCGATGAAGGTGCCGGCGAATCCGGCGACGGCGGCACGCCGGGCGGCCGGCGGGACACGTGCGGTGGCCGGTTCCGGCCGATCTGTGGACATGGTGGTTCGTATCTCGGGGTCCGGGCTCCTTCGGGATCTGGCTACTTGCCCCAGGGCACGGCTTTGACGTACCCGCCGGCATCGACGCGCAACTGGCTTCCGGTGATGTAGCGGGAATCGTCGCCGGCGAGGAAGACGATCAGGTTCGAGACATCTTGCGGTTCGATATAGGGCACCGGCATCCCCTGCATCGCCGGGAACGCCGCTTCGGCCTCCGCGCGGGTGGGCGACTCCTTGTCGGGGCGGAAGACCTTGTACATCCCCTCGTTGTGCAACATATCGGTATTCACATTCGTCGGATGCACCGCGTTGACCCGGATCATCTTGCGGGCCAGTTGATTGGCCAGATCGTTCACATAGTGCGCGACGATCTGTTTGGCGAAGCTGTAGGCGGAGCCGCCCGGACCCTGCTTCGTGGAGCTGCCGAGTTGCGCCGCCAGCGATCCGGTCGCGATGATGGAGGCCCCGGATTCGAGATGCGGCAGACTGGCCTGCACCACGTTGAAAACACCGACGAGATCGGTGTCGATGGTGTCCGACCAGGACTGGATCGTCTGACCTCTGCCCATCGGAGCGATCCCGGCGTTGGCGACCACGATGTCCAGCCGCCCCAGGGCCTCGACTCCTTGCGCGATCGCGTTCCACACCGCACTGCGCTCACGGACGTCGACGATGATCGGATGGGCTCGCACGCCCTCCTTTTCGATCAGCCTGGCGGTTTCCTCCAGATCCTCCGGCCGTGCCAGCGGGTAGGTGTTGCCCTCGAGATCCGCGCAGATATCGAGCGCGACAACACTCGCGCCTGCCGCAGCGAGTTCGACCGCGTGCGACCGCCCTTGCCCGCGCGCGGCGCCCGAGACCACCGCGACCTTGCCATCCAGTTTTCCCACCGGACCGTCCTTCCGATTGTTCTGTGATCGTGTTCGTCTGCGCGCGTGGTCAGCCGCGCGCCGCGACCCGGTGACCGATGGTTTTCGTCTCCAGGTATTGCTGGAAGCCCTCCAGGCCGCACTGCCGGCCGACACCGCTGTTCTTGTAGCCGCCGAACGGGGCGTCGGCGCCGTAGTACATGCCGCCGTTGACCCCGACGGCCCCGGTCCGGATCCGGCGCGCGATACCCATTCCGCGGTCGTCCGAGGCGGAGAGCACCGCGCCGGCGAGACCGTATTCGCTGTCGTTGGCGAGGCGTACCGCCTCGTCGTCGTCGGTGAACGGCGTCATCACCAGCACCGGACCGAAGATCTCTTCCCGCGCGATGGGCAGGCTCGGGTCATCGCAGACGAATACGGTCGGTTCGACGTAGTGGCCGCCGGCCAGATGGGGCGGCAGGTCTTTCGGTGTGCCGCCGCCGATGACGAGGCGGGCGCCGTCGCGGACCGCCCGGTCGTAGGCATCGAGTACCTTGGTGCGCTGGGCCGCGCTGATCAACGGCCCGACCATGGTTTCCGGCAGCGCCGGGTCGCCGACGGGTACCGCCTGGAAGGCCGCCGCCACACCGCTGATCATCTCGTCGAAAATCGACCGGTGCACCAGCATGCGGCTCGTCGCGGCGCAGGCCTGCCCGGCATGCACGCAGACACCGGCGGCGCTGCGCAGGGCGGCCCGGGGATCGGCGTCCTCGCACACGATGAGCGCGGATTTGCCGCCCAGCTCGAGAAACGTCCGCTTCATGGTGTCCGCGCCGCGGCGCATGAGCATACGGCCCACCACCGTCGAACCCGTGAACGAGATGAGATCGACGCGTGGATCGGTGGCCAGCAGCTCGGCGACCTCGTTCGACGGGGTGGGGACGACATTGACCACACCGGCGGGGAAGTCGGTGCGCTCGGCGACGAGCCGGCCGAGCCGGGTCGCGTTCCACGGCGTGTTCGGGTCCGGTTTCAGCACCACCGTATTGCCCGCGGCCAGCGCCGGGCCCAGTTTGTTGAGTACGACCTCGACCGGGAAGTTCGACGGGCAGATCGCGGCGACCACACCCACCGGTTCCTGGACGACCGTGCGCATATTGCGGTCGCCGAACAGGCTGCCGCCGGAGAGTTCACGCTCCCAAGGGAATTCGTCGATCAAACGCGCCGGGTATCGCAGCGCTTCGGCCAGCGGCCAGTCCAATTGGGCGATCCGCGTGGTGGCAATCGGGCAGCCGGCCTCGGCCACGAGCTCCTCGCGCAGCAATTCGCTCTCGTCTTCGAGCGCCTGCTGTAGTTGTTCCAGGCAGCGCTGCCGCAGCGCTCCGTTCGCAGACCAGTCGGTCTCGTCGAAGGCATGCCGGGCCGCGGCGATCGCGCGCAGCATATCCTCCGGGCCCGCCGCGGCGGTGCTGCCGAGTACCTGTCCGGTGGCCGGGCTGACATTGTCGAACGTCGCGCCGGAGGCGGCCGCCACCAGCTCCGCGCCGATGAGCATCCGGGATTCGCGGCGTTGGCCTGCTCGGCGACCCAGTTCCGTACTGGGGGCAGCGTCATGCCCGTCGACCTCACTCACATCGTCCTCCTGCCCTGCGGCGCCATACGCCCGCGGATGTCTTACGGTATCAGTAACCGTTGATATTACGGTAGGGCTGCGGTACTGCACTACGTCGCGGTGAGTTCCCGGGATGAAAACTCGCGTCACCAGTGAATTCGCGGCGAGGCGGATCGATGTCGCACCTTTTGTGCCGTTTGCTCCCCTTTTTCGTGAAGGCTTTTGCGGTCTCAATAACTGTAAAACATACAGTATGTATATCTCGGCTGTGGTGCGCTGATCGGCATATTGTGCGGAAGCTGCTCAGCGATGACGCAGGTCAATAGACCGGGCTTTGCCTATTGAAGGGGCGAGGTGTCGGCATCGAACCCGAAACTGCAGCAGCGGTGAGAAGCGACCCCGTCACAGAACGCGGCGGGGCGGTCGATGACCCGCGCAGAACTGGCCCGGCGTAAGTCCGGATGCCGGGTCGGAAAGAGTCGGTGGGTGAATTATGCCCGGCTGGTCGTGTCCGCTTCGGCGGTGTACCAGTGGCAGACATCTGCGGTGACGGGCCAACCAGCGGTCCGCGAGGTCCGGGAGAGGTTCGTGGGCGGGTTGTGGAATGGGGTCCGGCTCATACCTCCGGCGATGGCTTGCTCCAGCGATCCGGGAATGGATGCAATCGGGACCGGTGGTCACAGGCAGTAGTCGCGCATGACTCCCTTGGCGATGATGCGTTTCTGGATTTCGCTGGTGCCCTCGCCGATGAGCATGAAGGGGGCTTCACGCATGAGGCGTTCGATTTCGTATTCGGTGGAGTAGCCGTAGCCGCCGTGGATGCGGAAGCTCGCCTGGGTGACCTCGTTGCAGAATTCGCTGGCGAGGTATTTCGCCATTCCGGCGGCGACGTCGTTGCGTTCGCCGGAATCCTTCAGGCGGGCGGCGTTGACCATCATCAGGTGGGCCGACTCGACCTTGGTGGCCATGTCGGCGAGGGAGAATTCGATGGCCTGGTGTTCGACGATCGGCTTGCCGAAGGTGGAGCGCTGCTGGGCGTAGCGGGCGCCGAGTTCGAAGGCCCGCAGGGCGATTCCGCAGGCGCGGGCGGCGACATTGACGCGGCCGACTTCGATACCGTCCATCATCTGCCGGAAACCGCGGCCGCTGGTACCGCCGAGAACCGTCTCCGCGGGGGCGTGGTAGCCGTCGAACAGCAGCTCGGTGGTATCGATTCCCTTGTAGCCCATTTTGTGGATCTTGCCCGGGATGGTGAGCCCCGGTGCGACCGTGCCGTAGCCGGTGGGCTTTTCGACCAGGAAGGTGGTGAGGTTGTCGTGCGGTTTCTCGCAGCCTTCTTCGGTGCGGACGAGGACAGCGACGAGGTTGGCGGTGGAGCCGTTGGTAATCCACATCTTGCGGCCGTCGATGGTGTAGTCGCCGGCTCGGTCGCGCACGGCCTTGGTGCGGATCGCGGCGACATCGGAGCCCAATTCGGGTTCCGACATCGAGAAAGCCCCGCGGACCTCCCCGGTGGCCATTCGGGGTAGGTAGGTTCGTTTCTGTTCCTCGGTGCCGTGGTGGCGGAGCAGATAGGCCAGGATGAAATGGGTGTTGATCACGCCCGATACACTCATCCACCCGCGGGCCAGTTCCTCGACGCACAGGGCGTAGGTGAGCAGGGATTCACCGAGCCCGCCGTACTCCTCGGGGATCATGATCCCGAACAGCCCCATCTCGGCGATCCGGTCGACGATCTCCTGCGGGTAGGTATCGGTGTGTTCGAGTTCCTGGGCGTTGGGGATGATCTCCTTGTCCACGAAGGTGCGGACGGTGGCGAGGATTTCGTTCTGGACGTCGGTGAGCCCGTGCGTGCGTGCGAGTTTCATGGGTTTGTCCGTTTCGGGGAGTCGGTCGCGACGGCCACCGGGTCGACACGGATGACGTCGGCGCCGAGCTGTGTCAGGGTCATACCCGCCAAGGGGCGGCGACGAAACTGGAAATCTCGACGATCCGCAAACCCGCGAGGGGTGCTGCCGCCGTGATTCCGGGTTCGCTCATCGGGCTATCACCTGGGTGGGCACCCGAACCGTCCCGCCGGTGGCGGCCGATCCGGCGTGAACGCACGGGTCAGGGGCGCGCTCGGGCCGACCGGTCAACGGCGGGTCCGAGATGACATCGGGAAAGCGCCGATGCCGCACTGCGGTTGTCCGGGCCGAACTCCTTCTGCGGTACCGGTATTCGGTGTTGTGGGCTGGGACGTTCGTCTTTGCGGCCGGTTTCGGCGTGGGCACGATCAGACCACCTTCTCGAAGATCGCGGCCAAGCCCTGGCCGCCGCCGACACACATGGTCTCCAGACCGTATCGCGCGTCACGGTGCTGCATCTCCCGGGCGAGGGTGGCCAGCATCCGGACACCGGTGGCGCCCACCGGGTGGCCCAGCGAGATTCCGGAACCGTGCACATTGGTCCGCTCGAGATCGGCTTCACCGAACTTCCATTCGCGCAACACCGCCAGCGCCTGGGCGGCGAAGGCCTCGTTGAGTTCGATGAGGTCGATATCGGCGAGAGTGAGACCGGCCAGGCCGAGCGCCGCCTCGGTGGCGGGGACCGGGCCGATTCCCATCACCCTCGGCTCGACCCCGGCGACGGCCCACGAAGTGAGTTTCACCAGCGGGGTGAGGCCGAACTGTTCGGCGCGGTCGCGGGTGGTGACCAGGCACATGGCGGCCGCATCGTTCTGGCCGCTGGAATTGCCCGCCGTCACCGTCGATTCCGGGTCGAGTTTCGCACGCACGGGTTTCAGCCGGGCCAATGCCTCGACCGTTGTGTCCGCGCGTGGATGTTCGTCTCGTTCGATGACATTCTCGCCGTCCCGGGACCGCACGGTGGTGGGCACGATCTGCTCGGCGCAGGCACCGCTATCGGCCGCCGCAACCGCGCGCTGATGTGAGCGCACGGCGAGGCGGTCCTGTTCCGCGCGGGAGATTTCGTAGGCGCGGCGCAGGTTCTCGGCGGTCTCCAGCATGCCGCCCGGGACCGGATAGTGCTGCCCGCCGGCGGTTTCGCGGCCCCGCGCGAGGCTGTCGTGGATCCGCACGCCCCCGCGGGCGCCACCCCAGCGCATATCCAGGGAGAAGAACGAGGCATTGCTCATGCTTTCGACGCCACCGGCGACGACCACATCATGCGATCCGCTGCCCACCTGCAACACCGCCTGGATCACGGCCTGCAGACCGGACCCGCAGCGGCGGTCGATCTGCATACCGCCCACCGTGACCGGCAGGCCGGCGTCGAGTGCGATGACCCGCCCGATGGCCGGTGCCTCGCTGGACGGGTAGCAGTGGCCGACGATGACGTCCTGGACGAGCGCCGGGTCCAGTCCGGTCCGTTCGAGCAGGCCACTCAGCGCGGTGACGCCGAGTTCGACCGCGCTGAGCCCGGCGAACATCCCGCCGTACCGCCCGATCGGGGTGCGGACCGGTTCGCAGATCACTACTTCACGCATGGGTTCAGTCTCCAAGAGCAGGGAAATCGGCGTGCAGAACGGTATGGATCCGCGGGTCGCCGCCGGGGTCGGCTGTGCCGGTGAGGGCAACGGCGAGGTCGGCATCGGAATCCGTATGACGGCCGATGCGCGCGCTACCGGGACAGAACAGTGGGGCGAGGTTGCGGTGCCGCAACCGTGCCGGCCCGGCACCGGGCCGGTCGAGGCGGATCGTCTCGGCGAGGGCGAGGGTCATCAGCGGGCCGTGCACGACCAGTCCCGGATATCCCTCCACCCCGGTCGCGTACGGCCAGTCGTAGTGGATCCGGTGCGCGTTCGCGGTGGCGGCGCTGAACCGCATCAGCAGCGTCGGGTCGGTGCGCAACTCCCATACACCGTCGCGCACCCGGCGTAGTGGGGCCGCGACGGGGTCCACGGAAGCCGGTGCGGGTGGCTGCGCGGTGGCCGGGCCCGGGTCGCGGTAGATCAACTCCTGCCGCTCGACCAGGGCGGGAGAAGCGGAATCGGCGAACAACCCGATCTCGACCACAACCACCACGAGCCTTCCCGACCGCCCGGTCTTCGGTGTCACGGCGACGACGCGCGCTTCCCGGCGCACCGTGGTGCCGATGGTCAGTTCGCCGTCGAACTGTACGTCGCCACCCGCGAACATCCGGCGCGGCAGATCGACCGGCGGCAGCAAGCCGCCGCGCACCGGATGCCCGTCCGGGCCGATCGAGCCCGACTCCGGCCACCGCGGCAAGGCCACCCAGTGCCACAGCGGCGGTAGCGGTTCGCCGGCCCCTACCGGTTTGTCCCGGGTGTCCAGCAGTGCCTGGAGTGCGGCGATCGGCGCCGGATCCAGGTACTCCTCGGTCGTGACGGTATACGGTTCCCAGCCGGTCACATGAATCGCCCGCCGGTGACCTCGAGCGTCGTGCCCGTCATGTAGGAGGACAGATCCGACGCCAGGAACAGCGCCACATTCGCGATCTCGTCCGGTTCGCCCGCGCGCGACATGGGGATCTCGGCCATCTTCTGCTCCCAGATGTGCTCCGGCATGGCGGTGGTCATGGGGGAGCGGATCAGTCCGGGCTGGATCGCGTTGACACGCAGGCCGTAACGCGCGGTTTCCTTGGCCGCGGCCTTGGTGAGACCGATGATCCCGGCCTTGGCCGCGGAATAGTTGGTCTGCCCGGCCATCCCGACCTTGCCGGAGAGCGAGGAGATGTTGACGATGCTGCCGCGGCCGCATTCGCGCATCAACGCGGCGGCGAGGCGGGTGCCGTGCCAGGTGCCCTTCAGGTGGACGGCGATCACCTGGTCGAATTCGTGCTCGGTCATCGTGCGCATGGTGGCGTCGCGGGTGATGCCCGCGTTGTTCACCGCGATATCGACGGTGCCGAAATCCTCGACCGCAGTGGCCGGCAGCGCCTCGACATCTTCGGCGCGGGTGACATCGCAGCGCACCGCGCGGGCGACCGCCGGGCCTAGCCGTTCTCGGGTATCGCCGGGTTCGAGGTCGCCGACCACCACGCGGGCGCCGTGCCGCACGAAGGTTTCGGCGATGGCGAAGCCGATGCCTTGGGCGCCGCCGGTGACCACGGCGACCCGGTCCGCGAGAAGTGACATGGTGTGTTCCTTGCCGTTGCGGATCAGTACTGGGTCGCGCCGAGGTCGACCGGGATCTGGGCGGCGGTGACGAAGCGGGAATCATCCCCGGCCAGCCAGGACACGGCATCGGCCACATCGTCGGCTTCGGCCACCCAGGCGGGCAGCAGCGGGGTGATCATATGAGCGAGCTGCGGGTTGGTCTCGGTGGCGGCGGTGAGGGCGGAGATCATATCGCCGCCACCCATCGGCGTGGCCACGGCGCCGGGGTGCAGGCTGTTGACCCGGATATTGTGTTTGCCGAGTTCGGCGGCCAGTCCTCGGGCCATCCCGGTGACGGCGTGCTTGCTCGCGGTGTAGTGCACCATGAACGGCTGCATTTTCATGCCCGCGGCGGAGCTGATCAGGATGATGGAGCCGCCGCGACCGCCGTCGACGATGTGGTGGGCGCCGGCGGCCACGGTGTTCCAGGTACCGGTGACGTTGATATCGATGACGTCCCGCCACGATTCGGTGGTGATCGCGTCCCAGGTCTCCGGAATGCAGATACCGGCGTTGGCCACGATGATGTCGAGGCGGCCGAGCGCCTCGACGCCCGCGTCCACCGCCGTGCGCAAACCGGCGGTGTCCCGGGTGTCGACGGTGGCGGCGATGATCTTGCGTCCGGTCGCCTCGACCAGCCGGACGGTCTCCGCGAGATCCGCCGGGGTCGCGGAATCGTAAGGGACTGCCGCGGGGAGCGCCGCCGCGATATCGACGGCGATGATATCGGCGCCCTCGGTCGCCAACCGGACGGCGTGCGCACGGCCCTGACCGCGTGCCGCCCCGGTGATGAACGCTACTTTGCCTCGAAGTCGGCTCGTCACGGGTTTTCCTAACTGTCGTCGGGCGGATGCCCGGCACCGCGCACACGGCCGCGCCGACTGCGCGGGTCCGGCGAGGAGCCGACCGGAAATGCATATCGTAGCCAGTATCGTAAGCGCAACGGTATAGCGGGCGAAAGGGTGGGTTCGCCAGGTCGGGCGTCGAGTTGCCGATCGCCTGGGGTGGAATTCGCAAACTGGTCCCCGGACCTTCTGGGTGAGTGTTACTGTTGCCATTACTGGATATGTCTCTGTCCGGATATCGCCCCGCCGGCCCGAGCGGCGGCGAGCTCGGGCCGATCGCGAGTGAGGAGCGTCGATGTCGCAGGTCGTCGGGTTTGTCGGGGCAGGCCGCATGGGGGAGCCGATGGTGTACCGGCTGGTCGCCGCGGGCCACCGGTTGCAGGTGTACGCCCGGCGTGACTCGGTGCGGGAACGGTTACGCGCCGCCGGGGCGACGGTGGTCGATTCCGCCGCCGAAGCCGCGTCGTCGGCCGATATCGTGATCGCTTGCCTGTTCTCCGACGCTCAGCTCGTCGAGGTCCTCGCCGGGCCCGGTGGGGTGCTCGCCGCGGCGCCGCGGGACGCGGTCGTCGTATCGCATACCACCGGGACGGTGAGCACCGTGACCGATCTGGTCGCAGGCCATCCCGGCGGTCCGGCGCTGCTGGACGGGCCGGTGAGCGGTTCGGCCGACGATATCGCCGCCGGAAAGCTCACCGTACTGCTCGGTGGTGCCGCGGACGCGGTCGCGCGGGTCCGGCCGGTGCTCGAATCGTATGCGAGCACGGTAATCGCGACCGGTGCACTCGGCACCGCGTTGAGTGTCAAGCTGGTGAACAACGCCCTGTTCGCGGCGAACGCCCAGATGGCCGCCGCCGCACTCGAACTGGGCACCCGCCTCGGTATCGGGGAGCAGCAGCTGCTGGACGCCCTGGCCGTATCCAGTGGCCGGAGCTACGCGGCCGGTTCGATCGGCCGCACCGGCGGGCTGGTGACGTTCGAGCAGGTGGTGGCACCCTTTCTGCGCAAGGATGTGGCCGCCTGCCGGGCGGCGACGGCCGACCTGAGTATCGATATCGGCCGGCTCGGCGCCGTGATCGACGGCGGTCCCCTGGATCTCGGCTGAGCGCGGCGGACAATGCGTACGTCATCCCTTCACCACCGCCCGGCGGGCGGGAGTCAACTCGGAGCGTGTCGATGAACAGCAGTACCCCGGAGATAACCGTGGAAGGGGCCGAGACTGCAGGGGCGGCCGAACTCCGCGATCCGGCGGCGGTCCTGGCGGGCCAGCGGCAGGCGTTTCTGCGTGAGGGCCCACCGAGTGCCGCGGTCCGCCGGGACCGCATCGACCGGTTGGTCGCCATGGTCCTGGACAACACCGATGCCTACGTCGACGCGCTCGTCGCCGACTTCGGGACACGTTCCCGGACCGGCACCCTGTTCGCCGAGATCATGGGCATGCTCTCCGCCATCGAATACGTCCGCTCCCAGCTCACCCGCTGGATGCGGCCGCGGCGAACCGACCGGGCGGCCCGCCTGTACGGTATCCGCGCGGAGGTCCGGCCGTCCCCGCTCGGGGTGGTGGGGATCGTCGGCCCCTGGAATTTCCCGCTCAACCTGGTGGTCCTGCCTGCCGCGACCGCGTTCGCCGCCGGGAACCGGGTGATGATCAAGATGTCGGAGATCACCGCGCACACCGCGGAACTCACCCGGCGGCTGGCGGAACAATACTTCGACGAATCCGAGCTGGCGGTGGTCACCGGCGGCCCGGAGGTGGGCGCTGCCTTCGCCGAACTGCCGTTCGACCATCTGTTCTTCACCGGCTCCACCCGGGTCGGTCGGCTCGTGCAGCGCGCTGCGGCGAAGAATCTGGTGCCGGTGACGCTCGAGCTCGGCGGAAAGAACCCGGCGGTCGTCTCCGCCGACGCCGATCTCACCCGGGCGGCGGAGCGGATCGCCCGGGCGCGGATGGTCAACGGCGGGCAGGTCTGCGTCTGCCCGGATTACGTGCTGGTTCCGCAGGACCGGATGGAACCCTTCGTCGACGCCCTGGCCGAGGCCTGGCGCCGGATGTTCCCCGAAATACTCGGCAACATCGACTACACCGCCGTGGTGAACACGGCCAACTACGAGCGCATCATCGGGCTGATCGACGATGCCCGCGCGCGCGGTGCCCGCGTGGAGCCGATCGCGCCCAACGCCGAGACATTGCCCGACCCGGACTTGCGCAAGATCGCGCCGACGCTCGTCCGGGAGGTGACCGACGAGATGGCCATCGCCTCGGAAGAAGTATTCGGCCCGGTCTTGTCCGTGCTGCCCTACCGGGAACTGGACGAGGCCCTCGATTACATCAACCGGCGGCCCCCGCCGCTGGTGGCCTACTGGTACGGCCCGGACCGGGCGGATTTCCGCACGTTCGTCGCGAATACCCGCAGCGGTGGGGTGGCCCGCAACGAATTCGCGATTCAGATGTTCCCCGACGACGCACCGTTCGGTGGTGTCGGCGAGAGCGGGATGGGGGCCTATCACGGTAAGGCCGGATTCGATACCTTCAGTCACCACCGCACGGTGGTCGGCACCGACCTGCCGGTACCGATCACCAGCCTCGCCGCCCCACCCTTCGGCCGGTGGACCGAGCGTCTCATCGGTCTCGCGCTGCGCACCGCGCGCCACAGTACGGTCCCGGCTCGATTCTCCGCCGACCCCGAGCGCTATCACCGCACGCACGCTCCGTTACTGGGGCAGGACAACGACACTGTGCTGAGCGAGCTCGGGTACACGGCGCAAGAGATCGCGG
>NZ_JARWOV010000112.1 GCF_029868855.1 Nocardia carnea | reverse complement strand
CTTTGGTCTCGTGGGGTGGGTGGTGCGTCTCCCGTGGCCGGGGGCGCGCCCCCGCCCGGCGTGCGGCGTCCCGGCGCCCACCGGGGGTTACTGTGCGCGGTGCCCCTCGGCCAGCAGCCGGCGCAGATCGCGGCGGCTGGTCTTACCTACCCCGGTTTCCGGGAACTCCTCGACGGTCACCACGGCATCGGGCATCTTCCACGCGGCGATACCGCGTCCGCGGACGAAACTGCGGACCGTGGTCAGCGTCGGCGGGGTCGCGGGGTCCACGGGTTGCACGAAGGCGCAGATACGTTGTCCGAGCACCGGATCCGAGGTTCCGACGATCACCGCGTCGCGGATACCGGGGTGTTCGAGCAGATGGGCCTCGAGCTCTTCGGCCGATACCTTCTCGCCGCCACGGTTGACCCAGTCGCCCGCCCGGCCCTTCACGACGAGGTTGCCGTCCGGGCGCAGCGCGACGATATCGCCGGTGCTGTACCAGCCGTCGGCGTCGAAACTACGGGCATTGGCCTCGGGATTGTCGTAATAGCCGCGAATCGTATAGGGCCCTCGGGTCTTCAGGTTCCCGTCGGCACCCGGCGCGACCTCGGCACCGTTGTCGTCGACGATCTTGATCTGGTCCAGCTCCGACATCGGCCGGCCCTGAGTGGAGACGACGACCTCGATCGGATCGTCCAGCCGGGTGTAACACACCAGGCCCTCGGCCATCCCGAACACCTGCTGCAGGGTTACGCCCAGCGCGGGTCCGACACGGCGGGCCAATTCGTCCGGGCAGCGGGCGCCGCCCACCTGAATCACCCGCAGGCTGGACAGATCCGGCAGTTCTCCGCCCTTTTCGGCTCGCTCGACCCACAACCGTGCCAGCGGCGGGACCAGTCCGGTGATGGTGACCCCGAAACGTTCGATCGCCGCGAACGCCGTCGAGGGGGTCGGATCCGGTGTCATCGCGACCGTGCCGCCCGCGTACAGCGCGCCCAGAATCCCGGGCGAGCTCATCGGGAAGTTGTGGGCCACCGGCAGGGTGGCGAGGTAGACCGAGTCCGGGCCCAGTTCGGTGATCTCGGCGCTGCGCCGCACGCTGTAGAGGTAGTCGTCGTGGGTGCGGGGGATGAGTTTGGGGATTCCGGTGCTACCGCCCGAGAGCTGCAGGAACGCGACATCACCGGCGTCGAGTTCGGGCATCTCGCCCGGTTCGTCGCGGTATCCGGCGAGATCGGTGGCGCCCTCGGCGAATTCGGTCTCCGGGTCGTCGGTGAGGAGCAGGACATGGCGCAGGGTATCGACTCGGCGCCGCACGGTATCGGCCAGTGCCGCATGGTCGAAACGCTGGTGGGTGGCGCAGGTGATCATGGCGACCGCTCTGCTCGCGTTGCCGATGGGCACCAGTTCGGATTCGCGGTGCGCGGGCAGGCAGAACACCGGCAGCGCGCCGATTTCGAACAGCGCGAAAATGACTTCCACGAATTCCGCGCGGTTGGGGAGCTGGACGAGGACGCGGTCGTGGTGGCCGATTCCGAGCCGTATCAGGCCGGTGGCCAGCGATCGCGCGCGGCGCTCCAGTTCGGCGTAGGTCCAGCGGTGGGTGGCGTCGACGACGGCGATCGCTTCGGGGGTCTCGGCGGCGCGGGAACTCAGCAGCTGCGCGAACGTCTCACCGGTCCAGCACTTTTCGCCGCGATACCGAATTGCCTGTTCCGGTGGCCACGGTGTGAAACCGGGCAGGACGGACGATGGCATGGAGCACCTCTTTCCGATCGGCGATCTTGTTCGATGTCACACCGGAATGCTAGCCTTACGGTGTAACTTCAGGTTAGGCTAACCTAATGGTCACGAAGCAATGGGGCGAAGGGGTCATCGTCACCGGAGCCGCCGGGGGCATCGGCGCGGCAGTCGCCACCGCACTCGCCGGCGAGGCTCCACTCATCGAATTGTGGGATACCGATCCCCGAGTGCACGAGGTGGCCGAACGGCTCGGGCGGCAGCACGAGGGAATTGCCGCCCGCGGCACCGAAATCGATCTCACCGACGCGGCGGCCGTCGCCGCCGCGTTCGATCGTGTAGTCGCCGAATACGGCGCACCGCGGGTCGTGGTACATACCGCCGGCGCGATGATCGGCGGCTCCGCCCTGGAAACCGGCGCCGGCGACTGGCAGCGCTGCCTGGCGGTCAACACCAACGCCGCCGTGTACGTGGCCCAGCGCGCCGCCCGCGAAATGGTCGCGGTACAGCGCGGTTCCATCGTGGTCGTCTCCTCGAATTCCGCGACGACGCCGCGGGTCGGACTGGCTGCCTACGGCGCCGCCAAGGCTGCCACCACGGCATTCACCCGGTCGCTGGCACTGCAGGTCGCACCACACGGGGTCCGGGTGAACCTGGTGTCGCCGGGATCCACCGACACCCCGCTCCTACGCGGAATGTACGCCGATTCCGGCGAACACGGACTCGGCGACGCCGCGCGCACCAGCCTGCTCGACGGTGATCCGGAGAACTACCGGCTGGGAATCCCGTTGCGGCGGATCGCCGAACCGGCCGATATCGCCGCCGCCGTCCACTTCCTGGTTTCCGACGCCGCGCGCCACATCACCATGCACGACCTGCGGGTCGACGGCGGCGCAACGCTGGATATGTGACACGAGAGGATGATCATCATCAACGCCGAGAACTCCGCTCACCCCGCGGATCCCGCTTTTGTCCTGTCCCGGCCGCAACGTACCGTGACCGCGTCGGCCGGGGGCCGTGTCTTCCACAGCGCCGCCGAAGCCGCGGCCCAGCTGCGGGCCCGGCGCGTGAGCCATATCGTCGGCGCGCTGCCGTTCACGCCCGGCGCCCCGGCCGCTTTGTGGGCGCCGGACACGATTGCGGTGACCGACGGTCCCCGCACTCCGGGTGCCGTGTCCGCACCCGATATCGAGATCACCGACAACCTCCCCGAGCCCGAGGAGCACGTCCGCCGGGTGGGCGCCGCGATCCGGCTGCTGGCCGATCCCGCGCATCCACTGCGGAAAGTGGTGCTGGCCAGAGCGCTTCGCGCCCGCGCCGATCGCCCGGTGCGCGCGGCCGATCTGCTCGACCTGCTGGTCTCCACCGACCCCGCCGGAAACGGGTACCTGGTCGATCTGTCCGCCGCCGGTGGTGTCTACACCGGGCGGCATCTGGTCGGTTCGAGTCCGGAGATCCTGGTGCGCCGGCTCGGGCCGGAGGTCACCAGTCATCCGCTCGCGGGCTCCGCGCGCCGGATACCCGAGGACCCGGTGGCCGATCGGATCGCGGCCGAAACCCTGCTCGGTTCCACCAAGGACCGGCACGAGCACGGCTATGTGGTCGACCATGTCGCCGACGTACTGCGTGACCGGTGCACCGATGTGCGAACGCCGGCCACCCCCGACCTCACCGAGACCCCGGCAATGTGGCATCTGGGCACCACGATCGCCGCGACGGTGCCGGCCACCGGCCCGACCGCGCTGGAACTGGCCGACGCCCTGCATCCCACCCCTGCGATCTGCGGAACACCGACCGCCGCGGCGGCCCGGTTGATCGCCGAACTAGAGGGCGAGCGCGGTTTCTACGCCGGCGCGGTGGGCTGGTGCGACGCCGACGGCAACGGGGAATGGATGGTGAGCATCCGCTGCGCGGAACTGGCCGCGGACCACCGGACCCTGCTGGCCTACGCGGGTGGCGGGATCGTCGCCGAATCCGATCCCGAGGACGAACTGGCCGAGACCACCGGAAAGCTGCAGCGCGTTCTCGGACCGCTCGGAGTCGGCGGGAAGGCAGCGGCCGTGTCCTGACCCGAAACCCTTTCGCTACTGCGCCCGGGCCTGCAGCCATCCAGAAAGTTGTGGGCTACAAAGAAGATGAGGAGTTCTGGCCATGCCCATGCAGCCGATCGCACCCTATGCGATGCCGCCGTTGGACGACGAGATCGCCAACCAGGTGTCCTGGCGGATCGAACCCGACAGATGCGCCCTGCTGATCCACGATATGCAGAACTATTTCCTCACCGCTTATCAGCTCGACCGCGATCCGGCGCGGACGATGATCGACAATATTTCCCGATTACGCGATAAATGCCATGAACTGGGCATCCCGGTGATCTACAGTATGCAGCCCGGCGACCAGCATCCCGACCGGCGCGGATTGCTCGCGGACTTCTGGGGGACCGGGATGTCCGACGGACCCGATACCGAGGTCATCGCGGAGCTGAAACCCGAGGAGAACGATATCCAGGTCACCAAATGGCGCTATTCGGCGTTCCAGCGCACCGATCTGCGCCAGTTGCTGGGTTACCGCAATCGCGATCAGCTCATCGTCACCGGTGTGTACGCGCATATGGGCTGCATGCTCAGTGCCGCCGAGGCTTTCATGAACGATATCCGCGCGTTCATGGTGCACGACGGGGTCGCGGATTTCAGCCGCGACGAACACTCGATCGCCCTGAAATACACTGCCCGGCGCTGCGGGATGGTACTGAGCACCGACAGTGTGCTGACCCAGCTCGAGGCCCCGGTACCTGCCGGAGCCTGAGCTACCGGCTCGGCCCGGGTACGAGTGGCGCGCCGGGCCGTACCTCATTCGGTCAGTTCGCCCGACCTGCGCCAGGAATCCCGTTCGGCAGCGAACGCCGCGGTCTGACGGGTCCGGAACGCGTCGATGGATTCGGCGTGGTCGGTCAGGAACCGGTGGTGGTCGGCCAGCCGGAACTCGCCGTCGTGGGCCCGGAGTTCGCCGCGTCCGGCCGCGAAATCCGCGCGCAGGTCGAGCAGTTCGTCCGCGCTCACCGGGTACCAGCGGATACGGTCGAAGAATCGCAGCAGCCAAGGCGTTTCCCGGTCTGTGCGCCGGCTCCACACCTGGGTGGTCCGGCCGACGAACTGATAGCCGCCCGGGCCCTCCATCCCGTAGATGCACAGGTACGCACCGCCGATACCCACCGCGTTCTCCGGGGTCCACGTGCGGGCCGGGTTGTATTTGGTGGTGATCAGGCGATGCCGCGGATCGGTCGGGGTGGCCAGCGGGGCGCCGAGGTAGACATCACCGAGCCCGAGGACGAGATACTCGGCCGCGAACACGGTATCGAAGACCTCGGCTACGGTCTCCAGCCCGTTCATCCGCCGGATGAACTCGATATTCCACGGGCACCACGGGGCGTCGGCGCGTACCCCGTGCATATACCGGGTGATGGCCTCCCGGGTAGCCGGATCGTCCCAGGAAAGCGGTAGTTCCACGGTTCTGCTGGGCACCACCAGATCGTCGGCGGCCGGTAGCTCCGTTTCCACTTCGGCCAGCATGTCCAGCGCGGACGCCGTGGACATTGCGGTGGAGTCGAGGCGGATCTGCAGTGACCGCACACCGGGCGTGAGGTCGGTGATTCCCCGTTCGGCATCCGTCCGCAGCCGTTCGTGTAGTGCGTGCACCCGGGCGCGGAGTGCGAGATCCAGGGTCATCGTGCCGTATTCGACGAGAATGCCGTCGTCACCGGCGCGGCGGTAGGTGACGGGTATACCGTCGGTTGTTTCGGCGTACCGCAAGACACCGTCGTCACCGTCGCCGCCGGCGGAGAGAACCGCCGGCCAGGCCGCCCGGCGTCCGGGGCCCAGTACGTGCGGGGAGGCGGCCCGGTCGGCCCGGACGGGGACGAAACGAACCGTATCGCCCGGACACAATTGCCCGAGTTTCCAGCGATCGGCGGCGGTCACCGTGACCGGGCAGACGAAACCGCCGAGACTGGGTCCGTCCGGACCCAGCAGGATCGGGGTGTCGCCGGTGAAATCGAGGGCGCCGACGCTGTAGGCGGTGTCGTGGATATTCGACGGATGCAGTCCGGCCTCGCCGCCCGGCCGCCCCGGCCCCCGGGGGTTGGGGCCGCATGGCCCGACGCCCGGCAGCGCCTTGATCACTGCGACCACCTTGGTCTTCTTGACCAGCTCATCGCTATCGGCCTTGCGCAGCAGCTCGGCGACCGAAACTTTGCCGTCTTTCACCTGACCGATCAGTTCGGAGCGCGCCTTGCGCACCGCCGCCGCTTTGGCCAGAGCCTCCGTGCGTTGTTCCGCGGTCATCGTTGGCAGTGCCATATCTCCTCCGCTTTCACTCGTCGCTCGAACATCTGGTTGATCGGGGTCGATTCAACATCACAATACCGACACCGAACCGCCGACACACCGGCCAGACCAGCAGTCATAGCAATGATTTCTGAGTGAGTTCGCGCGGCCGGCCGGGATTTCCACCGCACGCGTACCCTACAGAAACCGTCTCGCGGGCTGAAACACGTAACATTCGCCGGCTCGGCAGCGAAAGTACGGGCAGACGCATTTCCTGCATGGCGGCGATTCAACGGCGAACCGAGGGATCAGCGAAGATACCCGCCCGCTGTGCAAGATATGCGCTCTCATCAGCAATTTTTCATTGCCATCCAAATCTGCCCCGAGAGTGGGCACACTTCCCGCTACCCGATTCCCGGTGCCGAATCCATGCCGTACTGCTAGGCTGCCAAACCTAGAACACGTTCCAATTCTAGGAGTGGCGATGGCACGGGAGATCCGCGACGTAGTCGAACAGTACGTGAAACTCGTCGGCTCGGGGCCGACCGAAGATATCGTCGCGCTCTATGCACCGGATGCCGTAATCGAAGACCCCATCGGCACCGAGCCGAAGCAGGGCCACGACGCCATCCGGGAGTTCTACAACGTCATCACCGCACTCGAAAGGGAAACCTCGCTCGCCCCGGAAACCGTGCGGATCGCCGGCAACCACGCCGCCTTCGTCTTCACTCTGATCACCAAGTTCGGCGGTCAGCAGATGACCCTGAGCCCGATCGATGTCATGGAATTCGATACCGAGGGCCGGATCACCCGCATGCGTGCCTACTGGAGCGCCGACGATATGGCCGTCGAGCCCGAATGAGCCGCGATGCGGCGGCTCTACTGCGCTGAGCCGCCGTATCGCCGACCTCGGGGCCGCCCACGACCGGCCCCGGCCCCCATCACGCGCCGGGAACTCCTGAGGATTCCCGCGCGCCGGGCCGTCACCGTGGGCGTCCCGAGCGTCACGCTGTGGGTCCCTGTCTCGTCCAGGTAGTAGAAGCATCCACCCGGACCGAGGAGAGACCGATGAGCACTACCCGTATCCCCGCGCTCGCCCCGAAGGACGCCGGGCTGCTGACCAAGGCCATGTACTGGTTCGCCCGGCGCAAAGTCGGCGAAGTACCGGAGCCGTTCGCGGTCAGCGGCCACCACACCGGAATCCTGCTGGCCGGCGGAATACACGAACTCGTGGCGGAGCGAGCCTCCACCAAACTGCCCGCCAATATCCGCGAAATCGCTGTCTACCGGACTGCCTGGACTGTCGGCTGCTCCTGGTGCGTGGACTTCGGTACCATGCTGCAGCGCCTGGACGGCCTGGATATCGATCGGCTCCAGCATATCGGCGACTACGAGACCTCACCCCACTACACCGACGACGAGCGGGCCGCCATCGCCTACGCCGACGCGATGACAGCGACACCGATGACGGTCACCGACGAGCAGGTGGCCGACCTGGAACGCCGGTTCGGCAAGGCCGGCGTGATCGAACTGACCTACCAGATCGGCCTGGAGAACTCCCGGGCTCGCAACAACCACGCGCTCGGCATCACCTCGCAGGGATTCAGCACCGATTCGTGCCGGGTCCCGTGGGCATGAACGAATCAGGCCCGCCCGCCGGTCAGATCACCCAGCACGCATAACCGATATGTGCGCCGCGGCCCACGAACACCTGAACCGACGGTGCCGGGCTACCGCCCGGCTGGGCCGCCTGCAGGGTGTGATGACCCTCGTAGGCGGGCACCCAGTCGAGTAGCGCCAGCCCGCCCCCGGCCGGCGGCACTGTGGCGATCGCAACGCCGTTGTCGTAGAAGGTCACCGGCGTCACCGCCTCGCTGAGCCGGGCCATCAGGGTGTAGCTGCAACCGGTCCCGTAGTTGGTGCGGATCCCGACATTCAGATCCGGAGTCACACTGACCTGGGTCACGGTGGCGGCGGCCGGCGGTGTGCCGAGCACGGCGGCCGTCACCGCTGCCGCGAGCACACAGAGAAAGGCGCCCGCCCGGCCGAACCGTGCGGGCGCCGATATCTCACCGCATCGCTCGCGTCGAAACTCCCCGAAAAGCAGCTGTGTCGCCATAACCGCTCCTACATCGCACGAATGTCGAGTGGTGACGACCATACAGCGCATACGCCGCCGATCACGCCGGATCCGGCCTCGGAACGGTTGCGGTCGAGCGTCAGGCCGACTTGTCGCGGCGCTCCGGACGCTCCCGCTTACGCGGAACGATGGTGGGCAGCACATTGTCGTTGACGGTATCCGCGTCCACGACGACCTTGGCCACATCGTCGCGACTCGGGATATCGAACATCACCTGCTGCAGCACCTCTTCCATGATGGCGCGCAGGCCGCGCGCGCCGGTGCCCCGCAGAATGGCCTGATCCGCCACGGCCTCGAGCGCGTCACGGGTGAACTCGAGATCCACCCCGTCCATCTCGAACAATCGGATGTACTGCTTGACCAGTGCGTTCTTGGGCTCGGACAGGATCTTGACCAGCGAATCCTTGTCCAGGTTCGTCACCGACGCGACCACCGGCAACCGGCCGATGAACTCGGGGATCAGACCGAATTTGATCAGATCCTCCGGCATCACCTCGGCGAAATGATCGGTGGTATCGATCTCGGCCTTCGACCGCACCTCGGCCCCGAAACCGATCCCGCGATGGCCCGTGCGATCGGAGATGATCTTCTCCAGACCGGCGAACGCGCCCGCCACGATGAACAGCACGTTGGTCGTATCGATCTGGATGAATTCCTGATGCGGGTGCTTACGACCGCCCTGCGGGGGCACGCTCGCCTGCGTACCCTCGAGAATCTTCAACAGGGCCTGCTGCACACCTTCACCGGAAACATCCCGGGTGATCGACGGGTTCTCGCTCTTGCGGGCGATCTTGTCGACCTCATCGATATAGATGATCCCGGTCTCCGCGCGTTTGACGTCGTAATCGGCGGCCTGGATGAGTTTGAGAAGAATATTCTCCACGTCCTCACCGACATAACCGGCCTCGGTGAGCGCGGTGGCATCGGCGATCGCGAACGGCACATTCAGCATTTTCGCCAGCGTCTGCGCCAGATAGGTCTTACCGCAACCGGTAGGACCGAGCATCAGAATATTGGACTTCGCCAGCTCCACGCTTTCCCCGCGCGCATCCCGGCCCTTGTCTCCGGCCTGAATTCGCTTGTAATGGTTGTACACCGCCACCGCGAGCGTCCGCTTGGCCGTGTCCTGGCCGATCACGTAGTTCTCCAGGAAATCCCGGATCTCCGCCGGTTTCGGCAGCTCGTCGAGCTTGACCTCGCTCGATTCCGCCAGTTCTTCCTCGATGATCTCGTTACACAGATCGATGCACTCGTCGCAGATGTACACCCCTGGTCCCGCAATGAGCTTCTTGACCTGCTTCTGGCTCTTCCCGCAGAACGAGCATTTGAGCAGATCGCCGCCGTCGCCGATGCGCGCCATCGTGTGGGTCCCTACTTCCTTGTTCGCGTGCAACCATCCGTCCAGCTGTCAGCCGGCCGCGCCCGCGGTGGAGCGAAATCCGGCGCTGTCACCCGGATCGAAGGGGCGGTGCTGTCAACCGGGAACAAAGGTCCCTGGGTTTGACCGTACCCGGTGTGTGCGATCGAGGTCGACAACTCGGGCAGGTTTCTCGTCGCGGTTGTGCGGGGTTTCACGCGGATACGGCGTCGTCGCGCGATTTCCAGCGCGCGGGCGCGCAGGGCGTGTCGCACGTTCGGCGCCGAAGCGGCGCGGCCGGGTCCCGCTACCCGGCCGGCCCGGCGCTCCGCGGACGATCGCGGTGCGCCGGACCCGGCCACGCTCATTTCTGAGCGCTGAGCTTCCGGTAGTCGAACACCGTATCGATGATCCCGTACTCCTTGGCCTCCTCGGCCGTGAGGATCTTGTCGCGATCGGTGTCCTTGCGGATGGTGTCCGCGTCCTTGCCGGTGTGGCGGGCCAGCGTGGTCTCCATCAGCCGGCGCATCCGCTCGATCTCGGCGGCCTGGATCTCGAGATCCGAGACCTGCCCCTGGATACCGCCCTCGACCGACGGCTGGTGGATCAGCACCCGGGCGTTCGGCAGGCAGGCCCGCTTCCCGGGAGTGCCCGCGGCCAGCAGCACCGCCGCCGCCGACGCCGCCTGGCCGAGGCATACGGTCGCGACATCGGCGCGCACGTACTGCATGGTGTCGTAGATCGCCATCAACGAGGTGAACGAACCACCCGGGGAGTTGATGTACATCGTGATGTCACGATCGGGATCCAGCGATTCCAGCACCAGCAACTGCGCCATGATGTCGTTCGCCGAGGCATCGTCGACCTGCACGCCGAGGAAGATGATGCGCTCCTCGAACAGCTTGTTGTACGGGTTGGATTCCTTGACGCCGAAACTCGAATGCTCGATGAACGACGGCAGGATGTAGCGCGACTGCGGGCCCGCCGGGGCGAGGCCGCCGAGCCCGGCGCGTGCAACGTTCGGATTGGCCATATTCGTCTCCAAGTCTATGAGTGAGCTGTCAACCGGACGGATTCGCGAATCCGGGCCGGATCCGCGACAACGCCCTAGTGGCTGCCCGTGCCGCCCGCCTGGCGCGCATTGGTGATCACGCGGTCGATGAAGCCGTACTCGAGCGCCTGTTCGGGCGTGAACCAGCGGTCGCGGTCGGCATCGGCATTGATCTGCTCCACCGGCTTACCGGTGTGCATCGCCTGCAACTCGTTGAGCTCACGCTTGGTGTAGGCGAACTGTTCGGCCATGATCGCGATATCCGCGGCCGAACCACCGATTCCGGCGGACGGCTGATGCATCATGATCCGGGTGTGCGGCAGCGCGAAACGCTTTCCCGGTGCCCCAGCGGTCAGCAGGAACTGCCCCATGGACGCGGCCAGACCCATCGCGGTGGTCGCGATATCGCATTCGGCGTACTGCATGGTGTCGTAGATGGCCATCCCGGCATTCACCGAACCACCCGGCGAATTGATGTAGAGCGAAATATCCTTGGTGGGATCCTCCGCCGACAACAGCAGGATCTGGGCGCAGATCTTGTTCGCGATGTCGTCGTCGACCTGGGTGCCGAGGAAGATGATGCGCTCACGCAGCAGGCGCTCGTACACGGAATCGCTGAGATTGAGCCCAGCGGTCGGAGCTGTCATGACCTCGGCTTGGTTGATTGTCACGGATACCTGCCTTCTCTCGCCGGCTCGTTGCTGTCACAAACATTAACGAAACGGGGCGTGACCGAACTCCCGATCCCCACCCACTTCGCTCATAGCGCAATATCTTGCGGACGACGGAAGCCCTGGGTGTTCGGGCGGGGGCATACCGGGGACAGGGGGATGGTTCTGTGCTGTCTCTGGATTGCCGACACCGCCTCTGGTCCCAGGGCTTCCGATCCGTACTGCTTGCTGGGCTACTCCTTGTCCGCGGTTTCCGTCGTGGCTTCCTCGCCGGCCTCCGTCGTGGCTTCCTCGGCGGCCTCGTCGTCGGCGGGCTTCGGGCTGCCGAACATCTCCTCGGTATCGACGGTGTTGCCCTCCGAGTCGGTGACGGTCACCTTGCCGACGACTTCCGCCAGCGCCTTGCCGCGGCGGACATCGGCGAAGACGGCGCCCAGCTGGCCCGCCTGCTGCACCTGCTGGATGAATTGCTCCGGCGCCATCCCGTAGCGCTGGGCCTGGAACAGGATGCGCTCGGTGAGCTCCTCCTGCCCGACCTGGGTGCCCTCGGCCTCGGCGACGGCATCCAGCAGCAGCTGGGTCTTCACCGATTTCTCGGCGGCTTCCTTGGTGTCGGCGTCGAATTCCGCGCGGCTCGAGCCCTGCGCCTCCAGCGCCGCGGCGAACTTCTCCTCGTCGTGGTCGAAACCGTGCACGGCGTCGTGCTCCACGGCGTCGATCTCGGCCTTGACCACGGCCTCCGGCAGCGGCACCTCGACGGTGTCGAGCAGCTTCTCCAGCACCTGATCGCGGATCTCGCCGGCCTGCTGCACCTTCTTGTTCCGCTCGACGCGGGTGCGCAGATCGGCCTTCAGCTCGTCGATGGTGTCGAATTCGCTGGCCAGCTGGGCGAATTCGTCATCGGCCTCGGGCAGTTCGCGTTCCTTGACCGAACCGAGGGTCACGGTGATGACGGCTTCCTTGCCCGCGTGATCGCCGGCGACCAGCGTGGAGGTGAACTCCTTGGACTCACCGGCCGACATACCCAGCAGGGTTTCGTCCAGGCCCTCGATCAGCTGACCCGAACCGACCTCGTGCGACAGCCCGGTGGTCGCCGCCTCCGGGACCTCCTCGCCGTCCACGGTGGCCGACAGATCGATGGATACGAAATCGCCGTCCTGTACCGCGCGTTCGACACCCACGAGGGTTCCGAACCGCTGGCGCAGCGACTGCAGCTGCTCGTCGATGTCCTCGTCGGTGATCTGGATGGCGTCGACGGTGACGGCGATGCTGCTGTAATCCTCGGGCAGGGTGATCTCCGGGCGGATATCGACCTCGGCGGTGAACGCCAGCTCCTGACCGTCTTCGATCTTGGTGATCTCGATCTCGGGCTGCCCGATGACCTTCACCTCGGAGGTGGTCACGGCCTCGCTGTAGCGGCCGGGCAGCGCATCGTTGACGACCTGCTCCAGCACCGCGCCGCGACCCAGGCGCGCCTCGAGCAGCTTGGCCGGCGCCTTGCCCGGACGGAAGCCGGGAATACGCACCTGCTTGGCCAGGGCCTTGTAGGCGCGATCGAAGTCCGGCTTCAGCTCCTCGAAGGGCACCTCGACATTGATCCGGACCCGGGTCGGGCTCAGCTGCTCGACGGTGCTCTTCACGGACATGCTCCTTGTTCTCGTCGGTTCGTCTTGACCTCGGCCCGGCACGTTGTCGGTACCGGTACGCGGTGATGGCGCGTGGTCTGGCGACAGCACGCGGGTACGCGCCGCCGGCGTACCGTCCGGAACGGCGAGCACCTGCGGTTTCACGCGCCCGGGATACGCATCCCGACCAGGGTAGTTGACCGGGTCGGGTGGGCTGCACGCCGGTAGGCGGTTGGCGGGCCACCGGCGGCGGCCGACCGCGTCGCACCGGCGCCCACCAGCGCAGCTCAATCCTGGGGTACCGCCACGGCGTCGGTGACGAAGACCAGGGTCTCGTTCGGCTGCACGCCGTTGCCGCCCGCGCCGTACCCGAGGTCCGGCGGGATGATGAGCAACCGGCGGGCGCCCTGCTGGACACCTTCGAGGCCCTGTTCCCAGCCGGGGATGACCATGCCGGAACCGAGGGCCAGTTCGAAGGGTTCGCCGCGGTCGAAGGAGGAATCCAGCTTCTGCTTGTCCGACCAGGTGACCAGGGCATAGTTCATGGTCAGCTGATCGCCGGCGGCAGCACCGGGCCCGGAGCCGGGAACCAGATCTTTCACCACGAGTTGTTTCGGCGGATCGCAGTTGTCCGGGATGGTGATCTCGGGTACTTCCCCGAAACCACCGGTGACCCCGATGTCCTCGGCCGTGCATTCGCGGCCCTTCGATTCGGTCGGCGCTCCTTGCGCGGCGCTCATCGGCGCGGCCGCCGAGGTCGTGGCGGTCGCGGTGGTCTCGGAAGCTTCGTCCGAACCGCACCCGGTGAGCCCGAACGCGGCCGCCCCCACGGCGGCGACGGCGATGATCCTGCCGAATATCTGCATCCGCCGAGCGTATGTTGCCGCGTCGGCGCGGGGTCGCAGCACCCTTCGGTAGCCGAGAACGCGCAACTCCGCCGTGGCGATATCCGGCGACCGCCTCGGTTATCGGCCCGACTCGCGGGTATGCCGCGGGTGCAGACGCACAAACCTCGCTACCGCGGCACCCGCACGCGGGAACCGGCCCGAGCGCGGCACACCTCCAGCTATCGTTGGGGGCGTCCGTACCGGCGTGCGGATCGCCCGGCGCGACCACGACCTCCAGGAGGTTCGGCGTATGACGCAGTTGGCAAGTGCAGGTGGGGATACCGCCGCCGACAATGTGGGCGGTGACGGGGGTGAATCGATCGCGCCCCGCCCCTATGTGCTGTCCGCGACGGCGCGGGGCCCGCTCGATGCGGACGAGCTGGAGACCCTGGACGCGTGGTGGCGGGCCGCCAATTATCTCTCCGTCGGGCAGATCTATCTGATGGCGAATCCCCTGGTGCGCGAACCGCTGGCACCCGAGCACGTCAAACCGCGGCTGCTCGGCCATTTCGGTACCGTGCCTGGATTGAATCTGGTATGGGTGCACGCGAATCGGGCGATTCTCGCGCGCGATCTGGACGCGGTGTTCGTGGCCGGGCCCGGGCACGGCGGGCCGGGGCCGAATGCGTGTGCATGGCTGGAGGGCACCTATTCGGAGCTCTACAGTCATGTGCCGCGCGACGGGGAGGGCATGCGGGCGTTGTTCGCGCAGTTCTCCTTTCCCGGCGGGGTGCCGAGCCATTGCGCACCGGAGACACCCGGTTCGTTCCACGAGGGTGGGGAGCTGGGCTATTCCCTTCTGCACGCATTCGGTGCCGCACTGGACAACCCGCATCTGACGGTGTTCTGCGTGGTGGGTGACGGGGAGGCCGAAACCGGGCCGCTGGCGGGCAGCTGGCATGCGAACAAGTTCCTGAACCCGGCCCGCGACGGCGCGGTACTGCCGATTCTGGCGCTGAACGAATACAAGATCGCCAACCCGACTCTGCTGGCCCGGATCCCGGAAGACGAACTCTGTTCGCTGCTGCGGGGTAACGGGTACGACCCGCTGATCGTCTCCGGCCGCGACCCCGCCCAGGTTCACCAGGATCTGGCCGCGGCCATGGACGCCTGCCTGGAGCGCATCGCACAGATCCAGCGCGCCGCCCGCGACGGGACCGATACCACCCGCCCGCACTGGCCGATGATCGTGTTGCGGACCCCCAAGGGCTGGACCGGGCCACCGCAGGTCGACGGGGAACCGGTGGAGGGTACCTTCCGCGCGCACCAGGTCCCGTTGCCCGCGGCCCGGCAGAACGCCGGCCACCGGGCGGTTCTCGAGCAGTGGCTGCGGTCCTATCGGCCGGAGGAGTTGTTCGACGAGGCCGGGGCCCCGGTCTCGGAGCTGCGCCGGCTGGTACCGGTGGGGGCGAAACGGATGAGCGCGAACCCCGTGGCCAACGGCGGCGAACTGGTCCGTGATCTACGGTTGCCCGACTGGCGCGACTACGCGGTGGATGTGTCCGAGCCCGGCCGCACCAGTCACGAGGCGACCCGCGTGCTGGGCGGCTGGCTCCGCACCGTCACCGAACGCAACCCGGACAATTTCCTGACCTTCGCACCCGACGAACTGGCCAGCAACCGGCTCCAGGACATTCTCACGGTCACCGGCCGCAACTGGCAGGCCGAGATCGGCGCGGACGACGTGAAACTGGACCGCACCGGCCGGGTGATCGAGGTGCTGTCGGAGCATATGTGCCAGGGCCTGCTGGAGGGGTATCTGCTGACCGGCCGGCACGGCGTCTTCACCTGTTACGAGGCTTTCGTCCATATCGTCGACGCGATGTTCAACCAGCACGCCAAATGGCTGGACGCCAGCGCGGAGGTACCGTGGCGGCGCCCACTGGCGAGCCTGAACTATCTGCTGTCCTCGCATGTCTGGCGCCAGGATCACAACGGTTTCACCCATCAGGATCCCGGCTTCCTCGATGTGGTGCTGAACAAGAAACCCGAGATCGTGCGGGTGTATCTGCCTCCGGACGCGAATACGCTGCTCTCGGTGTACGACCACTGCCTGCGTTCACGGCATTACGTGAACGTGGTCGTAGCGGGTAAACAGCCGCAGGCGGACTGGCTGTCGGCCACCGACGCCGCCCTGCACTGTGCCCGCGGTATCGGAATCTGGGAGTGGGCCGGCAACCGCGACGAACCGGCTACCACCCCGGACGTGGTACTCGCCTGCGCCGGAGATGTCCCTACCTTGGAAACCCTTGCGGCGGCGTCGATCCTGCGCGAGAAGCTGCCCTGGCTGCGGGTGCGGGTGGTGAACGTGGTGGATCTGATGCGTCTGCTGCCGACCGAGGAACATCCGCACGGCCTCCCCGACAGCGAATTCGACACCCTGTTCACCCGGGACTCCCCGGTGATCTTCGCCTTCCACGGCTATCCGTGGCTGATCCACCGGCTCACCTACCGCCGCACCAACCATGGCGGCCTGCACGTCCGGGGATACAAGGAACAGGGCACCACCACAACCCCCTTCGATATGGTCATGCTCAACGACCTCGACCGATATCACCTGGTGATGGATGTGATCGACCGGGTGCCGGCGCTGCGGCAGCAGGCGGCGGGGTTGCGCCAGGACATGGTGGACGCCCGGCTGCGGGCCCGGACCTGGACCCGGCAGCACGGCGAGGATATTCCCGAGGTCGCCGGCTGGCGCTGGCCCGGGTAGCCGCCGCGGCCGGAAGAGCCGGGTCCGGGTGAGCGGCCGGGTCCGGGAAACTGCCTTGCCGCGTCCGGGCGACTCCGCGACGATCACAGCATGCTGTTGACGATCACCTGCACGCCGGAGGCGGACAGCGCCACGCCCGCAACCGATCTCGGGTTCCTGCTGCACAAGAACCCGGACCGGGTGCAGGAATTCGGATTGTCCTACGGCACCGCGCATGTGCTCTATCCGCACGCCACCGCCGAACGCTGTACCGCGGCACTGTTGCTCGAGGTGGACCCGGTACGCCTGGTCCGCGGCCGGTCCAAGGGGCCGCAGGCGTTTGCGCTCGGACAGTATGTGAACGACCGGCCGTACGCCGCGTCCTCGCTGCTGTCGGTGGCGATCGGCGCGGTTTTCCGCAGCGCCCTGCGCGGTGATTGCGCACAGCGCCCGGAACTGGCCCGCACCCCTTTGCCGCTGCGCCTGGAACTACCGGCCCTCGGCTGCCGGGGCGGACCCGGACTCGCCGAACGGATCTTCGCGCCGCTCGGCTGGTCGGTGGACGCCACACCGCTCCCCCTGGATCCGGCATTCCCGGAGTGGGGCGATTCGGCGCATCTGCGTCTCGTACTGACCGGAACGGCTCGACTGGCCGACGCCCTCAATCACCTGTACGTTCTGCTCCCCGTGCTCGACGGCGCCAAGCACTACTGGCTCGACAACGACGAGGTGGACAAGCTACTCCGCGCCGGCGGGTCCTGGCTGGCCGCGCACCCGGAGCGCAGCTGGATCACCCGCCGCTACCTGGCGCGGCGCCAATCGCTGGTGCGCACGGCCCTGGCCCGGCTGGCCGAACTCGACGACTCCGATCCCGAGGAACTCGGCGCCGTCGACGAAGCGCCCCACGTCGAGGAAGACGCGGTCGATCCGCACGTCCCCGCTGCGGGCGGGCGCACCACGGCCTCGCCCCGCACCCAACAGGACGCCGGCGCGAGCAATGCGAGTCCGGTGGCGCCATCCACAAGCCCCGACAGCACTGGAGACAAGCGGGCGGCAGCCGCCGTACTCGGCGACACCGGGGATACCCATGTTCAGGACAAGCGAGGGGGCCTTGCGGCCGTGGGGACGGCTCCGCCGGCCGTTTCGAGCGATCCCGGAACCGGGGACGAGAATTCGCCTTCGCCGGCCGGTGCGGACAGCGATGAGCCCACCCTGTCGCTGGCGGTGCAGCGGCGGGCCGCGGTGGTTGCCGCGCTCCGAGATGCCGGGGCCACCCGGGTGCTCGACCTCGGATGCGGTGAGGGTGCGCTGCTGCGAGAACTACTCGACGACGGGTCCTTCCGGGAGATCGTGGGCGTGGACGTCTCCACCCGCGCGCTGTCGATCGCCCGCCGCCGATTGCGGCTCGATCGGCTGCCGGACACGGTCGCGCGCAGGCTCACCCTGCGGCAGGGGTCGCTCACCTATACCGACAGCGCGTTGCGCGGGTTCGACGCGGCCGTGCTGATGGAGGTCATCGAACATATCGATCCGCCACGGCTGCCCGCGGTCGAGTATGTCGTGTTCGGGGCGGCGGCGGCGCAGTCGGTGCTGGTGACCACACCCAATGCCGAATACAACGTCCGGTACGACGGTCTGCCGGCGGGCGCGTTCCGGCACAGCGACCACCGTTTCGAATGGACCCGGGCCGAATTCCGGTCCTGGGCGGAGCGCATCGCCGGTCACTACGGCTACGGGGTGCGGTTCGCGCCGGTCGGTAGTCCCGATCCCGAGGTCGGTCCGCCGACCCAGCTCGCGGTGTTCTCCCGCGCCCGCACAGCCACCGAAGGAGCCTCGCAGTGACCGATCTCGCCGTACCGGATCTGTGCCTGGTGGTGCTCATCGGCTGCACCGGATCGGGAAAGTCGACATTCGCCCGCACCCATTTCCCGCCGACGTCGGTGATCTCCTCCGATACCTGTCGCGGGCTGGTGAGCGACGACGAGAACGACCAGTCGGCGACGCCGGAAGCGTTCGCGCTGCTGCACCATATCGTCGGGGTGCGGTTGCGGCGCGGGCTGCGGACCGTGGTCGACGCCACCAATGTGCAGCCGGGGGCTCGTAAGGAGCTCGTCACGCTCGCCCGGGACCATGATGTGTTGCCGGTGGCGATCGTGCTGGATGTACCCGATTCGGTCTGCCTGGACCGGAATGCGCGGCGACCGGACCGCGCCGCGCTGGGCGCCCACGTCGTGCACCGCCAGCAGCGGGAGCTACGGCGCGGGTTGCGCGGACTGGAGCGCGAGGGGTTCCGGCGGGTACACACGCTGCGCGGTACCGACGAGATCGCCGCGGCGCGGATCGTGGACGAACGCCTGTGGAACGACCGCCGTGATCTCACCGGCCCGTTCGATGTGATCGGCGACGTCCACGGCTGCCGGTCGGAGCTGGAAACCCTGCTCGCCACACTCGGCTACCGGATCGACCGCGACGAGAACGGCCGGGCCGTCGGTGCTCGCCATCCCGGCGGCCGCACCGCGGTTTTCGTCGGCGATCTGGTCGATCGGGGCCCCGATACCCCGGGCGTGCTGCGGCTGGTCATGGGAATGGCCGGCACCGGAGATGCCCTGTGCGTCACCGGGAACCACGAGAACAAACTCGTCCGCGCCCTGTCCGGCCGGCAGGTGAAACCGACCCATGGCCTCGCCGAATCGCTGGCCCAGCTCGCCGACGAGGACGAGGGATTCCGGGCGGCCGCACTCGACTTCTGCCGGGGTCTCGTCAGCCACTACGTACTCGACGGCGGACAGCTGGTCGTGGCCCACGCCGGCCTGAAGCAGGAATATCACGGCCGGTCCTCCGGACGCGTCCGGTCTTTCGCCATGTACGGCGAGACCACCGGGGAAACCGACGAGTTCGGCCTGCCGGTGCGCTATCCGTGGGCCGAGGAGTACCGCGGCCGGGCGACCGTGTTGTACGGCCACACCCCGGTCGCCGACCTGCGCTGGGTCAACAACACCCTGTGCCTGGACACCGGTGTGGTCTTCGGTGGGCACCTGTCGGCATTGCGGTACCCGGAGCGGCAGACGGTCTCGGTACCGGCCGAGCGGGTCTGGTACGAACCGGTCCGCCCGCTGGCGCCGGTCGGCGGCGGGTCGGCCACCGGTGGTCCCACACACCGCGATCCGGGCATCCTCGATCTCGACGATGTGCTCGGCCGCCGGGTGGTCGAGACCCGCCACCACGGGCGGGTCGGGGTGCAGGAGGAGAACGCGAGCGCGGCCCTCGAAGTGATGAGCCGGTTCGCCGTGGACCCGCGCTGGCTGGTGTACCTACCGCCGACCATGGCTCCGTGCGCCACCTCCGAATTGCCGGGCTACCTGGAGCACCCCGCCCAGGCGTTCGAGTACTTCCGCGGGGAAGGCGTGACGCGGGTGGTGTGCGAGGAGAAGCATATGGGGTCGCGCGCGGTGGTGCTGTTGGCTCGTTCCCCGCAAGCCGCCGCCGAACGATTCGGCGGGGTACAGGGCACCGGCATGATCTATACCCGGACGGGACGTCCGTTCTTCGACGAACCGGATCGGACCGACGCTGTCCTGGCCCGGATCCGCGCGGCGGCCGAAACCGCGGGACTGTTCGATGAGCTCGGCACCGGCTGGCTCCTGCTCGACACCGAGATCATGCCCTGGTCGGCCAAGGCGCAGCAACTGCTGCGCAACCAGTACGCGGCGGTGGGCGCCGCGGCACGGGCTTCGGTCGATACGGCCGGTCAGGTGCTGGCAGAGGTGGCCGCCCGCGGGCTGGATGTCGGTGCGCTGCAGGCCCGGATGACCGGCCGGGCGACAGATATCGATGCCTTCACCCGCGCCTACGGGCGGTACTGCTGGCCCGTCGACGGGCTCGCCGGGTTGCAGGTGGCGCCGTTCGGACTTCTGGCCGGCGAGGGCGCGAACTACGCCGTCCACGACCACCCCTGGCAACTGGGCCTGCTCGACCGGCTGGTCGCCGCCGATCCGGATCTCCTGACCGCCACCCGGCGGATGACCGTCGATCTCACCGTCCCGGACAGCGAGGCGGCCGCCACCGCGTGGTGGCTGTCACTGACCGGCGATGGCGGTGAAGGCATGGTGGTGAAACCGGTGGACGCCCTGGTACACGCGGCCCCGAGGGCCGGCTGTCGCGCCGCGGGCACAACGACCGGCACGGCCACCGCGCCGAGCGGGGACGCCGCAGACGAGCGGCCGACCAGCAGTGACTCCCTCGGCGGACAGTCGGCTGCGATGGGAAATCCGGACATCAGAGCATCGGTGGGCCGGCTCGTGCAGCCAGGTGTCAAATGCCGCGGGCCGGAGTATCTCCGGATCATCTACGGACCCGAGTATCTGCGACCGGAGAACCTGCATCGCCTGCGGTCCCGCGGCCTGGGCCGGAAACGTGCGCTGGCGCTGCGTGAGTACGCACTGGGATTGGAGGCGCTGGATCGCCTGGCGGCGGGGGAACCGCTGTGGCGGGTGCACGAGGCGGTGTTCGCCGTGCTGGCACTCGAATCCGAACCGGTCGATCCGCGACTCTAGGTCGCGGGGGGGGGGGGGGGGGGGGGGGGGGGGGGGGGGGGGGGGGGGGGGGGGGGGGGGGGGGGGGGGCGGGGCGGGGGGCAGAGCCCGCGCGGCGGCGCGGGGGCGGCGGCCGCGCG
>NZ_JARWOV010000111.1 GCF_029868855.1 Nocardia carnea | reverse complement strand
CGCCCCTGGGGGGGGGGGCGGGGTTTTTCACCAAAACCTGCGGGGGGGGGGGCCAACCCCCCGCCCCCCCCCCCCCCCCGTGGCGTTGCGCCCGGCCCCGGGGGGGGGGGGGGGCCCCCCCCCCCCCCCCCCCCCCCGGGCGCAACCGCTTCGGTACCGGCTGCCCGCTGTGTGGCCGCTACCCGGTGACTCGTCCGGGCTGCGATACGGGGGCCGCAACGTGTAGTCGTCAGTGGTCGGCGCCGGTGAAGCGGATGATGCCGCGCATATCGGGGTGCTCCCGTACCTCGCGGAGGCCTTCGTTGATCTGCTCGAGGCGGTAGGTTCCGGTGACCACATCGTCGAGATCGAGATCGCCGACCTTGTACAGGGCCCGCGCGACCTGCGCGGCCAACTGCGACGCGGAGCACTTCGCGATGTCCTGATGCGGGTTGCCGCCACCGAAAAGGCTGCCCTGCACATTCTTCTGCAGCAGTTCGGACAGCGAGAGGTCAGGCGCGATATCGGTGTTCACGACACCGCCCACGGCGGTCAGCACGCAGGTGCCGCCCTTGGCGGTCAACCGGAGCCAGGCGCCCAGATCGTGCTCCGCGGAGCGTCCGAGCGCGACGATGGCCTTGTGGCACATCCGGCCGTCGGTGGCCTCCGCTATCCGGCCGGCGGCGTCGCCGATATCGGCGAAGACGTCCGAGGCGCCGAGTTTCTCGGCCTGTTCGCGCTTCCACTCGACCGGTTCGACAACGAATATCCGGCCCGCACCCGACAGCACCGCCCCTGAGGGCTGATCGGTTCCCCACAGCAGTGCGCCTCGGTTCTCATCTGCACTCTCCACTTTCTGGATGGGGTCGGCGTGCGCCGCCGGACGGTCAGCGCCCCCGGAATTCGGGCGTCCTGCGCTCCCGGAAGGCGGCCAGACCCTCTTTGAAGTCCGCGGTGCGGCAGGCGAGTTCGAGGGTCAGCAGTTCGTGTGTCAACGCCTGGGGCAGGCTCGCGGCCTGGTTGTCGTGGATGGTCTGTTTGCTCAGTCCCAATGCGACGGTCGGCGCCGCAGCGAGCCGGCTCACCAGCGCGGCGCTGTGCTGCTCGAGCTCGCCCGGTGCGACGGCCTCGTGGATCAGCCCCCACTCCGCCGCTGTGCTGCCGCCGACCTTCTCGCCGAGCAGCAGCATCCGTTTTGCGCGGGCCATCCCCACGAGCCGGGGGAGTAGCCAGGTGGAGCCGGTATCGGGACTGAAGCCGCGGCTCAGGAATGGTTCCCAGAACACGGCGTCGGTGGCGGCGACGGTGAAATCGGCGGCCAGGGCCAAGTTGGCGCCCAGGCCGGCGGCCCACCCGCGCACTGTGCACACCACCGGGAGATGGATGGTGTGCACGAGCTCGATCAGCCGGTTGGCGGTATGCGGGATACGGCGGACCAGGTCGCCGGTGCGGGGACGGCGACCGTCGCTGTTGGTGGCCACCCAGTCCACGCCGGAGCAGAAATCGGTGCCGGCACCCGCGATATGCACTACCCGCAGGGTTTCGTCGGTCGCCGCCCGGGTGAGCGCATCGATGAGCTCCGTGATCATCGCCGGGGTCAGCGAGTTACGCCGGTCCGGCCGGTCGATGGTCAGCCGTAGTACCGAACCGTCCTGGTCGCGGTGAACCGCTCCCGCTGCGGGCGCAGTCTGGGTGTAATCGCTCAAGGCTCTCCCCGTATCTTCCTGGCCCTCCGCAGGGCTTATCGTTGTACCGTTGAGCATACCGTAACGACATCGGTAAGGTTCCTGGACTGTGCCGGGGCAGGGTCGGCGCCGGCAGTCGGCTTCGATGTCACACCGCAGTCGGCTTCGAGGTCGCAGCGCAGCGGCCGCCGCGGCGGTCCTGGCCGGCATGGAGTCGGCCAGGAACTGCATCCCGTCCGCGTCCGGCGCTGCCGTTGGCTGCGGCAGCGTTCCCGAGGTCCGGCGGATGGTCTGGTCTGGTTTTCGGTAAAGCTTGCACCAAGCTGTACTGATAGATATACAGTAGGCACAACTATTCAGTTGTGACAGGTAGCGCGGCAGTGTCCGCGCGTCCCCGGCTCGGCCGGCGCGCCGTCCGGACGGAATGAGAGGACCTGCCCGTTGACCGAATGGAGCATTGCGGCCGTATTCGACGCGGTGGCGGCGGCGGCCGGGGACCGCACCATGACCGTCTGCGGCGACCGCCGGACCACCTTCGCCGAATCGGCTCTGCTGACCCGCCGGTTCGGTAACTTCCTGGCCTCCCGCGGACTCGGCGCACACACACCGCGCGAGGGGTTGGAGCGCTGGGAATGCGGCCAGGACCGAGTCGCGCTCATCATGCGCAACGACCGGTACCTCGACGTGATGATCGGTTGTATGAAGGCGCGGTCCGTGCCGGTGAACGTCAACTACCACTACACCGAGCACGAGATCGCCGACCTGCTCGCCTATATCCGGCCGAGCGCCGTCGTCTACCACCGCTCGTTCGGGCCGGTGGTGGCCGCGGCCGCCCCCGGAGTGGATCTGCTCGTTTCCGTCGACGACGGCAGTGATGTCGACGAACAGCCGGGCGCGGTGCGGTTCGAGGACGCGGTGGCCGCCGGGGACGCCGACGGCTTCGTCGAGACCTCGCCGGACGATGTGGTGATGCTGTGCACCGGCGGCACGACCGGGCGGCCGAAGGGTGTGCTGTGGCGGCAGGGTGATATGTACGTCTCGTCGATGAACGGTGCCGACCACGAATCGCTGGAACCGCTGGGGGAGCTGGTTGCGGCGACCGGGTACGTCTGGTTCGCGGTATCCCCGCTGTCGCATGCCGCCGGTATCTGGACCTCGTTCGCGGGCCTGCTCGCCGGTCAGACGATTCTGCTCTACGACGACCGAAGGACGTTCGACGCCCGCACCGCGCTGACGGCCGCGCAAGAGGAACGGGCCGCGTTGATGACCATCGTCGGCGACGCCTACGCCGGCCCGCTGGTCCGCGAACTGCGGGAGCGGCACTACGACCTCGATTCGCTCATGGCGATCGGAACAGGCGGTGCCGCAACGAATCCGGTGCACCGGCACGAACTGCTCGAACTGCTTCCGCATGCCACCGTGGTCGAAGGGTACGGCTCCTCGGAAACCGGTGGGATGGGTTTCGGCCGTAGCAGTAGAGGCGCGGAGGTCGATACGTTCGCGCCCATGCCCGGTGGTACCGCGGTCTCGCAGGATCGCAGCCGTTTCCTGGAGCCCGGTGACCCCGAGATCGGGTGGGCGGCGCGCACCGGTCGCGTCCCGCTCGGCTATTTCGACGATCGGGAGGCGACGCTGCGTACCTTCCCGGTGATCGACGGCTGCCGCCTGGCCATCCCCGGCGACCGCGCCACCCTTGCCCCCGACGGGACCCTACGGTTGCTGGGCCGGGAATCGCTGGTGGTGAATACGGGCGGCGAGAAGGTGTTCGTCGAAGAGGTCGAAGAGGTGCTGCGGGCCCAGGCCGGCGTGCACGACGCACTCGTCGTCGGGCGGCAGAGCCGGCGGTGGGGGCAGGAAATCGTGGCCCTCGTGTGTATCTCGGGGGGCTTCGAGGTCACCGAACTGGTCTTGCGGAAAGCCTGCAAGTTGCGGCTGGCGGGGTTCAAAGTGCCCAAGGAGATCATCTTCGTGACCGAGATCAGACGGCTCGGCAACGGCAAACCCGATTACCGCTGGGCGTCCCGGCGCGTGACCGTACCGGTCGCGGAAGAAAGCGAGGTCTGACCGCATGCGCAAAGTCATCGACTGCCTGGTCAATGTGCACTTCGGCGAACAGGAACAGCCCGGGTGGATGCTGAAGGTCCGCGACGACTACTTCAAGGGCCCCAAAAACCTCTATGAGCAGGTGGAGCTCGGTGCGCTGCTCGAGGAGATGGACGAACAGGGCGTCGAAAAAGCCGTATTGATGTATTCGATGAAGAAGCCGTCGGCCACCGCACGGAAATTCGCCGAGGCGCACCCGGAACGATTCCATCTCGCGCTCAACGGTGTGGATCTGCTGCACCCGGTGCCGGCCCTGCGGGAACTCGAGGCGCTGGTGCGGGATCTTCCCGTCGCCTACACCACCGTGGGCCCGAGCTTCTGGGGTGACGGGCAGTATCCACCCACGGACGCGGTCTATTACCCGCTGTACTACAAATGCGCGGAGATGGACCTGCCGCTGTGCATGAACACCGGACTGCCCGGCCCGCCGATTCCCGGTGAGGTGCAGAACCCGATCTATCTCGACCGGGTCTGCTACCGCTTTCCCGAACTGCGGCTGTGCATGATTCACGGGGCCGACCCTTGGTGGGACACCGCGATCCGGCTGCTCATGAAGTACCGGAACCTCCGCCTGATGACCTCCGCATGGTCTCCGAAACGCCTGCCCGAGAGCCTGGTCCACTTCATGCGGACCAGGGGTAAGGACAAGGTGATCTTCGGATCGGACTGGCCGGTGCTGACCATGCGCCGGGTGATCCCGGAAGCCGAGGCTCTCGATCTTCCCGGCGATGTCCTGGACAACTACCTCTACAACAACGCGCAGGACTTCTTTTTCGGCGACCGATCCGCCGGCGACTGAATCGTCCAGACCTACAGAGAACGCGCGCCAGACCAAGGAGCACGCAGAATGGATCGCTACGAATTGCGGCGGCAGGACTACAGCCTTTCCGAGGACCAGTCCGAATTGCAGGCCGCCTATGCGAAATTCTTCAAGACCCGCTGCCCGCTGGAGGTCGTGCGGGCCGCCGAGCTCACCGGTTTCGACAAGAACCTGTGGGAGCAGCTGTGCGGCACCGGCGCGACCACGATGGCGCTGCCCGAATCCGCGGGCGGTGACGGTGCGACGCTGGTCGATCTGACACTTGTCGCGGAGGAACTCGGCCGTGCCATCGCCCCGATCCCATGGATCGACCACATCGTTGCGTCCCGGTTGCTGGCGCGGCTGGGGGCGTTGGATGCCGACGACGACACCGCGATCGTGGAGGGACGCGAACTCGTCGGACTGGAACCGCGGATCGGGGCGTCCTCCGGCGCCCGGCTGATACCCGCCGGGGCGGTCGCCGACCATATCGTGGTCCGCGAGGGTGACGAGATCGTGCGCCTGGGTTTCGACACCCGCCCGGCCCGCGTAGACAATATCGGCCGGTTGCCGATGGCATGGATCGATCCGGCCACCGCCGACCGGCGCACCGTGCTGGGCGCCGGCGCGGAGGCGGTCGCACAGCACGACCGGGCACTCGATGAATGGCGGGTCCTGACGGCGGCGGCGCTGGTCGGCCTGGTCGAGGAAACCCTGCGTATCGCCGCGGAATTCGCGACCACCCGGTACACCATGGGGGTCCCGATCTCCACGCTGCAGGGTATTTCGCATCCGCTGGCCAATATCGCCATCACCGTGAATGCGGCCCGCAATCTGGCCCGGCGCGCGTCCTGGTTCCTCGAATTCGAGCCCGATGGTCAACGGGCCCTCGCCCCGGCCGCGTTCGTGTACATGGCCGAGGAAGCGCCCCGGGCCGCCACCATGGCCGTGCATGTCCAAGGTGGGCTGGGTGTCGCGGCGGAGTCGGCGGCCAGTGCCTATCTGCTGCGCGCGAAAGGCTGGCCGCTGGCCGGGGGCGATCCCGCGGCCGCCGCGGTACGCACCGCCGAACTGTTCGCCGCGGCCCAGACCTAGAAACGGAGTACATCGATGGATTTCTCAGTGGTCGAACTGTCCGACGAGGATCAGGCCTTCCGGGACCGCGCGCGGGCCTTTCTCGACACCCATGTGACCGACGAGGTCCGGCGCCGGGACCGCGAAACCGGCGACAACTTCGACGAAGGCGTCCACCTGGCTATGGGGGCCGAAGGTTGGCTGGCGGCGGAACTGAGCAAACCGGACGACGGTGGGCTGAACCGGTTGCGGCGCCGCATCTGGGATCTGGAGAAGCGGCGCGCCCGGGTGCCGTGGGTGACCTGGGGTACCACCGCGATCGTGGTCGGGTCGGTGCGTGACTACGGCTCGCCCGAGCTGAAGGAAGAGGTCCTGCCCCGGGTCGCCAGTGGCGAGGTGCGGCTGTGCCTCGGCTACACCGAACCCGAGGGCGGCTCCGATGTCGCAACCTGTAGAACGCGCGCGGTACGGGACGGAGATCAGTGGGTGATCAACGGTTCGAAGATGTTCACCACCGGTGCGCACAACTGCCAGTACGTCTTCCTGATCACCAATACCGACCCGGACGCCCGGAAACACAAGAGCCTCACCATGTTCCTGGTTCCGCTCGACACTCCCGGTATCGAGATCCAGGCCATCCGCACCGTCGACGGAGACCGCACCAATATCGTCTACTACAGCGATGTCCGGGTCGACGACAAGTACCGCCTCGGCGAGGTGAACGAGGGCTGGTCGGTGCTGATGGGCCCACTCAACACCGAGCACGGCGTGGTCGACACCGCGGGCGACGGCTTGCAGGACGTGTCGATCATGACCCACCAGGGCGCCATGATGGCGGTGGCGGTCGACGGGATCGCGGCGCTGGCGGCGCAATCGCGCCCGGACGGGAGCCGGCTGCTCGACGACTCCTCGGTGGCGTACCGGCTGGGGCGCAGTATCGCCCGGATGGAGGCGTCGCTGTCCGCACCGCATATGTTCGGCCGGGTCGCCATCGCGCAGGCGATGCGCGATATCGCACCGGATCTGATGGACCTGCTCGGTCCGGCGGCGGCGCTGCCGGTGGACACCGAGGGCGCCGCCGACGACGGGGGAGCGGAATACATCTACCGCTGGGCTCCGCTGTGCGGTATCTACGGCGGCACCCTGGAAGTGTTCCGCAACATGATCGCCCAGCACGTACTCGGACTGGGCAGGCCCAACTACTCGCCGGCCGAGCCGAAGGCAGCCTGAGGCCCTCCCGGGAACCGACGAAGGAGCGTGTGAACATGCCTCGAACCCGCACCGGCACTACGGCTACCGATGCCGATGACACCGCCGGTCGGCAGGCCAGGGACCTTCGACCGGAGATAAAGGGCGACAATGGCACCCGGTGAATCCGGTACCGCGCCGGAAGACGGGACCCGCCGGCCGCCTGCCGTGACCCCACAGACCGAGTTCTACTGGACCTCGGGCGCCGACGGGAAACTCCGGATCCAGGAATGCCTGGCCTGCCACGCACTCATCCATCCGCCGCAGCCGGTGTGCCGGTACTGCCGGGCGGACCGGATGGGTGTGCGGGAGGTTTCGGGTTACGCGGTGCTCATGGGCTTCACCGTGAACCATCGCTTCGCCGTGCCCGGGTTGCCCCCGCCGTACGTCGTCGCGCAGGTCGCGCTCGAAGACGACCCGCGCGTGCGGCTCACCACCAATCCGGTCGACTGCGACCCCGCCGATCTGCAGCTCGGAATGCGGTTGGAAGTGGTGTTCGAAAAGACCGGCGAGGTATGGCTGCCGCTGTTCCGGCCGGTCCGCGGCGGGGACAGACCGGCCGAACTACCGCCGGGCGAATTCGAGCCCGCCACGGCCCACGAATACGTCCGGCCGATGCCGAAGCAGGAGAAGTTCGAGGACAAGGTCGCGCTCACCGGGATCGGGATGTCGCGGATCGGACGCCGGCTGATGGCCGATCCGCTGGCCTTGACGCTCGAGGCCTGCCGAGCGGCGGTCGCCGACGCCGGGCTGGAATTCGGCGATATCGACGGCCTGTCCACCTATCCCGGCGCCGCGGCGCTGGGCCCGTTCACCGAGGGCGGTGTCACCGCGGTGGAAAGCGCCCTCGGCCTGCGACCGACCTGGTTCAACGGCGGTACCGAAACCTTCGGTCCGGGGGGTTCGCTGATCGCGGCCATGCTCGCGGTCGCCGGCGGGCTCGCCCGGCATGTGCTGTGCTTCCGCACTATCTGGGAATCGACCTATTCGGAGCTGGCCAAAGCCGGGAAGATCGGCCCGGCGGCGGGTATCGCCGATCCGTGGCTGGCGCCCTACGGCGCGGTTTCCGCGGCGCATACCCTGGCCCAGACCGCGCAACGGCATTTCCACCGCTACGGCACCGACCGCGAAACCCTGGGCTGGATCGCGCTCAACCAGCGCGCCAATGCCGCGCTGAATCCGACCGCCGTCTACCGCGATCCGCTCACCATGGACGACTACCTCGGCGCCCGGCCGATCACCACACCGTTCGGGCTGTACGACTGCGATGTGCCGTGCGACGGCGCGGTCGCGGTGATCGTCTCGGCCCGGGAAACGGCGCGCGACCTCGCGCGGCCCCCGGTGCTCGTCGAAGCGGTGGGCACGCAACTCGTCGAACGGCTCGAATGGGACCAGAGCACGCCGACCCACGAACCCCAGGTACTGGGCCAGGCTGCGCATCTGTGGTCGCGGACCGATCTGCGTCCCGGCGACGTCGATGTGGCCGAACTGTACGACGGCTTCACCTTCAACTGCCTGTCCTGGATCGAGGCGCTCGGTTTCTGCGGAATCGGCGAGGCCAAGGATTTCCTGCGGGGCGGTCAGAACATCGCCCGCGACGGTGTGCTGCCACTGAACACGCACGGGGGGCAACTGTCGCACGGCCGGACGCACGGCATGGGGTTGATCCATGAGGCGATCGTTCAATTGCGCGGCGACGCCGGCCCACGCCAGGTCGCCGATGCGCGGGTCGCGGTAGCGAGCAGCGGCGGCCTCACACCCAGTGGTGTGCTGTTGTTACGGGCGGGCCGGTGAAGGCCGAAGAGGCGGGCGTGCTGGCGGGTCCGGCGGCGGTCGTCGAACGGATCGTCGAGGTCGACGGTATCCCGATGTCGGCCCGGTGCGCCGAGGTGGAGCATCCGCGGGCGGTCGTGGTCGCCGTGCACGGCGGCGCGACCACTGCGCGATACTTCGACCTGCCGGGCTTACCTCGGCTTTCGCTGTTGCGGCTGGGCGCCCGGCTCGGTTTCACCGTGCTGGCCCTGGACCGTCCGGGATACGGTGCATCGGAGCCTTACGGGGACGCGTTCGACGCACCGGGTCGACGCGCCGAGGCGACCTACCGCACCATCGACGCGCTGCTCGGCGCGAAACCCCGGGGCGCGGGAGTCTTCCTGATGGCCCATTCCGCGGGCTGCGACCTCGCCGTGAACATGGCCGCGGACCCCCGCGGTAGCTCCCTGCTCGGTGTCGAACTGGCCGGAACCGGCCGGCGTAAACACCCGGAAGCGCTGCGGCGGATCGACGAGGTGCGCCGGACCCGCAGCGGCGCGGCCGTGCGGGAACTGCTGTGGCATCCGGAATCGGTCTATCCGCCGGAACTGGCGGGCGGGCGGGCGGTCTCGTCGGCCTCGCCGCCCTACGAGAGCGCGGTGGTGCGGGACTGGCCGGCGGATTTCCCCCGGCTCGCCCCACGGATCCGCATTCCGGTGCGATTCAGCTATGCGGAATACGAACAGGTATGGCGCTGCGACCCGGACGCGCTCGCCGAGATCACCGGCTTCTTCACTGCCTGCCCCCGCTTCGTGGCGCACCGTCAGCCCGGCACCGGCCACAACATCAGCGTGAGTTACGCCGCAGAGTCCTATCACCGCAGTGTGTTCTCGTTCGTCGAGGACTGCGTTGCGGCGGGTGACAGTTTCGCCGAGGAGCCGACGTCATGAAGTATGTGCTCGAATACCCCAGTGAACTTCCCGGCTCCGCCCAGGAATTCCTGCACTCCGAGGTGATTCGCGAGGTAGCGGTGGCCGCCGAGCGGGCGGGGTTCGCGGCGGTGGCGCTGAGCGAGCATCCGGCCCCGTCGCTGAAATGGCGCCGCAACGGCGGCCACAACACGCTCGATCCGATTGCGGCATTGAGCTTCATCGCCGGCGTCACCCAGCGGATCCGGCTCATGACAAACCTGTACGTGCTGCCTTTCCACAATCCCTATCTGGCGGCGCAGGCTCTGGGGAGTCTGGATATCGTCTCCGGGGGCCGGTTGATCGCGGGCGTGGGTGCCGGCTACCTCCGTTCGGAGTTCAGTGCCCTCGGTGTCTCGCACGAGCGGCGTGCGGAGTTGCTGGACGAAGCGCTGGCGGCGCTACGCAGTATCTGGACCGACCCCGCACACCCGGTGACCGGCCAGGATTTCGCGGCCACCGGACCGGTGTGGCTGCCGCAGCCCGTACAGCGCCCGCATCCGCCGCTCTGGCTGGGCGGCAACGGCCCGGCCGCGCTGGCGCGGGTGGTCGCGCACGGCAACGGCTGGATGCCGATCATCGCCGACGCGTCGATGGCAGCCGCGATCCGTACCAAGCCGATCGAGAACGCCGACCAGTTCGGTAGTGCCGTGGAAACGCTTCGGCGCCGGTTGACCGCGGCCGGCCGCGCACCGGAGACAGTCGAGGTACAGGTCGTCTGCCCGCATTTCGATATCGGCGACCGCGGCTCGGTCCGTGCCGCCCGGGAATACCTCGACGTTCTCGAACGGCGCGGCGCCACCTCGGCGGTGGTGCATGTGGACGGTTCGAGCCCCCGCAAGGCCACAGAATTCATCGACGGTTTCGGTGCGGCGTTCGATCGCCGGTAGCCGTCTCGTAGGCATCGGAGGTGTCATATGAAGGTCCCCTTCACCTGGAAAGTCACCGGCTGGTTCATGGTCGGCTGGTCCGCCGAGTTCCCGCTCGGCGAGGTGCGTCCGCTGCGTTACTTCGGCGAAGACCTCGTGGCCTACCGTGACGAATCCGGCGAAATGCATATCCTCACCGGCCATTGCCGTCACCTCGGCGCACATATCGGGCACGGCGGCACGGTGGTCGGCGATTGCGTCGAATGCCCGTTCCACGGCTGGCGGTGGGGCCCGGACGGGCGCAACCGCAAGATCCCCGGCGAGAACCGGGTCAACCGGGGCCTGCGGTTGCAGGTGTACCCGGTGAACGAACAGAACGGCTGCGTGTTCATGTGGCACCATCCCGAAGGGAAGGAACCGCACTGGGAGATGCCGGACATCCTGCGGATGTTCCCCGAACTCGGCAGCGACCCGGACAGCTACTACCGGCCCTATCCCGCATTCTCCCGCAAAACCGAGCAGGAACCGGTGCATCCGCAGGTCGTCCTGGAGAACGGGCCGGACAGCCTGCATTTCGAATACGTCCACGGCGCCACCGTGACCCCGCAGATGCTGGACTACAGCGCCGAGGGCCACACCTGGTCGTTCCTCACCGGCTGGCCCGACGCCCGCAGTGACGATCCGAACAAGATGGCATTGAAGATCCACGCCCAGATGTTCGGCCTCGGCGGTTCGATCAGCGCCTTCGAGGGATCGTCCAGCCACCGGCTCATCTTCGCGACCACACCCGTCGACGACGAATGCTCCGACCTGTTCTACTCGATCTGGTGGCCCAAGAAACCGGGCGACGACTCCGATGTCCCGCCGCCCGAGGTGCGGGAACGGGTGGAGCGGCAGTTCCTGGTCACGGTATGGGAGGACCTGAGCATCTGGCGGTACCAGAAGTACGTCGAACATCCGCCGCTGTCGCCCAAGGACGCCGAACCCTATCTGTCGCTGCGTAAATGGGCGAAGCAGTTCTACGATGTCCCGGTCGTGGAAGCAGGCAGCCCGGCATGAACGCCGGGCACGGCCGAGGACCCGCTCGTGGGTAAGCGCGCGCTGGGCGAGCTGGTCGACCCGGCGCGGACCGCCCTGGTCACCCAGGAGTGCCAGGGCGCCGTGGTCGGGCCCGACGCGGGCTTGGCCGCGCTGGCCGACGAGGCACGCCGGGAGGCGCTACCCAATATCGCCGCACTACTGCCGGTCGCCCGCGCCGCGGGCGTCCGGGTGGTGCACTGCCTGGTCAACCGCCGTGCCGACGGCCTGGGCTCCAACCACAACGCGAAACTGTTCGCGGTCGGCCGCCGCGGGGTCGCGGTGACCCCGGGCAGTCCTGGAGCGCAGCTGCTCGCCGAATTCGGGCCCGGCCCGGCCGATCTGGTGCTGACCCGCGGCCACGGCCTCGGACCGATGGGCGGGACGGACCTCGATCCGGTGCTGCGCAACCTCGGTGTTTCGACGATCGTCGCCGTGGGCGTGTCGCTGAACGTGGCCATCCCCAATCTCGTCATGGACGCGGTGAACGCGGCCTACGACGTGGTCCTGCCGCGTGACGCGGTGGCCGGAGTACCAGCCGAATACGGCGCGGCGATGATCGACAACACGCTGTCGCTACTGGCCACCGTCACCACCACCCGGGAACTCGTCGAGATCTGGAAAACCTGAACACCCAACAGGTGCGAAGCCAGCGTGCACGGACACCGCCCGCGCGGCGTCGCTGTTCCGCCCGGTCGAATTCCCGACCGGCATTCGCCTCGATCAAGGCGATCGCCGGGACGTCAGGGCCCGTTTCCGAATCAGGGGCCGGGCCGTTCAAGGGGGCACGCCCGCGCTGCATCGGGACACGCTGCAGCACAGCGCAGCTGAAATGTGAACCGCTGCGGTCAGTCGCTGGCCGGCAGGGGCTTGGCGTCCTTGATCGCGAGCGGCGCCGAATCGACGGTGAGTGTGCCTGCGCCGCCGCGGGTGACCAGTATTTCCGCGCCGCTTTCGTGGACGTACCGCTTGCCGAGGACGGTACCCCCGGCGAATTCGGGATCGAGCACCGTGCCGGCCGCCTTCTCGCCGCCGAGCGCGACCATCGGTACGCCCCCGCAGCGCAGTCCGGCCAGCGCGTCGGTGGCCCGGATGACGATCACCTGGGTATCGCAGACCTGGCTTTCCAATCGGCTGCCGCTCTTGGTCATGGTTGCTCCTCGCTGTTCGACGGGACCGGGGTGAGCTCGTCGACGAGTACACGCCGTAGCACCTTTCCGGTCGGTGTGGTGGGTAGTTCATTGCGGAAGACGATGCGGTCGGGTGTCCGCGAACCCCGCAGCGCGGTACGCACATAGCCGTGCAGGTCATCGGTTTCGGGAACCGGCCCGGGTACCGGCACGACCACGGCGACGAGGAGCTGCCCCCATTCCGGATCGGGGACGCCGATCACCGCCGCTTCCCGGACTTCCGGGTGTTCGACCAGGACATCTTCGATTTCGGCAGGGGCGATGTTCTCGCCGCCACGGATGATCGTGTCGTCGGAGCGGCCGCCGAGGAAGAGGTAACCGTCGGCGTCGAGCGCGGCGAGATCCTTGGTCGGGAACCAGCCGTCGGCATCGAGTACGGAACCGATCTCGGCGTAGGTGCCCGAGACCTGATCGCCGCGCACGTACAACTCACCCGTCTCGCCGGGCGGTAGGACCGCGCCGGCGGCGTCGCGGATCTGCAATTCCACACCCGGCACCGCACGGCCGACCGAGCCGAGGCGTGCGGCGATCTCCGGCTCCGTGGCGTGGTAGGCGGCGCGGTGGTCTTCCGGAGTGAGTATCGCGATGGTGGAACTGGTCTCGGTCAAACCGTAGGCGTTGACCAGGCCCACGCCGGGGAGGAGCTCGAGCGTGCGGCGCACCAGCGGCAGCGGAGCGCGGGCACCCCCGTATGCGAGGGTACGCAGGCCGGGCAACGGCTCCGGGTGTTCGGCCAGTGCGGTGACGATCCGGTCGAGCATGGTCGGCACCACGGTGGCGTTGCTGATCTTCTCCTCGTTCACCAGGCGGATCCACCGGTGCGGGTCGAAATGCCGCAGGTACACCATGGTGCGCCCGGCATAGAGGTTCGACAGGGCCGCGCCGACCCCGGCGACGTGGTAGGGCGGAACACAGATCAGCGCGGAGTCACCGGGCTCCGCGGAGCCGAAATCGACCGTGCCCATGAGGTAGCTGGTGAGATTGGCGTGGGTGAGCTCCACTGCCTTCGGGCGCGCTGTGGTGCCGGATGTGAACAACACAACGGCCACGTCGTCCGGCGCGGCATCCACCGCCGGGCCGGGCTCGGTCGCCTCGCGGGCGGTGGCGAGGAATGTCGCGGAGTCGACGATTCGGTGACCGGTGCCCCGGACCACGTCGACGTATTCGTCGTCGGCGACGACCAGCGGCGCCGGCAACCGTTCGATCAGCTCGCGCAGCGCCGCGGCGCCGAGCCGGTAATTGAGCGGGCTGCATGCGCGGCCCGCCCGGGCCGCCCCGAACAGCAACAGGGGCAGCATGATTCCCCCGGTGCCGACGTAGGCCACATGCCCGGCGCCCGACCGGGCGATCGACTCAGCCGCGCAACCCGCCATATCGGACAGCTCCGCGGTGGTGACGCGGAGATCGTCCGAGACCAGGGCGGTCCGGGCGGGATCCCCGGCGGCCGCCATCTCGAGCAGTATCGAGATACTCACCGCGGCACCTCCACCCAGCGGTGCCCGGTCACAGAATGGCTCCCGCGTCCTTGGCGGCGATGACCTCGTCCCAGTCCATCCCGAGTTCCAGCAGGAGGGTCTCGGTGTGCTCCCCGTAGGCAGGCGCCCGGGTCGGCGCGGCGGGAGTCTCGTCGAACTGCACCGGAGCCGCGACCGTGCGGTACTCGTGGCCGGCGTCGTCGTGTACGGACATCAGATAGCCGTTCGCCGCGACCTGGGGGTCGTCGAGGACTTCCTGCGGGCTGGCGATCGCCGACCAGACCCCCGGCTCGTCGGCCAGGATCTGCTGCCATTCGGCCAGGTCGCGTTCGGCGAAGATCTTGCGCAGTTCGACGGTGGCGGCTTCCTGGTTCAGTACCAGGTTCGCCAGCGGAACGAACCGTTCGTCGGTCCCGAGGTCGGGCCGCCCGATTCGGTCGCAGAAGCCTTTCCAGTAGCGGTCGGTCTGCAGGAACATCAGCTGCACCCAGCGGTCGTCGCGCGTGCGGTAACGGTTGACAGCCGGATTCAGCGCCGTACCCGCCGGACCGGCTGGAATCCGGTCGATACCGTAGTAGTCGGCGGCCGAGATATCCGGGGCCACGGCCCACATGCCCTGGGCGAGCAGTGAACTGTCCACGATCGGGGCGTGGCCGGTTCGCTCGCGGTGGAACAACGCCGCCGTCACACCGCCGGCCAGGGTGATTCCACCTTGGAGATCGCCGAAGGCCGGTCCCTGGGCCACCGGATACTCGGTGTCCGGCGGGCTCAGCGCGTAGGCGACGCCGGCGCGGGCGAGGTAGCTGGCCCCGTCGAAGCCGCCGCGGTCCTTCTCCGGGCCGCGACTGCCGTGACCGCTGCCCCGGGCGATGATCAGGGCGGGGTTGATCTCGCGCAGGCGCTCGACGGTGAGACCCGCACGCTCGAGCGGTCCCGGGAGCCAATTGGTGAGGAAGACATCGGCCCCCGCGAGCAGTCTCGCCAGGATCTCCCGGCCGAGCTCGGATTTGATATCCACGCCGATACTGCGCTTGCCGTGATTACCGATCTCCATCATGAAGCTCGCCTGCACCGGGGAATCCTCGACGGTCAGCCCGCCGACGACCAGATTCCGGCACGGGTCGCCCCCGCGGGTGTCCTCGATCTTGATCACGTCGGCACCCCAATCGGCCAACGCCGCACCCGCGCTGGGTACATAGGTCCACGAGGCCAGTTCGACCACCCGGATGCCGTTGAGCAGGCCAGTCATCGGCGCTCCCTTCCTGAACGAGCAGCTGTCTTGAAGTACTATACGGTAATCATTACAGTTGTATGCCCAGGGCTATATTTCCGAGATCGCCGACGGGCCGCGGCCGCCGCGCCGATGACTGCCCCGTCCCCCATCAGGAGTCCGATGATCGTGCAAGGCGACCTCGCGGAGGGGGCGTTGCTGGCTCTGGTTCTCGACGGCGACCGGCTGGTGGGCGCGGTCGGCACCGGCCGGCCGCGGGAATTGCACGCGGCGAAGACACTCGTCGAGGACGGTCCGTATATGCCCGCCGCGGCACCCCGGGGCGGGACGGCTGATCTGCTCGCCCTGGCCGCGGATGCGGCTCGTTACGCGGCACCCGCAATGACTGCGGGCCGGTAATCGACCGGCGTTCAAGCGGCAAGGCGTTCACGATGTCTATACTGTATGCAATACTGTTGGAAAATTTGTACGGTGCACATCGCTACACCTGCGCGTGTGGCTCGAACAGAGGTTGAGAGATATGGCCAAACCCGTCATCGTCGGCGCCGTCCGGACAGCGATCGGGCGATCGTTCAAGGGCGCGCTGGCGAACGTGCCGACCGAAACTCTCGCGACCACAGTGTTGCCGGAGGTGGTTCGCCGGGCCGGTTTGGAGGCCGCAGCGGTCGATGATGTGGTGTTCGCCGAACTGAACTACGGCGGTGGCGATCTGGCCCGGCACGCCGCCGTGGCCTGTGGGATGGAAACCGTCCCTGGCCAGGCGGTCAACCGGCATTGCGCGGGCAGTCTCACCGCGATCGCCAATGCCGCGGCGCATATCCGCTCCGATATGGAGCGGGTCCTCGTCGCGGGCGGTGTGCAGTCGCTGTCCACCGCACCGCTTATGAAGTGGCGGGTGCCGGATTCGGGACCGGAGATGGAGTTCGTCGAGCCCTGGATCCCGCCGTCGCATCCGGAGACCCCCGACGCTCCGACCATGGATATGTCGGTCACGGTGGGCTGGAACACCGCGAAATCGGTCGGAATCAGCCGGGCGGAGATGGACGCGTGGGCGTTACGGTCGCATCAGCGCGCCTGTGATGCCATCGAAGCCGGGAAATTCGTCGACGAGATAGTGCCGTTGAAGGTCACCCGGCCCGACGGTACGGTGATCGACTTCGCGGTGGACGAACACCCGCGCCGCGACACCACACTGGAGCGCCTGGCCGCGTTGCCGGTGCTGCATCCCGAGATCGAAGGCTTCTCGATCACCGCCGGGAACAGCAGCGGAATCAACGACGCCGGCGCCGCGGTGGCGCTGGTCGGTGACGATTACGCCGCAGCCGTTGGGCTCGAGGTGATGGCGACCGTGCGCGCCTGGGCCAATGTCGGGGTAGCACCCCGGGATACCGGCCTGGGCGCGGTGAAGGTGATCGGCAAAGTGCTGGAGCGGGCCGGCCTCGCCGTGGGTGATGTGGCGCTGTGGGAGATCAACGAAGCCTTCGCGTCAACCCCGATCGCGGCCTGCCGGGAATACGGGATGGACGAGGAACGCGTGAATTTCTCCGGCAGCGGATGCAGTCTGGGCCACCCGATCTCGGCCAGTGGAGCCCGCATGGTGACCACGCTGGTCTACGAGTTGCGCCGCCGCGGCGGCGGTATCGGGGTCGCTGCGATGTGCGCGGGCGGCGGTATGGGCGGTGCCCTGGTGCTCGAGGTGTGAGATCCCGGCACCGCCACGCCGGATGCACCGGGCATCCGGCAACACAATCCCGTTCATTCACAAAAGTAAGTAGGTGACCGTTGTCGGACGAAGTTCTGGCGGAGCGCCGCGGGCGCACGCTGGTGATCACGATCAATCGACCGGACGCGCGTAATGCCGTGAACCTGGCGGTGAGCCAGGGCCTGGCCGATGCCATGGACGAACTCGACGACAGCCCCGAGCTGTCGGTCGCCGTCCTCACCGGTAGCGGTGGCAATTTCTGCGCCGGTATGGACCTGAAGGCCTTCGCGGCCGGTGAATACCCGTATATCCCTGGCCGGGGCATGGGTTTCACCGAGCGGCCGCCGCGTAAGCCGATCATCTCTGCGGTGGAAGGGTTTGCCCTTGCCGGGGGCACGGAACTGGCGCTAGCCACCGACCTGGTGGTCGCCTCGCGCAGTGCGCAGTTCGGGATCCCAGAGGTGAAGCGGGGGCTGGTGGCCGGGGGCGGCGGGTTGCTGCGCCTGCAGCAGCGCATTCCCTATCAGAAAGCGCTCGAGCTGGCCCTCACCGGCGAGAACTTCACCGCCGAACAGGGCGCGGCCCTGGGTTTCGTCAACGTGCTCGCGGAGCCCGGTGAAGCCTTGCCCGAAGCCCTGCGGCTCGCCGATCGGATCACCGCCAACGGCCCGCTGGCGGTCGCGGTGACCAAGGAGATTCTCGTCAAGTCCCGGTACTGGGGCGAGGACGAGATGTGGCAGAACCAGATGGAGCTGCTCGCCCCGGTATTCGGTTCGAAGGACGCGCAAGAGGGTGCCAAGGCGTTCGCGGAAAAGCGAACCCCCGAATGGACCGGCACCTGACCGGTGCTTCCCGTCCGGTACGCCGGATCCCGGCCTGTTGAACACGAAAGTAAGGAGAACCCCGTGTCATTCGAGGGAGAAGTCGTTCTGGTCACCGGCGGCGCCGGTGGGCTCGGTGCCGCCACTGTGCGCCGCCTGCACGGCGCCGGCGCGGCAGTCGTCATCGCCGATGTCGCCGACGAGAAAGCCCAGGAGCTGGCCGACGAACTGGGCAACAAGGCTGTCTACGTACGCACCGATGTACTGGACGAAGACGCGGTGAACGCCGCGCTGGACGCGGCGGCGGAATTGGGTGAACTGCGGTACTCGGTGATCGCCCACGGCGGTTTCGGAGTACTGGAGAAGGTGGTGAACCGTGACGGTAGCCCGCATACGTTGAAGGGGTTCACCGACACCATCGGCCTGTATCTCACCGGGACCTACAACGTACTGCGGCTGGCCGCGGCGCGGATAGGGAAGCTGCAACCGAAGCCTAACGGGGAACGCGGCGCGATCGTGATGACGAGTTCGATCGCCGGGTACGAGGGGCAGATCGGGCAGTCGGCCTACTCGGCGGCCAAAGGCGGAGTCATTGCATTGACGCTCACCGGCGCCCGCGACCTCAGCTCGCTGGGAATCCGGCTCAACAGCATCGCCCCCGGCACCATGCGCACACCGATCATGGAATTGATCGGAGAGGAAGGGCTGGCGAAATTCGCTTCGACGGTGCCGTTCCCGAAGCGGCTGGGCACACCGGACGAATACGCGAATCTGGCCCAGCACCTGCTGGAAAACCCATATATGAACGGGGAAGTCGTGCGGATCGACGGCGCGCAGCGTTTCCAGCCCCGCTGACCGCGGCATTGCTCGTGGCCGGGACTGCGGAGTGATGCCCCGGAGTGCCCGCGCCGGCTCGGCGTACGGCGCCACGAAATGCCCATCGGCAGATCGTGGCGCCGTACGCGATATCACCGACCCCCTCCCCACAACCCGCATTCGCCCCTGTCACTCACGCTGCAGGGCCCATCGTGTGGGGGTTCATGTCGGGAGGGGGAAAATTGCCAGGTCAACACCAAGTAATCAACCGGCCGGCGACTCACGGCCGGACGATCGCCTTCCTGACTGGGCCAGAAACGGTGCGCGGGTGAACGATGCGGTCAGCTGGGCGGATTGCGGGTCCGTTCCGTCGTGGGCGCGACTGTGGTGGTGCTGGTCCAGCCGGCGAGTAGGCCGAGTGCTTCGGCGTAGGGTGAGGCGGGTTCGGGGGTGTAGTTGGCGAGGCTCTGCTCGGGGGCGTCTTCGGCGGCGAGGACGACGTAGCCGAGGGTGGGATCGCCTACAACCGGGTGGTGGAAGGGATGTGAGTGAGAAAGAAGCTGTAATGCCCGCCGATGCCGGTGTGGATTCGGAGGAACGGTGAGAGCCCGGCGACGTCGGTGTCCATCACCGAGTAGTCCTGGGCGTGCAATTCGGCCAGTGCCCGGTCGAGGTAGACGGTGTTTCGCAGCACCACACGGTTCCGCACCGGCAGGACTTCGTGTCGCCGACGTTGTGGGTCAGATGCCTCGGTCGTAGGTGTGGAATGCCTCACCGATCGCACCGTCGAGGACGCAGAAGGTGGAGTAGGAGATCTGTTCGACCCAGCTCTCCAGCCGGGAGACATCTTCGTCGGTAATGAGGTTGTTGCTGCGCAGCATGCCACCTGGACATGTTCCCCAGGTCCGGCCGAAGTGACAGATTCCCCAGAGGGCTCCGATCACTCGGCGGTCGAGGGCGTCGCCTTGTAAATCGTCTGTGAGGGCGCGCAGGCAAGCCATCACGGAATGGAAATTCTCATCACGCAAACCGCGGTACGGGCGGAGCATGCCGAGAAACCCTTGCTCCCAGCGAGGATCATGAACATCGGGATGTGCACCACTGTGGAACAGCAGTAATTCGCGCGCGGCATCTGGTGTCACGGTCGGCCAGGATACGGACTCGGGCTGTATTGCGGAAAACCCGTACCCCGTCTACCACGGCCCATACGTTGCCGGAATATCACCTCACGGGCTGCCGGTCCGGATCCGCTATCGGATCCCGTCGATCAACCACCGTTTCGACCACCGCGGTGGCCGGCCCGGCTTTATACCAGCAGGTAGTAACGGTTTCAGTAGTCCCAAACGCGATGATCAGCTCGCTCGCCGCGCCGCGAAGGGCCCGGCCGGTGGTCGGCCACCGGAGTTCGATCCGGAGATCTACAAGCAACACAATGTGGTCGAACGCTGCTTCAACCGGCTCAAACAGTTCCGTGGCCCGGCGACCCGCTATGCCAAGCGGGTCGCGTATTACCTGGCCGAATTCACCATCGCCGCGATCGTGCTGTGGCTGCGATGAATTATGGATAGGCCCTAGTGTTCCGCGCCTGAAATCCGTTGGTTAATTGTAGGATTCGGCGGTGGCGAGGACTGGGCGCCCGAGATCGGGTCCGGATTTGGTGGTGACCGAGGCGCAGCGTCGGGAGTTGGTGCGGGGTGCGCGGGCGGCGACGTCGACGCAGGCGTATGCGTTGCGGTGTCGGATCGTGCTGGCGTGTGCCGAGCCGGGAGCGTTCAACACCCATGTAGCGGCCGAGGTGGGTGTGTCGGCGATGACGGTGCGTAAGTGGCGGGGCCGTTTCATCGAGTACGGGCTGGCGGGTCTGGCCGATGAGTCGAGGCCAGGTCGACCGCCGTCGATCCTGCTGGATCAGGTGCAGCAGGTGGTCGAGTTGACTCTCGAGCGGCTGCCCTCCGATGCCACGCACTGGTCGCGGTCGTTGATGGCCGAGCGGACCGGGTTGTCGAAGTCGACGGTGGGGCGGATCTGGCGGCGGTTCGAGTTGAAACCGCATCTGACCGATGGGTTCAAGCTTTCCACCGATCCGTTGTTCGTGGAGAAGGTCGTGGATGTTGTTGGCTTGTACCATAATCCGCCTGAACGAGCTGTTGTTCTGTGTGTCGATGAGAAGAGCCAGATCCAGGCTCTGGATCGGTCGCAGCCGGTGCTGCCGATGATGCCGGGCATGCCGGAGCGGCGCACCCACGACTATGCCCGCCACGGCACGACCAGCCTGTTCGCTGCGTTCAACATCGCCGACGGCACAGTGATCGGCGAACTGCACCGCCGCCACCGCGCGACCGAGTTCCGCAAGTTTCTGACCAGCATCGACAAGGCCGTTCCCGCCGAGCTGGACGTGCACGTGGTCTGCGACAACTACGCCACCCACAAGACCCCGCTGGTCCAGCAATGGCTCGCGGCGCACCCGCGGTTCCACGTGCATTTCACCCCGACCGGCTCGTCGTGGCTCAACCAGGTCGAGCGCTGGTTCGGCTTCCTCACCCAGCAACTGTTGCGTCGCAGTGTCCACAAAAGCGTTGCGGCACTGGAGAAAGACGTCCGGGACTGGGTCGACCAATGGAACACCAACCCGCGTCCGTTCGTCTGGCGCAAGACGGCCGAGGAGATCCTCGACTCTCTCGCACGATATCTGCAACGGATTTCAGGCGCGGAACACTAGCTTGAGTTTTAACCTCTGATCTGGTGTTTTGTGGCCCCGGGTGATCATGAGCGAAGCGACAGAAAGTCTTTCAACAACCAAAAACTTCAATGAACAGTGTGCACGACTCCGGCCGGGCTGGCACGGTCGGGGTCCTTTCGGCGTTTCGGCGGGAGCTGTATCGGTGCCTGTCCCGACGGGCGGACGCGGTGTTCGATGTGCTGGATGCGGTGTTGTGCGAGGACGGTCCGGTGCGGTCACTGCCGGAGTTGTCGATGGTCGGCGAGCATCGTCGGGGCGCGGCAGTGTCTATGCGGCGTTGGACCGTGGCCGGATCGATATCGCCCGGCTGTGGCAGGCGCTGGTCTCGGTGCCGCTGCCGCGAGCCGCAGACGGCCGGCTGGTACTCACGGTGGACACCACTGTCGATCTGGATGCCGCCGAGGCAGAGGTGCTGTGGCAGGCGTTTCTGCGGCGCTTCGACATCGAGCACACTTTCCGCATGCTGAAGCAGACCATCGGCTGGACCTTTCCGAAACTGCGGAATCCGGATGCCGCTGATCGGTGGACCTGGTTGCTGCTGGCTGCCTACACCCAACTGCGTCTGGCTCGGAACCCGACCGTCGACCTGAGACGCCCGTGGGATGAACCCGTTGTTGCGCAGCGTCTTACGCCCGCGCGTGTTCGTCGGGGGTTTCGGCGCCTCCGCCGGAAAGCGGCATGTCCAGCCAGAGCACCGAAACCCTCCCGCCCCGGAACCGGTCGATCCGCCGGTCACCGCAACCAGCGGGTCGGCACCCCGCTACGACGTGTACATCAAGACCGACAGTGACCACAAACCCTCCAAACCCGCCGGTCCACGACCCCGCAGAAACTCCATAAAACACCAGCTCGAGCTAATCGGGTGTGCTGCTCGTGTGATGATCGCCGGCGTGGATTACGGCTATGTCCTCTCCGCGCTCGTCTCCTGGGCCGAGGACTGTCTCGCCTTCCCTGCGATCCTCGACCGGTTTCAGCAGGAAGCACGCGCCGTCCGAGCCTGGCCGAGTGATCAGTGTCCGAGGATCACCGGCGGACCCGTATGCGTGGATGACCTCGGGCGGGCGAGATTATTCGCCTTCGAAGGGATCGAATATTAGCCGGCACCCACCCGAAAGACCGCTCACCACTCGGTGCCGGTGATCTTGCTGTCCTGCGGCGCTGCGTCCTGGGATTCCCGGTCTCGGGGTTCGGCGTCTCGGGGTTCGCGGCCGCGATTGGCGATACCTATCAGCAACGCCGGCACGACCACGATGCCCGTATGCGCTGCCACCAGCACAAGCCAGGGCAGGAAGAATCCCTCGTTGGTGAACTGACCGCGATCGCCGACACAGTACAGGGTGAAGTTCGTCGAGGTGCCCTCGGAATCGTGGTATGTGTCGGATACGACCATCGGGTCGTTATATGGATCGGCACAGAACAGCGGTGCGATCAACTCTATTTCGCCGGGCCAGATCACCGAGAGGACGATGCTGAAGATGGCTGTCGCCGAAAGGATTCCGGCGAAAACCGCCAGTAGTCTGCCGAATCTCATACCCGCCGCGCCTGAATGAACGTCCCGGTACGGTCGAATTGGGCGACGGACACGCCACGCGGTGATGTGACATTCACCGTCATCAGGATATCTCGACCGAACTTGTTGACCAATATCGCCGGTACGTAGGCATTGTCGAGTTCGCTGTGCGCCAACGCCGTATCGACGATCTCCTCGATCCGGGCGAGCCCGGAGACGTCGGCGATCGCGAATGTCGTGTCCTGCACGTCGCCCGTCATCACCTGGACGGGCGCGGGTTCGCTCAAGTCGTCCAGCGCGAAGGTGTAGTCGTCGAGTTGGTCCGGGTTCTGTGGCACCTGGATACGGAACCGCGCCACCGCGTACGGTCCCGCCAGATTCGCACCGCCATCGAGAAAACGAGTCACCTGAGCGGGCTGATCCGGCACGACCAACCGGAATTCCGATGAATTCGGGGCGGTCAGCATGACGACGCTGGCCCGGAGACCGGTCGCCCCCAGCCGCCGCTCGAGTGCGCCGACCGCAGCGGCGGGCAGCGCGGTGACCAGACCACCGCCCCGCGCATGCAAGGCGCCTTCGAAATCGGCACGATCAATCGCACCGATACACCCGGTGGTCATCATGATCACGCACATCCCCAAGATCGCCGTGCGCCAGCCCCGGATGAGCGTCATGGCTGAATGCTAGCGGTGACGGCGATCCGATGTGCGCTGCCTGCCGGGCAGATCGTGACGCCGGCGCCGCCGTGCTGGCGGAAGAACACTCAGACCATGTCGATGTCGTCCTCACCGTTGTTGTCGACGAGGGTCACGGCACGCGCGGGCCCAGTGCGATGTTCGGGCCGACGCCGGGGATAGCCGCGGGCTGAGTCCACACTGCTGACTCTATGGGCATGCCCCGCGCGAGACCTGTCGACAACGGTTTCGGCTCATCGAATCGCCACTCCTCCACGGTAGCTAGTTTTCGATATCGAAAACTAGCTGTTGTCCGGCCGCCGGTCTCCCCGGAAGGCTTCTGGACGTGGTGTCAGGGCCGGCTTCTTGCGTCATCGGCGACGATCCTTTCGGTCCAGTCTCGTCTCGGCTAGGCCCAACTGGCGATGATGTCGCGGCCTTGTGGGATGACGAGGTCGTGAACTCCAGTTCGCCGTCGCCCGGGAACTCGTCGAGTTCGGACGTCCCGACGACGCCTGGACCGAACTGCGGAACGCACTGCCGTCCCGGCAACCGGATTCGCCGCTGCGGGTCATGCCGACCGTCCTGATCGACCCCACGTTGCGCACGATCATGACCCCGGAACGCCGCCTCATCGCCGCGATCACCCGTCGCAGCTCGTGAGCGACACCGACTCGAAACGACGGCTCTCGCCTGCGTTCTGCCGGTACGCCCGATTCGGCGCGGACCCATTGCGCAGATAGTGCGGGCGGGTTGTCGAGGAACCGCTCGAGCTGGCTCGTTAGCCGGGCTGCGAGGCACTCCGGCTGATGGGTGTGGGTCTGCGTCATGTCGTGCATGGGCGGGAAGTCGGCGCTGTCTATATCCGGCGAGTGGGAGAAGATCACCCGTCTCGGGGGCGGGTGCCCTTCGGGAACTGAACTCCAGGGGCGCCGGCTGTGGCGGTCCGGCCGTCAGTGCAGCCGGGTCGCGAGCCCGTCGAGGAGAACGCCGAGCTGCCGTCCGAACCTCGGGTCGCCGTCGTCGCGGAGATGCTCTGCAGCCTTGACCAATTCGGGGCCTTCGCCGAGCCACGCATCACGTCCGGCAAGCGAGTACCGAGCGGGGTCCGCTCCGGCGGGCGGGCTGTGGTCCTGCTCCTCGATGACGAAGCCGACCACGAACGCGGTGACCAGGTCGAGGGTGTCGTCGGCCTCGGGCAGCCAGCAGTCATCGGGCATACACACTGCCGAGCGTGCCGCTACGAATCGGACAGCGGTCCGTATCGGTTCGACCCCATGTGAGTTCGACGGTCCGACTCCGACCGAGAACAGGTCGAACACGCTGAGAGCGTGTCTCATGTGGTGTGTTTCTTGTAGCAGGTCAAATCTCCAGCGGTGCCGGCCAAGGTGTTTCGGGTCAGCGATCCCGGGGCGGGCGATGCGGGGCAGGATCATGCGGGCGCGGAGCCAGGCGTGGAGTTCCACGGGGCGTCTTTTGCGGCAATGCGTTTCACGGATACCCTGGATTGGTATAGCGGGAGGAGCTGCGGGGTGTGGAGTCTGTTGTTCGTGTTCCTGTACCTGTACCTGCTTGTGACGACGTATCCCGTGATGGCGCTGGATGGTCCACTCCACGAGCGTGGGTTGGGGCAGCTTGTACGTGGTCTTCTTCGCCTGGAACATCGGTGAACTGTTCGTAATGGTCAGTGGCTGGGCGTGGGAAGACAGGCGAGAGCGCCGGGAGGCCGCGGGTGAGCGGGAGAGGGAATCCACAGGCCGTTGCGGCCATCACCGCGGCAACGCCCTGATCGACCAACACCCGGTCAACGATCACTTCTACATCGACCTCGCCGCGCCAAACCGGCCCGACCCGGGCCGAACGCGCCCAGGTCGGCGAGGTCGCCGACCTAGGCGGCCTGGGCTCGAACTTCACGCCGCCCGCCGCCACCCGGGCGAATCGCGATGGAATGGCTCGGCCTCGGGCCGGCTCGCGGGTAGCGTCGCCGCTCATGACTTCGACCTTGCATACCCAGCGTCTTGTCCTCGAGCGGTACGTCCCGGAGGATGAGGAAGGCTTCGTCGCTTTGTTCCAGGACACGAGGGTGTCTCGATGGATGGGTGACGGCCCCTCTTCCGAAGCGGCCGACCGGGCCTTGTTCGGACGGGTCTTCACCAAGGTTTATGCGGACGATCTGTTCGACGTCTGGGCCGTTCGTCGGGACGGACGCCTGGTCGGGCATGCCGAGGTCAAGCCGACCGACGTGGTCGAGGGCTACGAGATCATTTACGCTTTGACCCCACAGGTGTGGGGATGTGGTTTGGGCGTCGAGTTGGCAGAAGCGCTCGTCGCCTACGGTTTCCACACCCTGGGACTGACCGAGGTGCACGCCACCGTAGCCGCGTCGAACAAGACTTCGCTGCATGTTCTGCGCAAGGTCGGTTTCGAGCATAGCCGGGACATCGCAGAGAACGATGGCAGTACCACTCTGCTGTTGACCCGGTCGATCAGTGACCGCTCACCCACCGATCGATAGCAAGAACGCATCAACTCGCCTAACCTGAGCTTCGAGTCGAACTCTCTCGACGAGGACATGGAATCAAGAGGAACCCCGCGTTCAACCCAGTTCTCGGGATTTTCAACCTGCCCAGTCCGCCCGGGCGGGAGGCGGCCCGACCTGCGCTGGAAGCCGGGAAGGCACGGGTTACGTTTGACCCGAGCTGACCCCGGATGAAGAGGATTGTTGGGGTGAGAGCTGTCGGTGTGCCCAGCGGTGATTCAGAGGAAGCGGGCGGCTGTCGTCCCGGAGCCGGAGTTGCCCCGTCTCCCATCCCGCCCGAGTCTGGACTCGGCGCCTCGCCTGGGTCTTCGATCACTTGCTACCCGGCCCCTGCCGTCACACCTCATTTGCCGCCCAAATCCGCACGGTCGCAACCGTTCACATTGTCGATAAGCCAATCCGGTGCGCCGACATGAACGGGATCGGCGGTGGTAGCGGGCATCTGTGAGGCGCGCGGTCCGGCGTGCGCTGCCTCACTTTCTGGGTGGGGCGCCCGGGTGTGTGGCATGCTCGATTGTGAGTACGGGTTGTTGAAGTGATCGTCCGGCTCGCAACAGGAAGTAAGACAAAAGTATGTCGCAAGGCAGTGTGAAGTGGTTCAACGGCGAAAAGGGCTTCGGGTTCATCGCGCAAGACGGTGGCGGTCCCGATGTTTTCGTCCACTACTCCGAGATTTCCGGCTCCGGGTTCAAGTCCCTCGATGAGGGTCAGCGTGTCGAGTTCGAGATCGGGCAGGGTCAGAAGGGCCCGCAGGCTCAGAGCGTCCGCGCCATCTAGGAGCTGACCAACCCGGAAACCCGCGCCGTGGCGCGGGTTTCTTGCTTTTCCGGGTAAGCCGGCCGGGACAGCGGCTGTCCAAACGGCGCTGCCACCACAGCAGCCCTGCGGTCGAGGCGAACGGCGCGGCGACAAAAGCAACCGCGGTGACGGTCAGGTCCGGATCGTGCAACTCCATCTCGGTCCAGGATTCGCTGAAGAACTGGGCCGTCACCTGGAATGCCGTGTGGAATCCCATACAGGACCAGAGGCTGCCGGTCGCCACGCGAAGCGCACCCAGCACAGTGGCGAACAGCGCGAACAGCACCGTGCGATCGACCGAGACCTGGCCGCCGTTCAACGCGCCCCAGGCGGTGAACAACGCCGCCTGCCCCACGGCCGCCCGGACGGGCGCGAAACGGCCCGCCAGGACGGTGAAGAAGTATCCGCGGAACACCAGCTCCTCGGGTATCGCCTCGTAGAGCAATACGAGTGCGGTGAGCCCGACCAATGCGCCGGCGATCTCGACCATCGGCGCCTGTACCGACAACTCGGCCCGTCCTGCCCCCACCAGCACAGCGAGCGTGAGCAACGCCGGGACTGCCCAGCAGGCGGCACCGGATACGAACTGTCTCCCCCCGGGCTGCCACCCGGTGAGCCCCAGTTCGGACCAGCGCAGCCGGACGGGGAACCGCAGCATCAGCGCGATCAGGGGGATCACGAACAGCGTCGCCCCCACCGCCCGCACGATATGCGCGCCACGCGTGTACTCGGTACCGGTGACTGCACCCACCCCGTCGATGAGCAACATCCACCAACCGGTGACAGCCGCGAATACCAGGAGAATGCCAGCGGATACGGCGGCGCGGGTCGGACGGTCGGCGGTCGGCGTCTCCATATGCCGACCGTATAGTCGGCGTTCGCCAGTGCGCGTCCTCCGATGGGAGGACTCTGCGCCACCTCTGCTACCGCAGACAGTTTCCCCAGCCGCTCTTACGCGAACAGGGCATCACGGCAGGAAAACTTGCCGGAACCGCAGATAGTTATGCCGCTAACTGCGATAACGCCTCACTTATTCAGCGTGACTTTTGTCGTCGATGTTCGCGAACCCCGGCTCCATCTGGTCGAGATACGACGGTAGTCCGCCGTCCCGGGGTCGACCCGGGCGTTGCAAGAAGATTTCATGCTCATGCCAAGTACGGCGCGGGATGCTGCGGGGTAGCGAATCCTTCCGAGCCACGAGGAACCACCCTGATGAACCGTCCGGTATACGCAGTGCTGTTCGGCCTGGCCCTGGCCGTCCTGATCACCGTCGCGGGACTTCCGGAAGATGATCCTGTCGACGCCGACGACGTCCTCTCCGCTGCGCACGGCGTAGCGCTGCAGCTGGAGAGTTCCGACAACTCGATTCTGACCTCATTCGAGGTATCCCAGGCACTGAAAGTGCAGGAAGACGGGGAAAAGATGAAATCGGAGCAGGTCGGAGAGCCCGAACAGCTGGACAACGACCAGTTCGGAAGGACCGACTGGGGAACATCACACCGCACTCGCTACGTAATCACCGACCTGCACGGCAAATATCCCGCGTGCGTGACCGTCACCACTACGCGCAGATACCTCCCCGGACCCGGGGCCCTCAGCACGGTCGAAGCGCAAGCCCTGTACGGCGACTGCTGACCGCCAACACATACCTGTGGCGGGCGGCGGCCGCTCGCCTTTGGACGCGCCTCAGCGGTAGCCGGTCAGGCCGTCTGCCAGTTCTTCTTCGTCCCCGTCGCGGATGGCGTACAGGGCTTGCTGCAGAGCAAATGTTCCGCGGATGGCGGCAATACGTGCAGCGAGTCCGTTGTCCGACCAGTTGCCCAGGGTGAGCACTCGATCCAGGAGTTCGCTTCTGTAGCCGGCGCCGATGGCGGCGAGGTCTTCGGCTGGGTCGCTCAGTGCGACATCGTCCCAGTCGAGCACTCCGGTCAGGCGCGGCAGGCCGTGTTCCCACTCCCACAGGACGTTCTCGGCACCCAGGTCACCATGCACCACCGCCGGTGTGATGTGGGGAAGGCCGCCGAGCGCGGCGAGTTCCCGTTCGGCCCGACGGCGTCCGCGCTCGGACATCAACCCGAACAACTCTTCGCGCACGTTTTCCGCGAATCGCCGCCATCGGCCTGCTGGTGCGTGAGGCAGAACTGCTCGCACTGTCTCGTCCGTGCCGGCACGGCCGAGCCGGGCCAGCAGCGTCGCATACTGCTCTGCTACCGTGCCGGCCACACGAGAATCGTCGAGCGCGCCGGTTTCCAAGGGCTCTCCGGGAATCCGGCTGAGCATCAGGAACTGTGCCTCGTCGGTGCCGCCCTGCAGCAGCGGTTCAGGTGTGCGGATACCGAGGTCGAGATCGGCGAGCGCCTGTAGAGTGGCCGCGCGCTCGGGCAGTCGTGCGCCGGCTGCCTGACTGCGAGGAAGGCACACTACGCGTTCAGAGCCGATGATGACATCGTGGAATTGCCCATGCCGCACGACAAGATCGTCGGGTTCGTCGTCAGGTAGCAGTCGACTCAGTAGAACACGATGTGTTGTAAGTAAATTCATCAGGTGTCCTCGAGGTCGGAGCGAGACAACAACCCCCCGACCCCCACTTTGCGGACCTCCACACGCGGAGACGAGTTCGAGGCCAGGGTCCGGCGCGGATAAGAGCGCAGGTCCACCGCGCCGCTCAGTACGGCGATCGCGCTGGAAACCGGTCCAGGTGCAGAAGCACTCATGTCCCCATCATCCTGAACGCCGAACGTTCTCGGCACTCGAATATCCGCCGGACCGCCGAGACACAGGCGACCGGCCATCAACGTCAGGTGACGTTTCAGCACGGTGAGCGACCCCGGGAAGGTTTCGAGACGCCTTGCCAGGATCCCCGATCCCGGGACGTAATCGACGTAACCAGTGGCATGAGGTGGTGGATGGTCTGCGCCGGTTATGTTCCAGCGCAGGGGGCGGATTGGAGATCGGTGCGGCGTCGGAAGCGTTGAAGTCCGTGCGGGGGATCGGTGCCGGCGTAATGGGGCGACCGGGCTGCGGCCCGGCGGGCGGCATCACATCTCCCGCGGCTGGTACCGCCGGAAGACCGCCTCGCGGTCCATCCAGGAGGCGTTGAGCGGTTCGGCGTGGAGCTCGCCGCGGACCAGCCCGAGGAGGAAGTCGGTCGTCGGCAACTCATACCTTGCCCACCGGGTGCCTTCCCGGTCCGAGACACGGATCGGGTACGACTCCGGCGCGGCTCCCTCGGTGACCTCCCAGTAGGCCGTGTGGCCGGAGCCTGCGTCGGCCCACGGCAGCAGCCGGCACCTCGGGACAAGGTCGTCCGGGGGTGCCGCCACGTCGTCTTCGAACATCTCCATGAGCTGATCGAACTCCGCCCCGGACTCCGCGAGGTCGACGTGCTTGTACCCCGGTCCGGGATGCGGCACCCAGATCCGGAGGTAGTCGAGCCACAGGCCGCCGCCGCCCGCGTCGACGAGCTCGCGGTAGTCCGGCGGGACCGGAGCCCCGATCCGGGTCTCGACTACCGTCCAGTCGAACGGCTCGGCGGGCGGGACGAGAGAGGCGATCTCGATCAGCTGCGCGGTACTTGCTATCAGGGAACACTCCTCGGGGCGCAGAAACCGGACCGGTGGACCCGAACTGGAGCCCTTGTACATTTCACATGAACGCGTGACGGCGTGTGTCCTTTCGTCAGGTTCCCGAAAGGACCTGCACCACAGTGCCGTTCACGACGTCGATCGCCGGTCGGAATTCGTCTGGAAAATCCACGTGTTCGAGACCGACCAGCACGTGAATCGCGTTCGCATCGTAGGACTCGTGTGGCACCTCTATTCCGGCGAAGTCGAACACCTCCCACACCGGGGTCGGCGCCAACTCCGCTTGGACCAGGAGGTCGGCGAGGCCGGCCTCGGCGTCCTGCCGCAGGGTGACCGAGTTCGCGACCAGTGCGACTATGGCCTCGACCTGCGCGACGGTAGGGCCGGCCGGTGTGCCTGCGAGGTAGAGCTCGACCGGCTCGTCCGCACAGGCCAGTTGCAACTGGCCGGTCCAGTGTTTCGAACGCCCCAGGTGTGACAGTCGGCCAATGCCGTCGATCTCGATCGAACTCAGCACGCCGGCGATTGTTCCACGAGCGAAGTCGCGACTCGGCGCAGCCCCGTGGAGTTCACCGTGCTGGTATCGCGAGGCCCTGAGACCGAACCCGACGCGGGCGCTGGGCGGCGTCTATGGCGCCGGTCGTGACGCGTCGAGCCGGATCTGCGCCGCCGGACCTGCTCGCTGCGACAGCGGCCGGAATCGGTTGTCATTCTTTCACGCAAATGGTAATGATTATCAAAACTGATAACTGAGTGGAAGTGTGTGAGTTGGCGGCGAATCGCGCGGTGGTCCCTCGGGGCACAGAAGAGCCCGTTCCGGATCGCGTGCGACGGTGGCGGACTCGAACCGGCACCGCGGCACTCGTCGTGCTGCTCACGGTTGTGCTGGCGGTGTCGATCCTGGTCGCGATCGGGCTCGGATCCGCGTCGATCCACCCCGCCGAGACTGCCCGCTTCCTCTGGGCCTCGGTGACCAACGGGACTGTGGCCGCCGACGAGGCGACCCGGTATCAGATCGTCTGGCAGATCCGCACGCCGCGCGTGTTGCTCGCCGCTGTCGTCGGGGCCGGGTTGAGTGTCGCCGGTGCGGTGATCCAGGCGCTGGTCCGCAATTCCCTGGCGGACCCGTATATCCTCGGTGTCTCTTCCGGCGCGTCTGTTGGAGCGGTGTCGGTTTCGCTGTTCGGTGTGCTGGCGGGTCTGGGGATCTACGCCGTCTCGGTCGGTGCCTTCCTCGGTGCGCTGGGCGCGACCGCGCTGGCGTACGCGGTGGCCTACCGGCGTATGGGGGTGACGCCGCTGCGGCTGGTGTTGACCGGGGTGGCGCTGGCGTTCGGATTCCAGGCTGTGATGAGCATGCTGATCTACTTCGCACCGGGCAGTGAGGCGACCAGCACCGTGTTGTTCTGGACGATGGGCTCGTTCGGTGCCGCGACCTGGGGTTCTTTGCCGGTGGTGGCGGCGATCTCGGTGGTGGGTGGCGTGCTGCTGTTCCGGTACAGCCGCGTACTGGACATCATGTCTCTCGGCGACGAGACCGCCGCGAGCCTCGGCGTGGATACGTCCGGGGCGCGTCGCGGCCTGTTCGCGACGACCGCGGTGATGACCGGCGCGATGGTCGCCGTGAGCGGCACGATCGGTTTCGTCGGTCTCGTCGTTCCGCATATCACCCGCATGATCGTCGGGGCCGGACACGCTCGGTTGCTGCTGATCGCGCCGTTCGCGGGGGCGATCCTGACGGTGTGGGTGGATCTGCTGGCACGCACCGTCGCCGCTCCGCGTGAACTTCCGATCGGGGTGTTGACCGCGCTGATCGGGGTCCCGATGTTCATCGTCCTGATGCGCCGCAGGGGTTACGTTTTCGGAGGCGCATAGTGCAGGTGCGGATAGCGGATCTCGCGGTGGAGATCGAGGGCCGCGAAATTGTCGCGGGTGTGGACCTCGAGGCCGCGCCGGGCGAAGTCGTCGGTCTCATCGGGCCCAACGGATCCGGGAAGTCCACGATATTGCGTTGTCTCTACCGCGCTCTCGCGCCCAGCGGTGGCATCATCCGCATCGGTGAGCAGGACCTCGCGGGCCTGTCGCGACGAGAGTCGGCGCAGCGGGTCGCCGCGCTCACTCAGGAAAGCGGCACCGAGTTCGACTTCACCGTCGCCGAAGTCGTCGCACTGGGCCGGGCGCCGTTCAAATACGGCAACCAGCCGCTGACCGCGGCCGAACGCGAACTGTGCCGCGAGGCGATGGCGCAGATGGATATCGCGCATCTGGCGCACCGCGGCATACTCGGCCTCTCGGGTGGTGAACGGCAGCGCGTGCTCGTCGCGCGGGCCCTCGTCCAGCAGCCCCGGATCCTTATTCTGGACGAGCCGACGAATCACCTCGACCTGCGCCACCAGATCGAATTGCTCGGATTGTTACGGACCGCCGCGCCGACCGTGCTGGTCGTACTGCACGATCTGAATCTCGCCGCAGCGGCCTGTGACCGGATCGGGGTCCTCGCCGGTGGCCGGCTGGTGGCGGTAGGTCCTCCTCCGGAGGTGTTGACCGCGGAGCGGATCGCCGAGGTGTTCGGTGTCGATATCGCCGTGGTCGCGCACCCGCTGACCGGCGCGCCGCAGATCCTCTACACGCTCCCGGGCGGAAACGAGCCCGTAGCCATGACGGACACACTCACGAAAGAGCCGACACGATGAAGACGAACAAGACCGGCTTGCCCCGGTGCAGAAGTGCGATTCTCTTTGTCGCCGGCGCATTCTTGCTGTCGGCGTGCGGTGCGCAGGTCGATGGCGCCGGCGATGCCGGGCGCCGCACGACGGTGCAGCGTTGCGGCGAGGCCGTCGAGTACACCGTGCCGCAACGTGCGGTCGTCTACGAAGGGGGCAGCGCCGACAAGATGTTCTCGCTCGGCCTGGCCGACCATGTGCACGGATACGTGCTGCCGCCCGCGAACCCGCCGGTGAGCGAATCGCCCTGGGCGGCCGACTACGAGAAGGTCGAGTTCCTCAGCGACGATCTGCTCAACCGGGAACTCGTGGTCGACGCGAAAGCCGATTTCGTCGTCGCCGGGTGGAACTCCGGGTTCTCCGATTCCCGCGGGATCACCCCCGAAATTCTCGACACCCTCGGTATCCAGAGCTTCATGCACGCCGAATCCTGTTTCAACTACCCGGGTTTCCCCGAGCGGCACACACCCTTCGAAGGTCTCTACACCGACCTCGAGCGGCTGGGACAGATTTTCGGCGTCGAGGATCGCGCGGCCGACCTGATCGCCGATTACCGCAAACGCGTCACCGCGGTTCAGCAGCAGGTCCCGGCAGGAAAACCGGTCAAGGTATTCCTCTACGACTCCGGCACCGACAAACCCTTCACCGCAGCGAGTCAGGTGCCGCCGACCGATATCATCGGGTTCGCCGGCGGGGAGAACGTTTTCGCCGATGTCGACGCACGCTGGACCGAGGTGAGCTGGGAGGCGGTCGTGGAATCCGCGCCGGAGGTCATCATCATCCTGGAATACCAAGACGCCCCGGCACAGGAGAAGATCGATTTCCTGAAGAGGAATCCCGCCACGGCGTCGCTGCCGGCGGTCGTCGGTAACAAGTTCTTCGTGCTCGACTACAACGAAGCCATCTCCAGCCCACGTAATATCGACGGGCTGGAGAAGTTCGCCGCGTATCTGCGTGACCATGTGGCGGCCGGATGATCGACGGTCGGATGAACACTCCCGCCGCCGATGCGGCGAACCTCTCGCGGGCACCCGAACCCGAAACGCCCGATGAGCGCCCGATTTCCGATTCCCGGATGGTCCGCGCGCTGTGGCTCGTGCTGACAGCCGCGATCATCGGCCTGTTCCCCTTCACGATCTATTCGACGTTCCTGGTGCCGATCGCGGCCACCGCTCGCGCCCCGGAGTCGGGTATCGGGTTCCTGCGCGGGCTGGGCGGCCTGGCCGCGCTGGTGGCGGGAATCGCGGTGGCGCCGTTGCTGGCCCGATGGTCGAAGCAGTACGTCGCCGTCGCGGCACTGATCCTGCTCGCCGTGGCATGCGTACTGGCCACCACCGGTACCTTCGCCGCGCTCACCGTCTTCTGCCTCGGCATCGGTATCGCCACCGCGCTGCTCACCCCGGCCCTGCTGACGTTGGCCACCGCGCGGTTCTCCGGCTCCGGGAACATCGGCCGGGCGGCGACCATGGTCACCGCGATCCAATCGCTGGCCGCGGTCTGCGCCGGGCCGGTCATCGGCGCGATGGGGTCGTGGCACGGCTGGCAGGGTGCGCTGTGGACCACCGCGGCGGTGAGTGTGCTCATCGCGGTGGGGTTCCTGCGCACCCGGGGCGCACGGAAACGCTCGGCCGGCACCTGCGGCTTCGCTCGGCTACCTCGCATCGTTTCGCGCACTGCGGGCGCAGCCGGACCTGCTCGCGCTCATCGCCGTCGCGGGACTACGCACGACCTCGTTCATGGGATACCTGGCGTTCCTCGCGGTGTACTACGACGACCGGTTCGAGCTCACGGCCTCGGCATTCACCCTGGTGTGGACGCTGAGCGGCGTCGCGTTCTTCCTCGGGAACTATCTGACCGGCCGTTGGGTTCGCGATCCCGATTCGGTGATCGGCCGGCGGCCCGGCAGGGTGCTCGCGGCCGGATTACTCGGTGCGCTGCTCGCGGTGCTCGGAGTTTTCCACACCACCGCACTGCTGCCCGCGCTGGCCGCGACCGCCCTGATGGGGTTCGGCCACGCTGTGGTGGCAGCACAGGTGACCACGTCGATCGCCCGCCGCAGCGGCGACCGGTCCGCGACCGCGTTCAGCCTGAATGCGGCCGGTATGAGCCTGGGAGTGTTCGCGGGATCGGTGCTCGGCGGCCTCGGCCTCGTGGCCGGGGGACATACCGGTCTCGCGCTCGCCCTGAGCCTGCCGACGATTCTCGCGCTGACCCTGATTCCTGTGACGACAAGATCCGTCACGCGGCGCGAGTAACGATCTTTTTCAGGGGCTGAGCGTCATCCACGTGTGTTTTCGTCGCGGGCGGTTGTCCATACGGGATCTCGGCGCTGTCCGGTTGAGAACGGATCGCCGCACCACGTCGGCACCTGCATCGGTCGTGTGAGGTCGGCGTCGTGCGGTCACGGGCCTGGGCCGCGCGACTGTCCGGCCCGTGGCCGAGAATTCGAGCGCGTAGGTGGTGCAGGTCCGGCAGTGGCACGGGTCAGGTGATGCGGCACCGAACGCACACGCCGTCGAGTTCGAGGGTGTGCGCGATATCGGTGAACCCGGTGATCCGAGGGAGTTCGCCGATCCATTCTTCGACGACAGTGGCATCCAACACGGTGCTGTCCCCGCATGCTCGGCAGATCAGATGGTGCCGGTGCGTCGAGGATCGGCGCAGCTGGTATCGCCGTTCGCCGGTTTCCAGGCGGACGACGTCCAGGTGCTGTGCTCGGTCCAGTTCCGCGAGTGTCCGGTACACGGTGGAAATGCCGATGCGGTGCCCCTCCAGACGCAGCCGCGTATGTAACTCCTGCACCGTGGTGAACCCTCCCTGTGCGTCGAGTGCGGACATGATCAACTCACGCTGTCGTGTCCAGCGGCGCATTCCAGGGGCTGCGACATGTTCCCCGATCATGGGCACAGTTGAGCACCAATGAAAACTGTTTTCAACGAATCGCTGTTCGTGGCTTGGTGGCATGGGCTCGTCGACTCGGGACGGGTGGGAGCGTGCACTGTCTTTCGCGGTTCGGACGAACCGTATCGACATGTCATGTGGAGTGTGCTTATGCTAGTAGAAATACGCGTTCGTTAATTATGAAGGGTTGCCGCGGCTGCAGGGGGTCGAGGGCCGGGTGGGCGTTCACGGGTGCTTTCCTGGTCGGTTTGCCTGTCCGGGAGAGTTTCCGAGTGGTCGGCGTCGACCGCGGCGGCCGGGCTTCATCCGCCCTCTTCGCCGAGTCGCGGCGGTGTCGAAACCTGCCCGGTGGTTCGCGATTCGGCGGTGGTGGTCCAGCGCGGGCGATAGCCGGTTGGGTGTCGGTCCGGATCGCTCGCATCGGTGCGGGTGTTGTGTTAGCCTCCGGCTCATCCGATAATGACAATCGTTTTTAATAGTAGTTTTTGCTGTCGCCATTGACCTGGCAGATCCCGAGCGTTGTACCGGGGCCGCCCCGTCGGCGGGTGGCGGGAGCTTCGGGTAAGTGACGGACAGGAGCCGTGATGGGTGGTACCGGGATATCGCTCCAGGTAGACGAAGTGGGGCAGGAACCCCGGGTGGCCGCGGCCGAAGCCGGGGTGACGCCCGGCAATGCCCTGTTCCGGGTGACCGAGCCGGTCCGCGGGCGGCTCGGTGCCGCCATGGTGATCGGTGCGCTCGGCGGCGCGGCCGGAGTGGCCGGTTTCGTGGGCCTGGCGCTCACCCTCGGAGAACTGTTCGCCGCCGACACCGAAACCGGCACGGTGGTGGCGTTCCTGGTACTGGCCGCGGCCGGGTTCCTCATCCGATTCGCCATGCGCGCATGGTCTTTCCTGCTTTCACATCTGGCGTCCTTCGATCTCGAACAACGGCTGCGCAGCGATCTGGCCACGCATCTGGCCCGGGTCCCGCTCGGCGAGGCACAGCGACTGGGTTCGGGGGCTGTGAAGAAGGTCGTCCAGGACGATGTGCGCGGCTTGCACATGGCGGTGGCCGATGCCGTACCACTGGCCGGTTTCACGGTGGCCCAGCCGATCGCGGCGCTCGTGGCCCTGGGGTTCGTGGATTGGCGCCTTCTCCTGGCGGTCGCGTTGTTCCTGCCGGTGGTGTTCGTCGGAATGCAGCTGACCCTGCGGGACTACGTCGAAACCCGGCGTCGCTACGACGAAGCCAACGAGGCCATCAACGCGGCGACAGTGGAGTTCGTCCAGGGTATGCCGGTCGTGCGGACCTTCGACGACGGCACGGTGTCGTTCCGGCGCTTCGTGGACCGGGTCCGGCAGTTCAATATCGCGACCACTGCCTGGCAGAACAACAATCGCAGCGCGATGATCTTCGCCAACCTGACGGTGGCACCGTTACCCACCATCCTGATCGTGACCGCCGTGGGTATCTGGCTGACGGCCGGCGGGTCGATGTCACCGGCGCAACTGGTGGCCGCGATCCTCATCGGCACCCTTCCGGTGGAATCGGTGGTGCCGCTGATGAACCTGTCCAATCTGATCAACGACTCCAAGGCCGGTGCCGCACGTATCGTCCAGGTGCTCGATATCGAACCGCTGCGCGAGCCGGAGAACCCGGAGTCTCCGGCCGACGGGTCGATCGTGTTCCGGGATGTGCGGTTCGGTTACGGAGGCGCGGACCGTGCCGCACTGGATGGTGTGGACCTGACAATTCCGAGCGGCACGGTGTGCGCACTGGTCGGGCCGTCCGGCTCGGGTAAATCGACGATCGCGCGCCTGATCCCCCGGTTCTGGGATGTGGATTCCGGAGAAGTACTGGTCGGCGGGGTGGACGTCCGCCGGATCGGTTCCGAGGATCTGCTCCGGCACCTGGCGATGGTGTTCCAGGATCCGTTCCTGCTCTCCGACACCGTGAAAGAGAATATCCGGCTCGCCCGCCCCACGGCCACCGACGCCGAGGTCGAAGCAGCGGCGCGGGCGGCCCGAGCCCACGATTTCATCGTCTCGGAACTACCCCAGGGTTACGACACACCGGTCGGTGAGCGCGGTGCTCGATTGTCCGGCGGTCAGCGACAGCGGATCACCATTGCCCGGGCACTGCTCGCGGATGCGCCGATCGTGATCCTCGACGAGGCGACCTCGTTCGCCGACCCGGAGAACGAAGCGGCGATCCAGGACGCGATCGCCGAGCTCACCCGCGGCCGGACCGTCCTCGTGGTGGCGCACCGCCTGTCCACGATCGTCGACGCCGACCAGATCGTCGTGCTCGAATTCGGGCGGGTCACCGAAACCGGTACCCATACCGAACTGGTCGCGTCCGGCGGCCGCTACGCCCTGCTGTGGGAACATCACCAGCGCGCTCGCGGGTGGGGTCTCGGCAGCGGCAAGAAGAAGGAGGCCACGACCCGATGAGGCGAATCCTGGGGCTCATGCTGCTCGCCGCCGGCGACTACCGCGGCGAATTCCGTCGCACCCTGTGGTGCGCCTTTCTCGGTTCTGTCCTGCAGGCAGCCGCGTACGCCACGCTGATCCCGATTCTGTACGAGCTGAGCCAACCGGATATCGACACCACCGTGGTGTGGACCTGGTTCGGCGTACTGGTGGCCTGCTGGGTGGTCCAGGCGGCATTCCACTACGGGCAGCTCCGATTCGAATTCGGCCGGTGGGCCGATGTGCTCGCCGCTACCCGGCTGCGGCTGGGCGACAAGCTGCGGACCATGCCGCAGGCCGATCTCGAGCGCCGGGCCGCGGGAGATCTCACCACGGTGATGGGCAGCAATGTCGCAAACGCGACGATGAGTTCGTCCGGGATGGCGCTGTTGTTCATCCAGATGGTGACGGTTCCGGCGGTCATCGGGGCGGTCATCCTCGTCGTGGACTGGCGCCTGGGACTGGTTCTCGCGGTATCGATCCCGTTCGCGGTGCTGTTCATCCGGCGTATCCAGCAGATCACCGGAGTGGGGGCGCGCCGGGCCGACGCGGCCGATGCCGCGGCGGCGAGCCGGGTGGTCGAATACGTGCAGGGGTTGCCGGTACTGCGCGCGACCGGGCAGATCGGCCGCTCGTCGCAGCGCCTGGTCGAAACCCTCGAAGAGCAGAACGAAGCCATGTCGGGCATGCAGAAGCGGCTCACCTGGCCGGGACTGCTGGCGTCCAGTGTCGTCCAGCTGTGCCTGGTGGCGATGGTCGCCTTCGGTGCCGCGCTGGTGCTCGACCTGGACATGTCGGCGGCGTTGCTGATCGCCGTGGTGGCCGCGGCCGTGCGTTTCGCCGAACCGTTGTCGACCATGGCCAATCTCTCCTCGATATTCGAGATCACCGACTCGGCGCTGGAAAGGGTCGGTGAGGTGCTGGATGCTCCCGCGCTGAACGTGAGCGAGCCCGAGGCCCGAATCAGCGCCTACGACATCACTTTCGACGACGTGCACTTCGGATACTCCGACGGCAGCCGGGTCTTGCGTGGAGTCTCCTTCACCGCTCCCGCCCGATCGCTCACGGCCCTGGTGGGCCCGTCGGGATCGGGCAAGACGACGGTGACCAGGCTGCTGACCCGGTACGCGGACCCGGACAGCGGCAGTGTGCTGATCGGCGGGATGGACCTGCGTACTCTCGATCCGGTGGAGATCTACCGCAATATCGCGGTGGTCTTCCAGGATGTGTACCTGTTCGACGATACGATCCGCGCGAATATCGCGATGGCGGCACCCGAGGCCACCCAGGAAGAAATCGAGGCGGCGGCCAGGGCGGCCAACGTACACACCTTCGTCGAACGGCTTCCGCACGGATACGACACCCGGGTCGGTGAGATCGGTGGTGCGTTGTCCGGCGGTGAACGCCAGCGCATTTCGATCGCCCGCGCGATCTTGAAGAACGCGCCGATCGTCCTGCTGGACGAACCGACCGCGGCACTGGACACCGAAAGCGAGGTCTATGTCCAGGAGGCCATCGATGCGCTGGTCGCGGAGAAGACTGTCATCGTGATCGCGCATCGGCTCTCCACCGTGGTGGCCGCGGACCAGATCCTGGTGCTGGAAGACGGCGTGGTCTGCGAGCGTGGCACCCACGACGAACTGCTCGCCCAGGAGGGGCGCTACAGCGCGATGTGGGAGGCACAGACGCGGGCGCGGCACTGGCGGGTGACCGCCTCGGCCTAGCGTGCGGAATACCCAGTGCCCTCGTCACCGGATAATCGGCGACGAGGGCACTGGCGTGGCGGGCGCCGCCGAGCGGTCTATTGGGCTGATCGGTCCGGCATCGTTTTCGCTATGCGGGTGAGTAGTTCGGCGGTCGGATCCGGGCGGCTCCAGTTGGGGCAGTGACCAAACGAGTTCCGACAACGATTGTGGAAGAGGTCATCGCGGGGCATCCTTGCTCGGCGCCGGAATCGGCGGGTTACTCGCGGCCGGTCCTCGGCTTCCGGGCCGCACCGGTACGAGATAAGGGGCGATACAGGCCAGTTTCTCGCAGGTCTCCTCGTATTCGCGGGCGGGTGTCGAGCCGGTGACGACACCGGCTCCGGCGCGCAGCCAGCTTCGGCCCGCGCGTTGATAGACGGCGCGCAAGACGAGTGCGGCATCGAGGAACCCGGTGCTGTCGGCGCGTACGACGGCGCCGCTGTAGAGCCCGCGGGTGCCGGGTTCCAGGTCGTCGATCGCGGCGCAGGCGGGTGCTTTGGGAATGCCGGAAGCCGTGATGGCGGGATACACAGCGGCCAGGGCGTCCCATGAGGTCCGGCCGTCGGGCAGCAGGGTCTCCACACGCGAGGCGAGATGTTGCACGCTGCCACGCTCTTTCACGGTGAGGAATTCGCTGACCCGCGTCGGGCTGCCGACACTGTCGAGTTCGGTGTAGGCCAGGCGTACGGAGGTGGCGTGCTCGTAGATCTCTTTCGGATCGGAGAGCAGATCATCCCGCAGCTCCCGGTCCCGTTCGGCGTCGCCGGTGCGGGCCCGGGTACCGGCCAGCGGCTGGGTGGTAGCCAGCCCGCCGCCGTCGGCCTCCAGAACGGTTTCCGGGCTCACTCCGGCGGCTTGCCAGCCGCCGAGGTCCAGGAGGAACGAACGCGCCGGAGTGTTCATCCGGCGGACAGCGGCGTAGGTGGCGGGCATGTCCACCGCGAACGGCACATCCACTCGGCGGGACATGATGACCTTGTCGAATTCACCGTGGCGGATCCGGTCCAGCGCATCCTGCACGCGCAGCAGGTAGGCAGTATCCACCGTGTCCACGGGTACCGGTCTGGGCGCCGGCACGGGGGCGGGAGTATCCGGTAGTTCGAGTTCGAACGGGTCGCCGTAGCTACGGATGTGCACCGCGGTTTCGGTGATCTCCAGTTCCACGCCGGGCACCATGAAGTGGGCGAGGATATCGTCCGGTGCCGCGGTGTCCGGGCGATAGAGTTCGAAGCAGGCCCAGCCGTAGGCCCGCCAGCGGTGTACCGGTGCCCGGTCGAGGGCGGCGTGGAGCTGTGGCCAGGGATTGCCACGCCAGGATTCGGTGCGGTCGCCGCCGAGAGTGCTGTGCAGCCGGTCGCGGCCGACGGTCACCGCGCCGACCGGGTTCCCGGCCACATACCAGCGGCCGGGCTGTTCGTACACGACATAGTCGGTGAGCTGTCCGGAAGCCGCGAGGGCGGCTGCCAAGGTCAATGGGTCGGTGTTGTGCGGGTGCACGGTATGTACATAGTCGTCGACGCCGAGTGTGGTGGGCCGGTTCATCGTGCTCGCAATCGGGTTCGCAGGAGTTGCCGTCCGATGGACGACCGGGTCGCGGTCGCTATTGCGGGTCGCGTGGGAGCCGGTCGCCCTCGGATATCAGCGGAGGGTCAGGCAAAGGACTCTGTGATCCACCGCGGTGCCTCGCTGCGGGTCCACTGCATGAACTCCATCGCCTTGTCCCGGGAGATATCGATGTACTTGAATTCGGGATTCCCGTGCGGCAGACATTCGGGAAAGAATCGTTCCCTGTTGATCCGGTCGATGATCGCACTCGCGGCATCCGTGGGCGTCAACTCTCCGCGCTCGACCGCTTCACATTTCTCTCGCGCGCTGGTCAACAATCCCCGCACGGCCTGGGGCAGCGCGGAATCGCCGCGTTCCAGCGTCCGGAACACCTGGTCGTCCTGACCGGCGAAATACCTGGACAAGGCGTGTTCCAAGGCGGCGTCGGAGTAGAAGCTGTATGTATGCCACACGCGGAAGATCGCGTCCCACAGGGCATAGTGGCGAAAACTCACATACGACGAGTAGGCGAGATCGTCGTGCACGTCGTACATGCGCTGCTGGACCGCGTCGAGCCCGGCGAACTTCTCGGTCGACCAATCATCGTTGCGCGCGGCTTCGATGATCCGCCAGGCCAAGGCGTTCACGGTCTGGAACGAGTTCGCGAGCCCGCGGGAGAACAGTGCGTCGATCGCCCCGGCGGACTGTGCGGTCAGGCAGAAGCGGTCGCCGACAGTGTTGGCGGCGGAATACTGCAAGCGCCCGGTACTCACCCACGGGCGGACGGCCGTGGCGTTCTCGAATTGTTTCGCTACGGACGGGAATCGCTCGAGGAAGTCACCGAACTCTTTCTCCGGTGCGGGGCGGTCGTCGAAGACCGCGTCACCGGTCAAGGTGAGCCCCACACTGCACAGCGGGTTCATCGACTTGTCGTTGTTGTCGAACGGGATCACCCACAGCCAGCCGCCGTCGAAGATGTGGTGCAGGGTTCCGTTGTGCCACCGGGTCGGCGGGTCGTAACGAACCGGTGCGACATCGTCGAACGGCTGGACACCGATCATATGAGTGAACAAGGAGCGGGAGTGTGTCCGTGCCCGGGTGGGGTTCTCGCGGAGCCCGAACCGATCGGCCAGCACAGAACGGAAACCGGTGGCATCGACCAAGTACTCGGCGTCGAACGTCTCGCCGGAGGTGGAACGCAACCGGGCCCCACGGGCCGGATCGACCTCGATATCGTCGATTCGGATGTTCTGCCGGATTTTCGCGCCGTAGCGGACAGCGAGGTGGAACACGTACGAATCGATGTCCTGGCGAAACCAGTGTGCTTCGGTACGGCGGTATCCGGAGGCGAGTACGACCTGATGTGCTTTGCCCGGATCCGCGGGCCGGCCCTGCTCGTGGTAGACGAACCCGAAGTTCTGTTTCTGCCCGCAGGTCTTCGCCACCTGCTCGGCGGTGTCCTCGAAGTTGGTCAGCGCGTTGAACTCGGGAACATCGTAGCGCTCGGCGAGGACGCGCATTGTGGTGGTCGCGTGCGGAACAGTGGACTCGCCGATGGCGAAGCGCGGATGTACGCCCGCGTCGATGAGCAGGACCTTCAGTTTGTGGCGGGCCAGGATGGTGGCCAGGGTGCTGCCGGCGATTCCGGCGCCCAGAATGGCGACGTCGTACTGGGCGTCGGTCGGGGATGACATGTCGAACTCCTTGTGCTGTTGTGTACTCGGCGCCCGCCACCGAAAGCGGTACCCGGTCCGGGAGGTGGGGGATCAGGGGCGTACCGGCAGGCGGCGCAGGCCGCGTAGTCCCATACCGGGGCGCCAGCGCAAACCGGCCGGAGCAACCGCGAGGCGCAGCTGCGGCCAGCGTGTGGTGAGGGTGGTGAGTGCGATGGCGACCTCGGTGCGGGCGAGTGCGGCACCCATGCAGTTGTGGATACCGCCGCTGAACCCGAGGTGGGGCCGGGGTGCGCGGTGGATATCGAAGCGGTGGGGATCGGTGACGTGGGCCGGGTCGCGGTTGGCGGCCGCGATGAACACCAGGACCCGGTCGCCACGTTCGATGCGCAGGCCGCCGAGCTCCAGCGGTTCGAGCGCGAGGCGCATCGTCGCGGATTCGACCGGACCCCAGTAACGCATGGCCTCCTCGACGGTGGGACCTGCCAGCTCCGGATCGTCGCGAAGTGCGGCCCACTGGGCGGGATGGGCGAGCAGTGACAGGGTCGCGCTGGCGATGAGGCTCGCCGAGGTTTCGAAACCCGCGGCCACGAGCAGGCCGATCATGGAGGTCAGTTCGCCGTCGGAGAGGGTGTCTTTACCGGCATGCGGATGTACCAGCCTGCTGACCAGATCGTCGCCGGGGTCGTCTCGTTTGAGGAGGACGAGATCGCGGGTGTAGTTCTCGAGTAGTTCGCGCAGTGCGGGGTCGGGGCCGGACAGCGGAGTGGAGGCGGTCGCCGCTCGTACGGCGAGGTCGTGCAGGCCGGGATGCCAGGCCGCGGGGAAGCCGAGAATCTCGCCGAGGACGGTGAGCGACAGCGGGTAGGCATAGCTGTGCAGCAAATCCACGGTGCCGTCACCGTCGCGGGCCGCCTTCTCCGCCTCGTCCAGTAGCCGTCCGGCATGCCGGACCACTGCGGGGCGTAGGGCGGTGACCGATCTGGAGGTGAATGCCTGTTGCGCGGCTCGCCGGAGGCGGGTGTGTTCCGGCGGGTCGGACAGCAGCATGGTGTGTGGTGGTTCCGGGATCCGGGCTCGGGCTCTGGCTGCGAGCTGGTCCGGAGACAGGAGCGCGCGTGGATTGTTCGCCAGCCGGTGGTCGTGCAGCGCGGCCACGGCAGCCGCGTATCCGGTGATCATCCAGAATCCCCGGCCCGGCTGTTCCGGCAGTTCGGCGAAGACGACCGGTGACTGCGCGCGCAGCTCGTCGTAGACGGTGTGGGCTCGTTCGTGGAAATCACCGGCCAGGAGGTCGACCACGATCGGGCGGGACTTGTCGAGCATGGGTGATGTCCGTTCAGACCGGTGTTGCCTCGATCAGTGAGTACGACGTGGGCAGAACGGTCGGATGCACGGCGGTGACCGTGAACCCGGCACGGCGACAGAGGTGTTCGTACTCGGTGCGGGTGCGTTCCTGGCCGCCCATGTTGACGAGCATGCTGATGTCGGTGAGGTAGGGGGCCGGGTCCGAGGTGTCGACGACATCGGGCAGTACGGACTCCACGATCAGCAGGCGCCCGTCGGCGGGCATCGCCTTGTGGCACTGTTCCAGGATGGTGCGGCAGCGCTCGTCGTCCCAGTCGTGCAGGATGTTTTTGAGCAGGTAGATATCTCCGCCCTCGGGTACCGCGGAGAAGAAGTCACCGGCCTCGATACGGCAGCGGTCGGCGACACCGGCGGCGGACAGGGTCGCCGAGGCCTCGGCGGCTCCGCTCGGCGAATCGAAAACCACGCCGCGTACTGCGCGCGCCCCGCGCAGGATCTGCGAGAGCAGGGTGCCGTCGCCGCCGCCGATATCGATGACGGTGTGGTGGCGGGTGAAGTCGTAACTCACCGGAATCAGCTGTGCGATGGGCAGGCTGACCTGCCGCATGGTGGCGTTGAATCGCTCGGACAGCTCGGGTTTCGTGGCGAGGAAGCTGAAGAAGTCGGTGCCGTAGAGCCCTTCGAAGGTCGGCTGCCCGGTGCGTACCGCCTCCTCGGTCAGCTTCCAGGAATCCAGCAGGGTGGGATCGGTGAACAGCAGTACTGCCGCCGCCTGCGAATCCGGCCGATCCGTGCGCAGTGGCATTCCTGCCTCACCCAACCGGAATGTGCCCGGCCGGGTTTCGACGACGATCTCCAAGGCTGCCAAGGCGCGGAGTAGCCGGGCGAGTGCTCCGGGATGGGTACCGGTGCGCTCGGCCAGTTCGGGGTGGCCGAGTTCGCCGTCGCCGAGGTGATCGGCGAGCCCGAGGCGGGCTGCGGTGCCGACAACCTGGGAGCAGATCGTTCCGAACATCATGTTCATGAGTCGCTGGTGAGCTGCCATGCCTACTTCCTGTGCATTGCCGAAGCGGGTCGCCGCCAACGGATTTCGTATGGCCGAACCGAAGAGGTCGCTTGACCGAAGCCGTCGGCACGTCGTAGATTGTAGCACTATTGAAAATGGTTATCGTTTGCTAGTTGGGACTGTGATGCAGGAAGAGCTCCGTTTGCCACCCGTACGCACGATGAAAGAGGTGGCCTGGGGCGTAGACCGACTACGGCAGGAAGTCAGCGTCCTCACCGGAGTGCCGGTGGATGATCTGGCCGAGGACGCCGACCTACTCGGCCTGGGACTCGACTCGGTGACGGTGATGCGCATCTCCGGACTCCTGCGAAAAGCGGGTCAGCGAGTCGAGTTCCGGGATCTCGTACGCAATCCCACGCTCGGGGCGTGGCGGAAACTCCTGGACGACGGCGATACCGGCGCTGCCGCATCGCACGACACCACCGGGAATCGGGTCGCTGTCGACCACTCGGAGCCCTTTCCGCTGGCGGTGATGCAACACGCCTTCTGGGTCGGGCGCACCCGGACACAAGACCTGGGGGATGTCGCCGCCCACTTCTACAGCGAATTCGATCACGAAGGCGTCGAACCGGATCGGCTGGAGCGTGCGATGCGTGACCTGATCGCGCGGCACCCGATGCTGCGGGTGACGATCGACGCCGCGGGTATGCAGCGCGTGACAGACCGCGGTTCCTGGCCCGGACTGATCGTGCACGACCTCCGGGAACTCCCTGGATCGGAGCGCCTTCGGCGCTTGGCGCAGATCCGGGATGCCTGCTCGCACCGGAGCATGGACATCGGGGCGGGTGAGGTCGTAGACCTGCAGCTCTCGTTGCTGCCCGGTGGCCGCACCCGGGTACACCTGGACCTTGACATGATCGCCGGGGACGCGCTGAGCCTGCGCAATCTCCTCGCCGACCTGTCCACGCTGTACGAGCACGGTCCCGGGGCGCTGCGCGCGCTGGAATACAACTACGGCCAGTACCTTGCCGACCGTCGCCGGGCCCGTGCCACCGCCCGGGAACAGGCCCGGCAATGGTGGCAGTCGCAGTTACCGGAACTGCCCGCGGCGCCCGAACTTCCGCTGCTGACCGCCGCGGAAACCGATGGCCGGGCCCGGGTCGACCGGCGCAGTTACTGGCTGTCCCCGGAGCGGGCGGCACGGTTGCGTGTGCGGGCTCAGCGTGCCGGCCTGACCACGGCCGGCGTGCTCGCGACGGTTTTCGCGGAAACCATCGGCGCCTGGAGCGGTACCGACCGCTTCCTGCTCAACCTGCCCGCCTTCGACCGGGAACCGCTGCACGACGAGGTGGATCTGCTCGTCGGCGACTTCTCCAGTTCGGTCCTCCTCGACGTGGACCTGTCCACGCCGATGACGCTGACCGACCGGGGACGGATAGTCGCCGATCGGCTGCGGGAGGTCCTGGGATACGCCGCGTACTCCGGCGTCGAGGTGCTGCGGGACCTGAGCCGGGCCGGCGGTGGAGAACGGGTCCTGGCGCCGGTGGTGTACACCAGCGCGCTGAGCCTGGGGGAGCTGTACGCGCCCGCGGTCCGGAAATGTCTGGGCGATCCGGTGTGGACGATTTCCCAGGGCCCGCAGGTCTGGCTGGACGCCCAGGTGACCGAATTCGACAGTGGCATCCTGCTCAACTGGGATGCGCGCGTATCTCTGTTCCCGCCCGGACTGCTGGACACCATGTTCGACGCCTACGTGGGGTCTGTCGACCTGTTGCTCGACGACGACGGCGCATGGGATCGTCCGGCACCGTGGCCGGTCACGGGCCGGCGGTACAGCGAGATCGCCCTCGCGCCCGCCCTACCGCTGCACGAGCGCTTCTTCGCCCGGGCCGCCGCAGATCCGGGCCGGACCGCCCTGGTCGCCGGTGACGTCACAATTTCCTACGGCGAACTCTCCGCACGGGCCCGGCGTATGGGACGACTGTTGCGGGACAAGGGGATCGGCCGTGGCGACAGCGTGGCCATCACCTTACCCAAGGGGGTCGACCAGATCGTCGCGGCACTGGGTGTGCTCGCCGCCGGGGCAACCTATGTGCCTTCGGGGATCGATCTGCCGCCGGCGCGGCGCGGGCGGGTCTATCGCACGGCGGGTGCACGGCTGGTCATCACCGACCGCGATACCGTGAGCGCCGGTTGGGGGCCCGACGACATCGAACCGGTTCTTCCCGAGCACGTCCATGCTGCCGACCCGCTGACCGAGATTGTCGAGGTCGACCCCGAAGACGTCATGTATGTCATCTTCACCTCCGGCTCCACCGGTGAACCCAAGGGGGTCGAAGTTCCGCACCGGGCCGTCGCGGCCACCGTCGACGCGGTGAACGGCCGGTTCGAGATCGGCGCGGGGGATCGCACGATCGCGCTGTCCGCGTTGGACTTCGACCTCTCCGCCTACGACCTGTTCGGATTCCTGGCGTACGGCGGTTCGGTGGTCGTGGTCGACGAGGCGCAGCGTCGTGACGCCGCGGCCTGGGCCGAACTGATCCGCCGGTGGAAGGTGACCGTCGTCAGTGCGGTGCCGGCGCTGCTGGACATGCTGTTGATCGCTGCCGCCGACTCCGGGCTGGGTAGCGCATTGCGGGTGGTCATGCTGGGTGGTGACCGGGTCACCGTGGACCTACCGGACCGGTTGCGCCGTTCGGTTCCCGGCTGCCGGTTCGCCGGCCTCGGCGGGATGACAGAGGCCGCCATCCATGCCACCGTCTGCGAAGTCGGCACCGTCGACCCCGGCTGGTCGAGCGTGCCGTACGGGGTTCCGCTACCGCACGCCGGCTGCCGGGTGGTCGACCGGCACGGCCGGGACTGCCCCGACTGGGCGGCCGGGGAACTGTGGGTCACGGGGCTGGGGTTGGCACACGGCTACCGGGGCGACCCGGAGCGCACCGCCGAAAAATTCGTCGAGTACCGAGGGGTCCGGTGGTACCGGACGGGTGACCTGGTGCGTTACCGGCCCGACGGGACCCTCGAATTCCTCGGCCGCATCGACCATCAGGTCAAGATCCGCGGCCACCGGATCGAACTCGGCGAGGTGGAAACCGTTCTGGCCGAGCATCCACGGATCATCGCCGCTGCCGCCGCCGTGCTCGAACACCCCACCAGATCTCTCGGCGCTGTCCTGGTCGGTGAGCTCGACGACCTTTCCGATGACGACCTCCGGTCCTGGCTCGGCGAGCGGCTGCCCGCATACATGGTGCCCCGCCTGTTCGTCCGCAGCGCGGACCTTCCCATCACGCGCAACGGCAAGATCGACCGTGCCGCCGTACAGACCGGCCTCGCCGCTGCCGCAGGTAGCCGCGGCGGTACCGAATCCGCCGCGCCCCGGGCGGGCCTGGAGCGGACCGTCGCCGATGCCTGGGCGGCGGTCCTCGATATCGAGGAGATCCGGCGCGACGACGACTTCTTCGCTCTCGGCGGTGACAGTCTGCTGGCCACCCGCCTGGTCCGGCGGCTGCTTGCCGAGGGGGTGGCGGGCGCCGATCTGGCGCGTCTTTTCACCACACCCACCCTCGCCCAGTTCGCGGCGAGCCTGACCATCGGTACCGCCACGGAGATTCCGGAGATCGTCCCCGACCCCGAGCACCGGTACGAGCCGTTCCCGCTCACCGATATCCAGGTCGCGTATTGGCTGGGCCGATCGGGCGATTTCGATCTCGGCGGGGTACCGGCGCAGCTGTACCTCGAATACGACTGGCCCGGCGTCGATCCGGGCCGGCTGGAGTCCGCCTGGAATCGGGTGATCGACCGGCATCCGATGCTGCGCGCAGTGATCGCGGTGGACGGGACGCAGCGAGTTCTCGACGAGGTCCCCCCGTACCGGATACCCGTGGTCGAGAGATCCGTGGTAGGCGTCCGAGACGAAATGTCCGGCAGCCTCCTCGATGCCGGCAGCTGGCCGTTGTTCGATATCCGGGTCGTGCGCGACGGCCCGGACACCCGGGTCTGCGCCGCCTTCGACACGCTGATCGCCGATGGCCTCAGCGTGTTGGTGCTGCTGTCCGAGTGGACGCGGCTGTACGCGGAGCCGGATCTCGCAATACCCGAACCGGGACTGGACTTCCGTGATTACGTGCGCGATTGCACGCCTTCCGAAGTCGAGGTGCGGGCGGCGTTGTCGTATTGGCGGTCACGGTTGCCGGAGTTGCCGCCGGGTCCGCAGTTGCCGTTGCGAGTGTTGCCGGCGCTGGTCAAGCGGCCTCGCTTTGTCCGCCGGGAGATCCGGCTCGATACCGCGACGTGGCACGGGATCGTTTCCCGGGCTCGTGGTGTGGGTGTGACGCCGAGTGTGGTGCTTTTGGCTTGTTATACGTGGGTGTTGGGGGGTTGGAGTGCGCAGCGGGAGTTGACGGTGACGTTGACCCGTTTCGATCGTCGTGATGTGCATCCCGACATCATGCGGGTGGTGGGGGATTTCAGTTCGCTGTTGTTGGTGGCGGATTGCCCTGTGGGGAGCGAGTCCTGGTCGGGGCGGGTGCGGCGGTTGCAGGAGCAGTTGTGGAGTGACCTGGACCATCAGCAGGTTTCGGCGGTGCGGGTGTTGCGTGAGCTGGCTCGTGACAGTGCGGTGCCGGCGGAGCCGGTGCCGGTGGTGTTCACTTCGATGCTGGGTGTCGATGATGAGCTGGCTCGGTCGGTGCGGTGGCCGGATTACACGCGGACGCAGACTCCGCAGGTGTGGCTGGATCATCAGGTGATCGAGCTGCCGGATGGGTTGCTGCTCAGCTGGGATTCGGTGGACGAGTTGTTCCCCGAAGGTCTCGTCGACGACATGCTGGCCGCTTATCACCGGTTGTTGTACCGGCTGGCCGAGGTGGATTGGGAACAGCCACTCGACACGGCATTGCCGGTACTACCACCCGGCCAGCAGACCATCCGCGACCGCGTGAACGACACCGCCTGGCCGGCTGCGCTCGATGACCTCACCACCGCAGAGGCGCACAGTGCAGGCCGGAATGCTCCGGACAGCCTGCTGCATACCGAGATGTTCGATATCGCCGCCGCCGATCCCGGCCGGACGGCGCTCGTCGACGGCGATACGACGCTGTCGTTCGGTGAGCTCGCCGAGCGCAGCCGCCGGATCGCGGCGCTGTTGCTTTCGCACGGTGTCCGGCCCGGCGATACGGTCGCGGTATGCGCGGCGCGGGGTACGGCGCAGGTGGCGGCGCTGTACGGAGTGCTGGCGGCGGGGGCCGCCTATGTCCCGATCGCGAGAGACCAGCCGCCGCAGCGGCGGACCGCGATCCTGCAACAGGCCGGAGTCGCCGCGGTACTCACCGACGACACTGCCCGCTTCCCGACGGCCGAACCGAACGCCGGTGGGGCGCCGGTGGTGTCGATCGCGGACGCCCAGGAACACGAGCCCGCACCGGTTCATCGCGGAAGCAGTGGAGACCTCGCGTACGTGATCTTCACGTCGGGTTCGACCGGTGTCCCGAAGGGCGTCGAAATCGAGCACGGGCAGGCGGTGAACACGCTGGCCGATATCCGGGATCGCTTCGGGCTCAGCGTGGATGACCGGGTGCTGGCGGTGGCGGCGGTCGATTTCGATCTGTCGGTGTTCGACCTGTTCGGTGTGCTGGGAGCCGGCGGTAGCGCGGTGATCGTCGCGGACGAGGACCGGCGGGACCCGGACCGGTGGCTCGAGCTGGTGCGTAAGCACACAGTGACGGTGTGGAACACGGTGCCGGCAATGCTGGACATGCTGCTCATGGCAGCGGAATCCGGGCCGGGACTGTCGTCGGCGCTGCGGTGGGCGCTGGTGTCCGGGGACTGGGTCGGACTGGACCTGCCGGGCCGTCTCGCCGCCCTGTCCGAGCGTTGCCGCCTGGTGGCTCTGGGTGGCGCGACCGAAGCGGCGATCTGGTCGAACTACTTCGAAGTCGGCACCGTGGACCCGGAATGGACATCGATTCCCTACGGTCGGCCCTTGCGCAACCAGCGGTTCCGGGTGGTCGACGAGAACGACCGGGACCGGCCCGACTGGGTGCCGGGCGAGTTGCTGATCGGTGGCGCCGGAGTCGCCCGGGGCTACCGCGGCAGCCCCGAACTCACTGCGGCCGCGTTCTTCGATGACGACGGGACACGCTGGTACCGAACCGGGGATCTGGGCCGATACCGGCCGGATGGTGTTCTCGAGTTCCTGGGCCGCGCCGATCGCCAGGTCAAGATCCGCGGGCATCGGGTGGAACTCGGTGAGATCGAGCAGGCCGTCACCGCTCACCCGCAGGTCCGGCGGGCGATCGCGCTCGCAGTGGGGGAACGGGCCCGGACGCGGTTGGTCGCCTTCGTCGAACCGGAACTGCCTGCGGATATGGCGAGCTTCCTCGCCGATCGGGTTCCGGCGGGCTGGGCGCCCGAACTGATCGCATTGCCGGACCCGCCACTGACCGGCAACGGAAAGATCGACCACGCCGCTTTGGTACGGCGAGCCGAAGCGGTCACCGCCGGTAGGGACGGAGCCGAACGGGGCGAGCCGGCCCGGCCCGGGCTCGAAACCCGGATCGCGCGGATATGGCAAGAAATCCTCGGCGGTGAACTCCCCGGCCGGGATGCCAATTTCTTCGCTGCCGGCGGTGATTCGCTGTCGGCGACCCGTCTGGTGAGCTGCCTTTCCCGGGAGATCGGCATCCGCGTGACCTTGCGCGAGTTCTTCACCGACCCGACCGTCGCCGGACTCGGCCAGCACCGCACCGACACCGCAACTGCTGCACCCGGCGACCGGTCGCGCAGTGCCGCTCTCACCCCGGTGTCGACTGCCGATACCGCGCACCGACTGGACCCCTTCGGTCTGACCGATATCCAGGTGGCGTACTGGCTGGGCCGGTCGGGCGACTTCGATCTGGGTGGTATCGGCGCACAGTTGTATTTCGAATACGACTGGCCCGGCCTGGACGCGGACCGGTTGGCGCACTCCTGGAACCGGGTGATCGAGCGGCATGCGATGTTGCGTGCGGTGGTCGGCGCCGACGGCGAACAGCGGGTCCTGCCACAGGCTCCCGAGTACCGGATCCCGGTCATCGATGCCGCCGGCGATTTCGAAGGCGCCGCCGCAGCATTGCGGGAAGAGATGGCCGGCGGGGCCCTGGACGCCGCCCACTGGCCGCTGTTCGATATCCGGATCCTGCGTGACGGCACGAAGTCCCGGCTGTGTGTGGTCTTCGACAGCCTGGTCGTCGACGGCCTGAGTGCCCTGGTGCTCATCTCCGAATGGACCCGGTGGTACACGGACCCGGGGCTCGAGCTGGCGCCGTTGGCCATCGAATTCCGTGACTACGTGCGCGATTGCACGCCGTCGGAGGACGAGGTGCGGGCGGCGTTGTCGTATTGGCGGTCACGGTTGCCGGAGTTGCCGCCGGGTCCGCAGTTGCCGCTGCGGGTGTTACCGGCGGCGGTGCGGCGGCCTTGCTTCGTCCGCCGTGAAGTTCGGCTGGATGCGGAGGTTTGGAGCCGGATCGTTGCGCGGGCTCGTGGTGTGGGTGTGACACCTAGCGTGGTGCTTTTGGCTTGTTATACGTGGGTGTTGGGGGGGTGGAGTGCGCAGCGTGACCTGACGGTGACGTTGACCCGTTTCGACCGCCGTGACGTGCATCCCGACATCATGCGGGTCGTCGGTGATTTCAGTTCGCTGCTGCTGGTGGCGGATCGTCCTGGGGAGAACGAGTCCTGGTCGGGGCGGGTGCGGCGATTGCAGGAGCAGTTGTGGAGTGACCTGGACCATCAGCAGGTCTCGGCCGTGCGTGTACTGCGCGAACTCGCCCGGGACAGTGCGGTACCCGCCGAACCGGTGCCGGTGGTGTTCACCTCGATGCTGGGTGTCGACGATGAACTGGCCCGGTCGGTGCGCTGGCCGGATTACACACGGACACAGACTCCCCAGGTCTGGCTCGACCACCAGGTCATCGAACTTCCTGACGGGTTGCTGCTCAGCTGGGATTCGGTGGACGAGCTGTTCCCCGACGGGCTGATCGACGACATGCTGGCCACTTATCACCGGCTGCTGAACCGGCTGGCCGAGGTGGATTGGGACCAGCCCCTCGACACGGCGCTGCCCGTGTTTCCGGTCCGGCAGCGAGCCACGCGTGACGCCGTCAACGACACCGCTTGGCCGCGTCCGCTGGACGAGATGGATTCCGGTGCACACCTCGGCGAAGGCGCAAACGCGCCCGAGCCGGCCCGGTTGTTGCACACGGGAATGTTCGATATCGCGGCAGTCGATCCCGGCCGCATCGCACTCGTCGCCGGCGACATCACGGTGTCGTTCGGTGAGCTCGCCGAGCGCAGCCGCCGGATCGCGGCATTGCTGGCCGCGCACGGTGTCCGTCCCGGTGCTGCCGTGGCGGTATGCGCGCCTCGCGGCGCTGAGCAGGTGGCGGCGCTGTACGGGGTGCTGGCCGCGGGGGCCGCCTATGTGCCGGTCGCTGTGGACCAGCCGGTTCGCCGCCGGACCGCGATCCTGGAACAGGCGAGCGTTTCGGCCGTACTCACCGATGACACCTCCCGATTCACCATGGTTGCGAATCGCAGCCGTACGGGCGGACCGGCCGGCACCGCTGAGCACACCCACCTGAACGGCACCGGCGAAAACGGCGCCGCGCCGGTGGTGGTTGCTCTCGCGGATGCGCAGAACCACGACCCTGCGCCGGTATACCGGGGCAGCGGTACCGACCTCGCCTATGTCATCTTCACCTCCGGCTCCACGGGTGTTCCGAAAGGAGTGGAGATCGAGCACGGACAGGCGGTGAACACCCTCGCCGACGTGGCCGATCGCTATCGGCTCGGTCCGGACGACCGGGTACTGGCGGTGGCGGCGGTCGATTTCGATCTGTCGGTGTTCGACCTGTTCGGTGTGCTGGGGGCCGGTGGCAGCGCGGTGATCGTCGCCGATGCGGACCGGCGCGACCCGGCCCGGTGGTTGGCACTTGTGCACGAACACCGTGTGACGGTGTGGAACACGGTGCCGGCGATGTTGGACATGCTGCTCACGGTGGCCGAGTCCGGACCCGGTCCGGTCCCGTCGCTGCGGCTGGTGCTGGTCTCCGGGGACTGGGTGGGCCTGGATTTGCCGGGCCGCCTCCGGTATCTGTCCGCGAACTGTCGTTTCGTCGCCCTGGGTGGTGCCACGGAAGCGGCTATCTGGTCGAACTTCTTCGAAGTCGACACCGTGGACCCGGAGTGGATATCGATTCCGTACGGTCGTCCATTGCGTAATCAACAGTTCCGGGTGGTCGACGAGAACCGTCGGGATCGTCCGGATTGGGTGCCCGGGGAGTTGTTGATCGGTGGCGCCGGAGTCGCCCGCGGTTATCGGGGTCGCCCCGACCTCACTGCGGCTTCGTTTTTCGACGAGGACGGGATTCGCTGGTACCGGACCGGAGACCTGGGGCGGTACCGGCCGGATGGTGTTCTCGAGTTCCTGGGCCGCGCCGATCGCCAGGTCAAGATCCGCGGGCATCGCGTCGAGCTCGGTGAGATCGAGCAGGCCGTCACCGCTCACCCGCAGGTCCGGCGGGCAATCGCGCTCGCGGTCGGGCAAAGAGCCCAGGCGCGGCTGGTCGCCTTCGTCGAACCGGAGGCACCGGCGGCGGAGCGCGCCGACCCGGCGCGGCTCCCCGAGGACCTCCCGGGCTTCCTCGCCGATCGTCTACCTCCGGCCTGGATACCCGAACTCCTCCCGCTTCTCGACCCGCCGCTGACCGCCAACGGGAAAGTCGACCACGCCGCCTTGGCGCGGCGAGCCGAAACAGCGGCCGGCCCGGACGTGTCCGAGCCACGCGAGCCGATCCGTCCTGGACTGGAGACCCGGATAGCACGGATCTGGGCGGAGACGCTCGGTACCGAGCCGACCGGCCGGCATACGAGTTTCTTCGGCGCGGGTGGTGATTCGCTGTCGGCGACCCGGCTGGTGAGTCGCCTCGGCCGGGAGCTCGGCATCTCCGTGACCCTGCGCGAATTCTTCACCACCCCGACCATCGCCGGACTCGGCGACAACCAACCGCACACCGGTATCGACCTCGAAGAAGGTGCTTTGTGAACGTCCCCGACCTGATAACCGATCTACGACAGCGAGGAGTTCACCTGTGGGCCGACGGTGAACAGTTGCGGTTCCGCGCTCCCCAGGGCGTGCTGACCGCCGCGGACCGGGAGAAACTGGTGGCGAACAAACCGGCGGTCCTGGAATACCTCGCACGCGACCAGACTGTCATCAGCGTATCCGCCGATACGGCCGCCGCGCACGAGCCGTTCCCGCTGACCCCGGTACAACAGGCCTACCTGATCGGTCGCGACCCCACCTATGCCTTCGGTGGTGTCGCCTGTGCGAGCTATCTGGAAATCTCCTACGGCGGCGTCGAGCCCGGCAGCGTGGAGGCGGCATGGAACGCGCTCGTGCGGCGCCACGACATGCTGCGGGCGACCGTGCACAGCGACGGCTACCAGCAGATCGCGGCGACCGTACCGCACTACGAGATCCCGGTGACCGACGTCCGGGGCCAACACTCCGCACAGGTCGATGCCGTACTCGACCGGCAACGCGATGACCTGCTGGGCCCGGCCGGCGCGCCGGATACCTGGCCGTTGTTCGCCCTGCGCCTGACCCGCACCGACACCGGGTGCGTTCTGCACCTGCTGGTCGAATTGCTGGTCGTGGATGCCGCGAGTCTGCAACTGCTGCTGTCCGAACTCGACGAACTCGTCCACGAAGCCGGGAACGACGCGGTGCCGCGGCCCGCACCGGGAATCGGTTTCCGCGACTACCTCCTGGGTGTGCAGCAGCTCCGGAACGGACCGCGCTACCAGCGGGATCGCGAATACTGGCAGACACGGATCGACAGCTTGCCCGCCGCGCCCGAGCTGCCCACCCAGGTGGCCGGCGACGGTACCGGATCGAACACCGCTCCCGGTTTCTTCCGGCTGCACCACTGGCTGCCGGGCTCTGTTCTGGACGGATTGGCCCGCCACGCGACCCCGCACGACCTGACACCCTCCGGCGCGGTCCTCGCCGCCTACGCCGAGGTCATCGGGCGCTGGAGCCGGAAGCGGCAATTCACCCTGAACCTGCCGGTGTTCAACCGGCTCCCGGCACATGCCGAGATCGGCGCGGTGCTCGGCGATTTCACCTCGGTGAACCTGCTCGGCATCGACCTCGACGCGCAGGACACCTTCGCCGATCGGGCCCGCGGCATCGCTGCCCAGTTGTTCACCGACCTCGATCACCGGCTCTTCGACGGTGTCGAGGTACTCAGCGAGCTCACCCGCCGCGCGGGCAATCCGGTACTCATGCCCGTGGTGTTCACCAGCACGCTCGGCAGTGGCGATCGCGACGCTCGGGAGAATCGGGGCCGGATTCTGCGCGGCATCACCCGCACTCCACAGGTGTGGCTCGACTGCCAGGTCACCTCCTACGACAACGGTCTGATGATCGCCTGGGATATCCGCCGCGACGTCCTGGCCGGCGATACCGCCGCCGAGGCATTCGCGGCGTTCGTGGACCTTGTCACCCGATTGGCCGAAACACCCGAGGCGTGGACGGAGCAGCATCCGGTCGCCCTCCCGTTCACGCAGCGTCGGCATCGCGACAACTACAACGACACCGCCGCCGATGTAGCGCCACGTGTGCTGCATCAGCGGATTCTGGCGCGGGCCGAGACGGATCCGGCAGCGCCCGCGGTGATCCACCGGGACACCGTGCTCGGCTTCGCGGAGCTGCGCCGCCGCGTCGCCGGGGCCGCTGCCGCCCTCCGCGAAGCCGGTGTACAGCCCGGTGACCGGGTGGCCGTCCTGATGGAGACGGGGCCCGAACAGGTCGTGGCCGTGCTCGCGACGTCGGTGCTCGGTGCCGCCTACGTGCCGATCGCGGTAACCCAGCCGATGGCGCGCCGGGAACGGATCATCGACCGCGCCGGGGCCGAGGTGGTGCTCACCCAATCGTGGCTGCGTGACTCCGGCGAAATCCCCGCAGCCGCGCGACCGGTGGCCGTCGACCTGACTCCGGATAGCGACACCCTGCCCGACGTCGCCGGTGATCCCGGCGCTCCGGCCTATGTCATCTACACCTCCGGCTCCACCGGCGAACCGAAGGGCGTGGTCGTCACCCACCGGGCCGCGGCCAACACGATCGACGATATCGACGAGCGATTCGCGCTGACCTCAGGCGACCGGGTACTCGGTGTCGCGAGCCTGGCATTCGACCTGTCGGTCTGGGATATCTTCGGCGTGCTCGCGGCCGGCGGTGCCGTGGTGCTGCCCGACCAGGACCGTGCGGCCGACCCGTCGCACTGGCTCGAACTCGTGCAACAGCATTCGGTAACCCTGTGGAACAGCGTGCCGGGACAGCTCCAGATGCTGCTGGACGTCCTGGAATCCACTCCCGGGGCCCGCGCCGAATCGTTGCGGCTGGTGCTGCTGTCCGGTGACTGGATCCCCTTGGATCTGCCCGACCGGTTGCGCGTGAACCACCCGGACCTGAGCGTGATCGGTTTGGGGGGCGCCACCGAGGCCGCCATCTGGTCCATCCACCACCCGGTGGGCGATATCGACCCGCAGTGGCGCAGCATTCCCTACGGCATCCCGCTGCGCAATCAGACCGTGCAGGTGCTCGACGGTGCACTGCAGGAATGTCCCGATCTCGTCACCGGTGAGATCTACCTCGGTGGTCTCGGATTGGCCGAGGGCTACCTGGGTGACGACGAGCTGACCGCGCGGCGGTTCATCCGGCATCCGCGCACCGGTGCTCGCCTGTACCGCACCGGCGACCTCGGCCGCTTCCACCCGGACGGCCGGCTCGAATTCCTCGGCCGCGAAGACACCCAGGTAAAGATCCGCGGCCACCGGGTCGAGCTGGGCGAGGTCGAGTCCGCGCTGCGGCGCCATCCCGCGGTGGCGGATGCCGCGGTGCTGGTCGATGGCCAGAGCCCGGGCGCTCGGCTGCTCGGTTACGCCGAGATCGCGACCGACGCCTCCGGCGCGCAGGTGCCCGGTGCGCCCGCCGCCGAGGTGCTGGCCACCGCCGAGAATGCCGCTGCCGCCGCGCAGCGGGAGGTCGACGGGGATGCATTCGTCGCGCTGATGCAGGCAGTCGACGAGATGGCCATGCTGTCCATCGCCGCCCAGCTGCGCGGATGCGGCCTGTTCGATGATCGTGAGCGTTCGCACGACCTCACCGAGATCGCCGCGGCCACCGGTGTTTCCGAGCGACAGCACGGCCTGCTGAAGCGCTGGCTGACCGCCCTCGCGGACGGGGGTGCGGTGGTGCACGATCCGGGCACCGGCCGCTACCACGATCTGATCGCCGCGGGCCCGCATGCGGTGGAGGCGGCGTGGAAGCGTATCGACGAGCTGGAAGAGATCGTCGGTTACGGCAGCGAGACCCTGTCCTATATCCGTGCCTGCAGCAGCCGGCTGGACGATCTGCTGCGCGGCGCGCTCGATGTGCGCGAATTGCTGTTCCCCGCAGGCAAGCCCGGTGCGGCGCACGCTGTCTACCGCACGAACCTGGTGGCACGCAGTTCCCATCGCATCGTGATCGACACTGTGCGCGAGATCGCCCGGCAGTCACCGCATACGCTGCGGATGCTGGAGGTCGGTGCGGGTATCGCCGGTACCAGTACCGATCTGATTCCCGCGCTGGCCGAGTTCGAACCGGACTACCTGTTCACCGATATCTCGGAGTATTTCCTCGGCGAGGCCCGCACGAAGTTCGCGGACTATCCGTGGGTGCGCTACGGACGCTTCGATATCAACACCGACGCGTCCGGCCAGGGCCTGCGGCCCAACTCGGCCGATGTCATCCTGTGCGCGAATGTGCTGCACAATTCGGTGAACGCCGGCGAAGTGCTGGCGCGACTGCGCGGCGTGCTCGCGCCGGGCGGCTGGCTGATATTCCTCGAACCCACCCGCCAGCACAACTATGCCCTGCTGGTGTCGATGGAGTTCGAATTCTTCAGCGAACTCACCGCATTCACCGACGTCCGCGCGGGCACCGGCCAGGCATTCTTCACCCGCGATCAATGGTTGCGCCAGCTCGACACCGCCGGTGCCGACCATATCCGGGTGCTGCCCGCCGAGGACGCACCGCTGGCGGCCTCCGGGCAGGGCGTATTCGTCGCCCGGTTCAAAGGTGAGCGCAGCACCGTGACCGAACAGCAGCTCACCGAGCATGTCGCGGCGCTGCTGCCCGATCATATGGTGCCGGACGAGCTGAATCTGCTGGATGCGCTACCGCGTTCGGCCAACGGCAAACTTGACCGGGCGGCACTGGCCGCGCGCGCCGCCGCGGCTCCGGCCGCCGGCGCCGATTCCGAGTTCGTCGCGCCCGCGGACGAGATCGAGGAACGGATCGCGCAACTGTGGCAGGAGATGCTCGGCGTTCCGAAGGTCGGTCGCGACCAGAATTTCTATACCCTGGGCGGCGATTCGCTGTTGCTGTCGCAGATGGTCGGGAAACTGCGGGACCGGGTCCCCGAGGTCGCCGATATCGAATGGCAGGAACTGCTGCGCGATGTGCTGCGCAATCCCACCGTCGCCGCCCTCGCCGCCCGCCGCCACAGTGCGCAGGCACCCGCCGAGACGGCGCCCGCGCAGAGCGCGGTGCGGTCCCTGGGCGGCCGGCCCGGCCACGACGCCGGCACCTGGGTGCTCGTCCACGGTGGCACCGGCACACTGTCGCCGTACGATGCGCTGCTTCCGCATCTGCGGGCAGCGCATCCCGGCGCCCTGCTCGGGCTCGAAGTCACCGATCCGGCGAAATACCTGAATCTTCCGGCGGACACCGTGATCGCTCGGCAGGCTGCCGATTACGCGACCGAACTGCTCGAACACGACAACCGGTTCCGGATCATCGGATACTCGGTCGGCGGTCTGCTCGCCGCCGAGATCGCGCGCACGCTGACCGAGTCGGGAGCGACGGTGGACGAGCTCACCGTGATCGGCTCCTATCAACCGCCCGCGGTGCACGACGAGCTGCTGACCGAATACGTTTTCGCCCAATCCATCGGCGTCGACCCGGCCACGGTCGGATTCCCCGCCCACACCGCGGCGATCGATACCGCACTGCGCACAATCCTGGATAGCACCCCGGACCGAGTTCCCGCCGGGGCACTCACCGCGCTGAACGGCGACTCGGCGCCGCTGGCGGCGAAATTCCGGGAGCTGGCCTCCGTACCGCGCACCGATCGCCTCACCGCACTGCGCACCGCGGCCACCTCGGGAACCGGACCGTACCGGTCGAAGGAACTTCCGGCGGCGGAATTCCGCACGCAGTTCGATATTTTTGCGCACAACCTGCGGGCCATGGGCGCGCACCACGCCGAGCCCTACTTCGGTCCGGTGCGGGTGCTGAGCAACAGCGGTACCGCGACGCTGATGGGTACGCGGGCGGAGGTGGACCGCTTCTGGTCGCGGATCGCACTCGGTGCACTGGTCATCGCGGAAATCCCCGGCGACCACCTCACCAGTATGTCCGCGACCCATGCCGCCGACGTGGCGGCCCGGATCCTCGCACCACTTCCCGAGACCGGCAGCGAGCCGCGACCGTGACCGCTGCGACGGGCCCGGTGGCCGTGCTCGGCGCCACCGGAGTGGTCGGGCGGGCGGCGGTGCGGATGCTCACCCGGCTCGGTATCGGCGAAGTGCGGCTCGGCGCGCGCACTATCGGCGGGGTCGCGTCCGGGCCCGTACCGCCCGGGGCCGAGGTACGGCGCGTGGACGCCGACGATCCGGCATCGCTTGCCCGGTTCTGCGCGGGAGCGCGGCTGGTCCTCAACTGCGCGGGCCCGTCGTATCTGTTGGTGGACCGGGTGGCGCGGGCCGCGTTGACGGCCGGGAGCGACTATGTCGATGTTTCCGGGGACGGGCCGGCCTATCGGCTGCTGGACGGGTCGCCGCTGGTGACCGGCGAGCGGACCGCGGTGTTGTCCGCCGGTATGTTGCCCGGCCTGGCCAATATCGTCCCCCGGCTGCTGGCCGACGATCTCACCGGCGCTCGGCTGGTCGTCTACGCGGGCGGTATCGAGCCGTTCGCGGCGGCCTCCGCGGGCGATCTCGCCCTGTCGCTGGACAGTTCCGACGGCGCGGCCGCCGGCCACTGGTACGGCGAAACGCTTGCCGCGTGGTCGGGTGGCTGCCGCCGGCGCAATGCGCTGCCGGTACGCGAGGATGTGGAGGTCGCCGGGTTCCCCGGCCGGGTGACCACGATGCCGTTCCTGACCGCCGATGCCGAACGGCTCGCCCGGACGACCGGACTCGACGATCTCCACTGGTACAACGTGTTCGTGGGCAGTGCGCTGCGGCTCACGCTGACCCGGCTCCGCGGCCGCGTGGGAAGCGACCCGGCCACGCTGGCCGCCGTCGCCGCCGAGATCGGCGCGGCGGCCGGGCTCGATCTGGCCGGTCTCGCCCCCTTCTATCTGATGGCGTTCACGGTGCACCGGCCGGGCCGTACCGACACCGCGGTGTTGCGCACGCCGAGCAGTTTCGAACTCACCGCCGCCACGGCCGCATACGCGGTCGAGGCGGTGCTGGCCGGGAAGATCGCGGCGGGTCTGCACTACGCCGACGAGGTCCTCGACCCCCGCGGACTACTCGATGCCGTGGCCGCCCTCGGGGCATTGCCCGTATTCCGGACCCATCAGCACGCCCACGATGAACCCATGGAGATCGGTAGCCTGTGAACGAATCGCCGCAAGTATCGAGCGGGCGCAGCGGCGCGCAGCCCGGACCACCGAAAGTGGTCGTATGCGGTACGTCCTTCGGCCGGGTGTATCTGCACGCGGTGCGCGAAGACCCGGAGGTCGAGCTCGCGGGTATCGTCTCGCGCGGTAGCGCTGCGTCGCTGGCGTACGCGGAATCCTATGGGGTACCGCATTACCTGGGTGTCGAACAGGTGCCCGGCGATATCGATATCGCCTGTGTCGCGGTGCGGGCCGGCGCCGCCGGCGGTGACGGCGCGAAACTGGCGCAGAGCCTGATGAGCCGCGGTATCCATGTATTGCAGGAGCATCTGCTGCACCCCGATGAGCTCACCGACTGCCTGCGGACCGCCCGGGAGAACGGCGTCTGCTACCGGCTGAACTCCTTCTATCCGTATCTGGAGCCGGTCGAGCAGTTTCTGCGGGCCGCCGAGATCCTGCGTGAGCGGCAGCGGCCGTTGCATGTGGATGCCGCGGCCGGTGGTCAGGTGGTGTATTCGCTGCTCGATATCATCGGCCGGGCCGTCGGCCGGCTCCGGCCGTGGGCGATCGGCGACCCCGCACCCGTCGCCCCGGAGGTGGCCGCACTGGCCGATCCGCCGATGCCCTACACCCAGCTGGCCGCGGTGATCGGGGGTGTTCCGGTGTCGTTGCGGGTGCAGAACCAGATCCACCCCGCCGACCCGGACAATCACGCACTCCTGTTGCACCGGGTCGCGATCGCGTTCGAAGGCGGCGTGCTGTCCCTGGCCGATACCCACGGTCCGGTGCTGTGGAGCCCGCGGCTGCACACCGATCGCGACGCGACCGGACGCCTTGTCATGTCCGGACCCGGCACCGAACGGTTGGATGTGCCGAGCACTCGGATCATCGGCCCGGCGGCCGGGCCGACGTTCCAGGCGGTTTTCGATGAACTCTGGCCGGGCGGTATCCGGGTAGCTCTCGGCCGGTTGCGCGCCGATATCGCGGATCCGCGCCGGTCTCCCGGCGCCGGCCAATGGGCGATGACCGTAACTGCCCTATGGCAACGACTCACGACGGTTCTCGGGCAGCCGGAGCTGATCCGGCCGGACACCCCCACGCCGGTGCCGCTGCCGGAACTGCTCGCTGCGGGTCCGCCGCGGACCGGTGATGCCCGATGACCACCACCGATTCGCCACGTGAACTGGCCGACCTGCAGGCGTTCTCGGCCGACCCGTACACCACGATGCAGCGGCTGTACCGAGAGAACGGAGCAATCTCCACACTCGGCGCCGGACCGATGCGCTTCCGGCTCGCTCTCGGCACCGAAGCCAGTGCATTCATCCTCGCGAGCAGTCACCTCTTCAGCTGGGAAGCGGCATTCGCCGGGCTGGCCCCGCTGACCGGTCGGTCCGCGCTACTGGTCAACGACGGTGACCGGCACCGGCGGCTGCGCCGGCTGGTCACCCCGGCATTCACCGCGCGCCGGGTCTCCGAGCATCTCGATACGGTGACCCGGCATATCGAGAATGCCATGGCGGAATGGGTACCGGGCACGGTCATCGACGTGTACCCCGCGCTACGCCGGGCCATGCGACTGGCCACCCTGGAGAGCCTTTTCGGCAGCGCCGCCGTGGAAAGGTCCGAAGGCTTGGTCGATTGGCTGCAGGATATCCACCGCGCCATCGACACCGATGTGGTCGGCGGCAGTATCGAGCGCGGTTCGGGGTCACCCGTCTGGCGCCGGGCCCTGCTGGCCCGTTCCTCGGTCCACCGCTGGGTGATCGCCGAGATCGAGCGGCGCGGCGAACAGGAGGAATCGGGTGACGACGTCCTCGGTGTGTTGCTGCGCGGGGTCGACGACGACCGGCTCACCGGCGACGAGATCACCGACCAATTGGTCAGCCTGCTCGAGGCCGGAGCCGAAACCACGGCGGCGCAGCTGTCGTGGATGCTGTTCTGCACGCTGCGCGATCGTCCGCTCTGGACGGCGATCGCCGCCGCTGTCGCCGATCGCCCCGTGACCGGGCCCGGGCCACCCGGAGTGGACCACCTCGTATCCGAGACCATGCGGCTCTACCCCGCCACGGCGGTCATTTCCCGGCGGGTTGCGGAGGAATTCACCCTGGCCGGGCAGGTATTCGTCCCCGGGGATCTGTTGCTCTTCAGTCCGTTTCACACTCATCGGCTGGACTCGGTATGGCGGGAACCGGAACGGTTCGACCCGCTCCGCTGGGACCCCGGTTCCGAGCATTATCACCGCCCGGCGCCGCACGAGTTCCTGCCGTTCGGGGTAGGCCCGCATCGCTGTATCGGTGCCAACTTCGCCACCATGGCGATCAAAGCCGCGTTCGTCGCCATTGCGCGCGGAGTCGACGGTGAACTGATCACGACCGATGCGCGGCCCGTGGGCTTGATCGGGATGCACCCGAGCGGTGGCATCACGGTGCGAATCGACGAGAAACGCTGACGTACGGGGCGGATGTACCCGCGGCAGGACTGCGGGTACATCCACCCGGCTCAGCTGCGTGGAGCGCGCAGGACCCCGGCCTGTGCGGTGAGCTGTTCCCCGGCCAGCCCGGTCTCCGCAGCCAGATCCTCGATGCCGAACGTATGCCATTCGCTGACATTCCGGACCACCCGGGTAGGCGCCGCATCGCCGCTGATCTGCCACGTGGAGGTCATTCGGATCAGGTCACCGCCGGCCGGTTCGGCCTCGAGTGACCCTTCGTAGACGAGGTCGCCGATCTGCTCCCGGGCCAGTTCCATTCTGGGCAACGTCGTAGGGCGGGTGACGGGCAGCAGTTCCACCAGTACCGGCGCTCCGGGTGCGAGCCGGGGGAGTACTCGATCCCACAGTGCGCGGCGCTGTTCGGCTCCGATATGCCCGAGAACTCCGAAGACGATCAATGCCGAGATCGAGTCGGGCAGGACGACCGATTCCGCCGGTTCGGCCACGATGGTGACGCGCCGTCGCAGGTCGTCGTCGGCGACGACATCGTGGGTCAGGACCGCCCGCATTGCGGGTGCGGGTTCGCAGGCAAGGATTTTCGCCGTCGGCAGCACCTCGGCGACGATGCGGCAGGTACGCCCGGTGCCCGCCCCGATATCGACCACCGAACCCGCGCTCGGATCGACCTCGGCCAGTATCTTCCGCAGGGCGGCTTCGCCTTCGGCGTGAGCGCGGGGGACCAGGTCGTAGAACTCGGCGACCGGCGAGTAGAAGTCGTCCATGCACATCTCTCCTGCTTCGGGACCGCAGCCACGCGACTGCTTAATGAAAAAGATTATCATTATGCGGGTGATTCGATGTCGGTGAAAGGGTTTGCGATGTCGCCGTTCCGGTGATTCAGGGCTGTGGTCGCAGGGGGGCTCGCCGGGGATCGGTACCACTCGACAACCGTCTATTGGAAAGCATTATCATTTTCAATATGATGGTGGAGGGCGCGGTTCGGCGCGCGTCGGCAGCCGGACCTTCGGTAGAGCTCCGGCTTTCGAGAGGGTTCGCCCGGCCGTGTGGGTCCAGCACAGGTCATATCGCCTCGGGTCGTGATCGACGGAATTGTCGCGGTGACGGAGTGGGCCGACAGCACAACGGCGTCGGTGCAACGGTTTGCCCGGTGAACGGGTGGGCTCGGTGACTCCGGATGTGCTGTTGCGTCTGCTGGTGGTGTTCGCGCTGATCCTCGCGGTGGCTCGACTTGCCGGGTGGCTCGCCGAGCGGGCCGGCCAACCGGCCGTGGTCGGTGAGATCTGTGCAGGAATTCTGCTCGGCCCGACGTTGTTCGGTGGTGAGCTGACTCGGCTGCTGTTCCCGGCCGAGGTGCGCCCTTCCCTGCGGATCCTCGCGGACGCGGGCGTTGTGCTTTTCATGTTTCTCGTCGGCGCGGAATTGAACGAGAAGTTGTTGCGGGGGCAGGGGAAAGCGGTGGCCCGGGTTGCCCTGGGTTCCATGGCGGCGCCTTTTGTGCTGGGGGCCGCGCTGGCGCTGTATCTGGTCGACAACCACCCCGGTGAGCATCGCCTGACCTTCGCGCTGTTCATGGGAACCGCGATGTCGGTCACTGCATTTCCCGTGCTGGCCCGCATCCTGGGCGACCGCGGGCTGATGGAAACCCGGATCGGTGCGCTCGCACTGGCTTGTGCGGCAGTGGGTGACGTTCTGGCGTGGACACTGCTCGCAGTCGTAGCCGCGATGGCCGGCGGGGCGGTCGCGCTGTGGCAGATTCTTTTCGTAGTGCCGTTCGCCGCGCTGCTCATCATGGTGGTGCGACCTGCACTGACTCGGCTGGGGGAGCGCTGGAATCGAGGCCGGTCCACGATCACGCCGCGGTGGGGTGCCGGTGTACTGGCTGTGGTCGCGGCCGGGTTGGCCTTGTCCGCCGGGGCCACCGAGTGGATGGGGCTGCACCTGGTCTTCGGGGCCTTTCTCTTCGGTGTGGCTGTGCCGCGCCGAAACTGGGACAGCGTGCACGAATGGGCGCTGCCGTGGGTTCGACGCGCTGCTTCGCTGCTGCTGCCGGTGTTCTTTGCTGTCGCGGGGTTGGCCGTAGACCTTTCCGAGATCGATGGCTCCGTACTGGGCGAACTGGCCCTCGTGCTGTTGGTTGCCATCGGCGGCAAGGGTCTCGGCACCTACGCCGGTGCCCGTATGAGCGGTATCCGCGTGCGGTCTTCGGCTACTCTCGCGATCCTGCTCAACACCAGGGGGCTCACCGAGCTCATCGCGCTGTCCGTAGGACTTCGACTGGGTCTCCTCGATACCGCGCTGTATTCAGTGATGGTGGTTATGGCGCTGGTGACAACGGCAATGACCGGGGTGCTCATGCCGCTGGCGCATCCGCGGTCTCGCGTGCTGCCCGAGGTGCAACCTCGGATCCTTCCGCCCGAGGTGCGGCCCGGACGCTGATCGGTTCTACACTTGGTTCTGCCACGACACCGGACGCCGACGAACGCTCGGAAGGCTGCGATGACCGCTCCCTCCGCCACCCGGATCGACCCGCCTCGCCGCGTAGCACTCATAGGAGTCGCGTTCGACGGGTACGCCCGCAAGGGCAACCAGACCGTCGCCGCAGCGGCGCTGCGGCGCGCCGGCCTCGCCGATATCGATTCCCCGCTCCCGCTCGACGACCTCGGAGACCTCACACCGGCCGAGCAGTCCGCCGAACGTGGACCCAACGGCCTCCTCAACGAAGTCGCCGTCGTCGACATCCAAGGCCGGCTGGCTTCGGCGGTATCCGCCGCGCTCCGGGACAGGCGGTTTCCACTCGTGGTCGGAGGTGACTGCTCCGCGCTCGTCGGCGCGGTCCGCGGTGCCCGCGACGTGCTCGGGACCGTCGGCCTCCTCCATGTCGACGGACACGAAGACACCACGCCGCTGGACGCCTCGGAAGACGGGGAGGTGGCGAACTCCGAGATCGGGATGCTGGTCGGTCTGACCGCGCGCGGTTTGAACGGGCCCGTGACCACCGGCCTTCCCGCGCTGGGCCGTGAATTGCTCGCGCTGCTCGGACAGCGCGACGACGAGTGGCGGCGGGAGCTGAACATCGGGACTCTCGCCGATCTCGGGGTGTGGAAGCGCAACGCTGCCGAGACGGCCGCCGCTCCCTCGGCGTCGAGCCGAGCGGCCGTCGCGCATGTGCGGAAATCGACCCCGGGGTGGTGGCTGCACATCGACGTTGATGTCCTCGACCCCGCGGAGTTCCCGGCGCAAGGGATCGCGGGCTTCCCCGACGAACCGGGCGGGCTCTCGCGCACACAGCTCACCGAACTCGTGACCTCGGCCGTCGCCGAACCGGGCTGCGTGGGCGCGAGCATCGCGATCTACGATCCCGACCAGGATCCCGACGGCTCGGGCGCACGGTACGTCGTCGAGCTCGCGACCGCGATGCTGTGCGCGCTTCGCCACTGATATCCCTGTCGGGCAGTCCGCGGGCCACCTCCATCATCATCTGCACAGCGGCGATATCGGCTGCGGGGGTCATTGGCCTGCTCAGCGGCTCGGGCGAGGCACCGTGGAGGGTCTCGGTCGACCGCTGGTTATCGTCGGGCTATGGCGGCGGACGATCTCTGGGAGCTGGAGCAGAGCATTGGGCATTTCGATGAACTGTGTGCGTTGGTCGCGGATCGTGACGAGGTGATCTACCTGCGGTATTCACACGGACCGGCACGTGATGCGGAAGGTCCCAGTCACGATTTCGAGGCCGATGTGGATCTGCCGGGGCTATCTGTCACCGTCGTGACCCCGGAGCCCTGGTGGCCGCGCCCGGCGCGTGATTGGATCGCGCGCAGATTGTGCAAATATGCCGAACTCGGTGAGGAGCGGGACCGTTTCCCGTGGCTGTTGACCGGTCGGGTCGCCGGCTTCGGTCCTGACCATGAGCCGTTGATCGCCGACCCTATTGCGCTCGCGCCGGTCTCTATGGGCGTGGTCGAGGAAGCGCTGCGCATCTACAACGAGCGTTTCCATGTGGGGCAGGATTCCCGCCGCTGACGGTCGGGCTCACCTGCCGACAACACCCGCTGCATCATGGGTCGCGGGAATCAAGAGTGGGAGGCCATCGGCAGTTCGCCTTCGGCGATCTGCTGGGCACTGGCGTAGACCAGATGCAGGAAGTCCGCGCCGGCCAGGGCTGCTGCCCCGTCGATCACGGTGCGGGTCGCCCGGGGAGCGAAGACCTGGCCGATGGTCAACGCGGTGATGATCCAGACGTCGAAGCAGAACGGGCAGCTGAGAAGCTCTCCGATGCTACCCACCGCACCGTTTCCGCGTTTCGGCTGCTCCATCACCTCGCCCGGTCCGCCGTCACCGCTCGGACTCGTGAACGGGGCCCGCACCGGCGCGGTGACGGCGCCCTTGGTCACCAGGCGGGACAGTTTGTGTGCCGCGAAAGCCGTGCGGACCAGGTCGCCGGCACTCATACCGTGGGGGAGTCGCCGGCCGGTGAGACCGCCCAGCAGCGTTACCGCCGCGACAACCATCGCGTAGCCGGCGATCATCAGGGCCCGGCCGCCCAGCGAAGGAGAGGCGCTCACGGCCGGAAAACCGCCCGGATACATCCTTGTTCTTTTGTCTTGAACAGCTCGTAGCCTCGCACAGCGTCCTCCAGCGGCATGTCATGGGTGATCAGGTAGGACGGGTCGAGGTCGCCCTGCTGGATGTAGTCGAACATCCGCGGCATGTATCGCTGTCCGTGTTGCTGGGCGGTGCGGATCGTGAGGCTCTTGTTGGTGAGCACACCCATCGGAAATTTGTCGGTGAGCCCGTAGATGCCCAGTACAGAGACCACGCCGCCCTTACCGCAGGCAAGAATTGCCTCGCGCAGCGGTGTGGCGCGGTCGGTTTCCAGACGCAGTAATTGTTTGACACGGTCGTAGGCCTGTTGCAGGCCGGTGCCGTGTGCCTCCATCCCGACCGCGTCGATACACGCGTCCGGGCCGCGGCCGCCGGTGAGCTCCCGCAGTGTCTCCTGGACGCTGTCGGTCTGTGTGTAGTCGATCGTGACCGCGTCGAACCGCTCCTGTGCCAGGGCGAGTCGCTCGGGAAACCGATCGATGACGACGACGCGGTCCGCGCCGAGCAGCCGGGCGGAATGCGCGGCCATCAAACCCACCCCGCCGCTGCCCCATACCGCGACTGTGTCGCCGGGGGCGATATCGCAGAAGTCGGCGCCCATGAGACCGGTGGGTACGGCATCGGAGCAGAACAGGGCCTGTTCATCGGTGACGCCGTCGGGGACGGTGAAGCAGTTGACATCGCCGAACGGCACGCGGATGTACTGTGCGTGCGATCCCTGATATCCCCCGAAGGGGTGGGTGTAGCCGTAGATACCGCCGGTCGGATATCCGAGGACGGGCTGTTGCAGGGCGGCGTTGGGGTTGGTCGTGTCGCACACCGAATACAGGTCGCGTTCGCAATACCGGCAGGATCCGCAGCCGATGAACGAGGGCACGACCACTCGGGCACCCACCTTCGTCGCGGTGACCTCCCGGCCGGCCTCGACGACCTCACCCATGAACTCGTGCCCGAAGACGTCGCCCGCCCGCATGCCCGGCAGATATCCGTCGATGAAGTGCAGGTCCGAACCGCACGTGGTCGTCAAACCCACCTGCACGATCACATCGTGCGGATTCACCAACACCGGGTCGGGTACGGATTCGATCGCGAGGTCGTCGACACCGTTCCAGCACAGCGCGCGCATCACTTCTCCTCGGCAGATCGGTGGCGAGCGCTCGGGTTGCGCTCGAGCGTGGGGACTTCGCCTGTTTGCAACAACGCACGCGCTCGATAGAGAACCGTGAACAGCGCCGCGCCGGTGAGCTGCTCCGGTAGCGGCGCTCGGCCGGATATCCGGACCTCGGTGCCCGATTCGTGTGGCGCGGCCGCGAACTCGAGCTCGATCTGCACGAGGTCGGTATCGCTCGCATCGACGAATCGCAGGCCGCTGTCTGTCGTGACGAGTGTGCTTTCCCAGCTGAGGGGCGCTTCGCCCGGTCGCTCGACTGTCCACGCGTAGCGGTCGGCGGCGGTCGAGCGGACCTCGGCCGTTCCACGGAAGACCTGAGACAGGTCCTCAGGGGTACGCCACAACTGTTCCGCAGCTGCGCGTGAACATTGCATCGTCAGGGTTTGGCTGCTGCTGCCACGGCTCACCGACCCCGCGGCTCTGCCGACGAGTGTTGTCAGCTCTTGTTTCGCCTTGTCGAGATAATGCACCTCGCCTGCTCCTTTCGAGTGATCGACCGGTGACCCTGCGGTCTGAGCGCCTCAGCGGTGCGGCGCGGCATGCGTATCGGATCGACAGCGGGTTGCGTTCCCGCTTGTAGCGGGTACGGGTGGACAGCCGGAGATCGACCGCCTTCGTGGGTGTAGTCGGGCACGTCCCACGTCCGGTGCACATGCCGGTCGGAACCGACGTGGTCGAAATGCGCACTGGTGAGCACCACGGCGCCGACGTCGGCCGGGGTGCGTCCGAGGTCGTATGGCCCGCCGGCGAGGTTTCGAACCAGCATGGCGCCGTCCTACCCCGGCATGTCCCGGCCAAACGCGATCGCGCGTGCCATGACACCTTGCCGGCCGGTGAGATCGACAGCGACCTCGCCTTCGACTCGCCACTCATATCGATACGGACTGCCGGCGCGCTCACCCGGCGGCATCGGCGCACTCGTTCGTGGATGGGGTCCGCGAACGGGTGCAGCCGCTCGCCCGCGCAGCAGCTTCTTCCAACGCAACTGCCGGCTATGGGGTGGGCACCCGCCGCATACTCGAGGAATGTCCGGGATAGGCTCGGGCCGCGGTGTAACAGCGACGAGTCGGGACCGGAGATGCCTCGAAACAGACGTCCTCGAGATCGCGAGGAGAAGCGGGCCGAGATCGTGGCCGCTGCTCGGCGGTTGTTCACCGAGCAGGGCTACGACGCGACGTCGATGACACGGATCGCCCAGGACGCGGGCGTGGTGTCCAACACGCTGTACTGGTATTTCCGTGACAAGGACGCTGTGTTGATCGCGGTGCTCGATGAGGTGCTGGCCGAGGCGATGGATCGCTACGGTGCTATGGGCGCCCGCGATGTGGTCGATCGTTTGCTGTGGGTGGTCGGCGAGTTGGAACAGGCGAGCCGGTTGGTGACCACAGTGCACGCCCGAGCCAAGGAATCGCAGTCCGTCCGGGATTGGCACGAACAGTTCCACACGGTGGCCGAGGCGTTGTTCATGGTCGATCTGGCCGAGATCGGGGTTGCCGAGGACGAGCTGGCGGCGATGGTCGAGATCGGGGTTTTCGTCGTCGAGGGATTGCTGATGCACCCGGGGGAGGACTCCCGCAAACGTGCGGTGATCGAGACGCTCCTGCACAGTGCGCGTGGCATCGCCGTTACGGCCGGCTGACCGTTTCCGATCCGGTCTCGACGATCGCGCCTGCTACGGCGCGGTGGCCGCGGCGTCACCGAATTGTGTGGCCAGGAAATGGATCTGGTCGCTGACCGCCCGTTCGAAGACCGGGCCTACATAGATGTCGAAGTGGTCACAGGGATAGGTCCGGACGTCGACATGGGCCAAGCCTCCGGCGCGGCGCAGTGTGGTTTTCGCGGGGGCCGCGGCATCGTGGTCGCATACGCACAGCAGTGTCGGTGTGGTGGTGCGGGCCATGGCGCGCCCGGGCCGATACAGCGGCAATCGTAGGACCAGGCGGGCGGCGATTGCGTTGGCGGCGTCGAAATCGCCGTCGGCGCCCCGCAGGACTCCCCACATGCTGTCACGGCCCACCATCGTCGGGTGCTCGGCGCCGTCCTCGACGGCGGTCATGACGATGTTCTTCGACACCTGCGCCCGAAACGAGGGCAACCGTGCCAGTAGCGTGCTGGTGCGCCGGGACAACCGGGTCCCGGCAGGTAGCAATTCCGAAGCTCCGGCGACCGCATCGGGTGAGGCCACGAACGCCGGCATCCACGACGCGCCCGCCATCGGCACCAGTAGTGGCTTCGCGCCGATCCACGAGCCGACGGTGTCGACTACGCCCAGTGCGGTCAGAGCCACCGCACTCAGCGGTCCGGCCCGTAGCCGCGACCGCAACGAGGCCGGTCCGTCGGTGAACGGACACTGGGCCACCACCGCCGCCACCCGCGGATCCCGAGAAGCAACCTGCAGCACGTGACCACCGCCGAAAGAACTGCCCCACAACGCAATCCTGTCGGTATCGACCTCCGGCAGCGACCGCGCATATGCCAGGGCGGCATGCCAGTCGGCGAGCTGTCTGCCGATATCGAGCAGTTGGCGCGGTGCACCTTCGCTGGCACCGAGATGACGGTAGTCGAACACCAGCACCGACCAACCCGCAGCGGCGAAGCGCTCGGCGAAGGCGTCCAACCGCATCTGCCGCACCGCACCCAGCCCGTGCCCCATGATCACCAGCGGACGCCGCGACACCGAACCCGACGGGCTGTACAGCCAGGCCGCACATCGCTGTCCCCCTGAGATGAAGGAAACATCATGCCGACCGAACTGCAGTCCCTCTCCCATCCGAGCGCTCGATTCGCCATGGTTCACGATATTTCCCTCCGCCTATCTGCCCGGACGGTTTCTTGGACGACACCCAAGAAACTTGTTCCGGCCACGATATGGACTTCTTGATTGTCAGTCAAGAAAAGGCGACCGGGCTCGCCGGGGCGGTAGTAGCGGCTGAGGTCAGCTCCGGTCGCGCGACGGCGAGGCCGTCGAAAGCCGCGCCATCAGACGTACGGTTCGGGTGGCGCTGCCACGGCCGTCCTCGCCACCGGGCCTCCACCCACGGCTGGGACGAGATCGCCAAGGCCGGCCCCTGAACCAGCCGTCGGGCAAAGGGAGGGAAACACCGGCTGCCACACATCCGCGCTCGCGGCGGTGGTCACGAACAATGGAACCCCGAACGCGCCGATCGCTGCTCGATCGGGACCGTCGCCGGGATTTCCTGGGGTTTGCGAGAACCGGATCTCTGAAGAGCCAGGCCGGCCGATGTGTTATGGCGTCGCAATACATTACGGGTCATAGCGAAAGCTGCGCTGGGGCTGGTGCCGCGTGGTAATGGCGGATTCGCCAGTTGTGCTCGGCATACTGAATGACCAGGGACAAGCAAAGCCGGCGAGGCTCGTCTGTGGGCGAGGTGAATTCTGCCTCTGCGAAAGCGCTGAGCGTTTCCTCGCCCAACCTGATCACCTGCCGTAGGTACTACGAGGACCAGGGGTTTGCTCCGACCGGCGCGTCGCTCCAACGGCTACCGCGACTACACCGAGTCCGATATCACCACGGTGGCGCATATCCGATCGCTACTCGCCGCGGGCCTGACCACCACCGTCATCGCCGGGATTCTGCATTGCGTACACGGCGAGGCCGAAGAACTCGCACCGTCACCGTGCCCGGGAATGATCGCCCAACTGCGCCGGGAACACGCTCGGATCGAGCACGCCATCACCCGGCTCCAGGTATCTCGGCAGGCCCTCGACACGCTCATCGCCGCCGCCGTCCCCGCACGGCGTGGTCAGGAGGAGTTCGGCCTGGGGATGTAGATGCCGGCGGCGCGGAGTTTCGTCTCGGTGAGCGCGGTCAGCCGGGCCGAGATCGGTGCCTGGTCTTCGCGGTGGTTGTTGATCAGCCGGTACTGGGTGGCGGCGTTGGCCCAGATATGCGGGCCGGTGGGATTGTCCAGCAGTGCGGGGTTGGCCAGGTAGTGGTCTGCCATGGCGGCCGCAAGTTCTTCGATCCTGGGGTCGTCCGGCTCCCAGCTCTCGGCCTCCGCAGCGCGTTTGGTCAGGTCGATGTACCCGGGGTCGTCGAGCCGGTGTTCGAGCTGGGTCAGGAAACCGTCGAAGCCCTCCGGGACCAGCGCCCGGGTCAGTACCAGGGCCTCGCGTTGGGCTGTCACGTAGTCGGGACCGAAGCCGAGACCGGACATGCGGTCCAGGATCGCGCAGGCCCGGTCGGGTAGCAGGGCTCGGTTGCTGTCGGCGAGCCGGTGCAGCGTGTCGCGCCGGGCGGACAGGTCCGCGATCTGATCGGTCAGGCGCCGCTCGGCGGCGGCAAGAGCGGCGGCGAACTGTTCGGCGTCGGCGTCGAGCACAGGTCCGATCTCGGCCAGCGGTACGCCGGCGGTGGCCAGTGTCCGGACCTGGACCAGCTGCAACAACTCTGCCGATCCGTACCGCCGGTAACCGGAGCTGTCGCGTTCCGGCTCCTCGACCAGTCCGAGCTTGTGGTAATGCCGGACCGTCTTCACCGTGACGCCGACGAACGCTGCCGCCTGCCCGATCGTGACTCCGTGCCTCATCTGTTCATCCTGTCGTGTGCTCGTGCTCGGCGACTACGCACACCGTCGCCGAGCACGAGTATGTGGACGAGTCGTGCATTCAGTCCGCCGGTTGCGCCGGTTCGGTGTGTCCGGCGCAGAACACCGCGTCGACGAGTATTTGCTGGGAGTTCCGGAATGCGGCTGCGAGGGACATGTCGGCGTCGTCCACGTAGTTCAGGGCCGCGGTCAGGGTCTTGCCGCCGTCGGGCGTGCTGTACATCAGTGCCGCGGCGCCCACGTTGCCGCCGTTGTGGGAGATGAGGGTGCCGCCGTCCTCCGTGGTCACCACGAATACGCCCAGGCCGTAATCCATGTTCGGGATACCCGTCGGTTGCGGTGTGCGCATTTCGGCCAGCACTTCGGCCGGCAGGAGCGTGCCACCGTTCAGCGCGGCGATGAAGGTGTGCAGGTCCTGGGTGGTCGAGATCATGTCTCCGCCGGTGGAGACCCAGGAGGGGTTGTATCGGGTGATGTCGATCGTCTTCTGCCGGCCGGCGTCCTCGTACCGGTAGTAGGTGTGCGCGTGCGGCTCGGGGATCTCCGGTGAGGCGTCCGGCACCACGGTGCCCGCCAGTCCGAGTGGCCCCAGAATCCGCCGCTGCATCTCCTCGGCGAGCGAGCGGCCGGTGACCTTCTCGATCAGCAACCGGGCCAGCACATAATTGGTGTTGGAATAACTCCAGCCCGCGCCCGGCTCGAACCGCGCCGGCCTGGACAACGCCAACTCCACCAGCTCCTGCGGCCGGTAGGTCCGGAACCGGTTGTCCACCCACTCTTTGCCCGTGGCGCCGAAGGGGACAGGGACCCCGTGCACGACCGTCCCGTCGGCGTACACCTCGCCGGTGAAGTTGAACACCCCGCTGGTGTGCTGCAACAGCATCCGCACCGTGATCCGCGTATCGAGCGGGAACTCGGGCAGGTACTCCACCGCCGGGACATCCAGTCCGATCTTTCCCTCAGCCGCCAACTGCAACACCAGCGTCGCGGTGAAGGTCTTGGTGTTGCTGCCGATCCGGACATGCCCGTCGATCGGCGGCTTCGCGGTCCCGCCCAGCTCGGCTACCCCGGCACTGCCGACCCATTCGCCGCGCTCGTCGTGCACGCGCAGCGTGATACCGGCTACTCCGGAATCGACGATCTTCTCGATCGCCTGCTGCAGCTCCGGGCGATCCGGCCCGGTAGCAGCTGCCACTACCGGGGCAGCCCGCAGGGCGCTCTTGTCCTGATCGGAAAGGGTGTTGGACATGGTGGTTGCTCCTTCGTGCCGGTTACGTCCGAGTCGGCGTCGCGCCGCTGCGCCGAGCTTCCACCCTGACCTACGGTCAGCCTCAACAGTGATCCAGATCACTATCGTTCGATGTGGTAGCCACTTGGAGCTGTTGGGTCGCCGCACCCCAGCGGGTGAGGGAAATGGATCTTCGGGCGCTGCCAGGTATGCGCGGCACGATCCGTGTAGCTGCCCTGGCAGCGGATATGTTGCCGGAGACCGGTTCGGGCGGCGTCGAGGTGCATGTGAAACACATGGACGGCCCGCTGTCGGTGTGTTGGAGCCGTACACGATGGTCGGGGCCGAGGTGACGGTCGCACCCTTGGAGGCGTTTACAGCGCAGCGCGCCCGTGTGATGAACGCCCGAGCCTCCCAGGACGCGCGGGTCAGCCCTTGTCGTATCGGGAAACAAGCGGGCACGCGGCGCCGCAAACAGAATGCTGAAACACTTCACCCGTGAGGTCCACGATCTTCCTGGTGCGGCACGCTCAGTCTGTCTCTCCCACACCGAACGGGCCCAACGAGTACCAGCGGCCGTTGACCGACATAGGCAGGGCCCAGGCGAACCAGCTCGCTGGTTCCCTCGCCGAACTCGACCCCAGCGCGGTCATATCGAGCCCTTACCTGCGCTCGGTCCAAACCCTCGAACCTGCGGCCCGGCAATGGAACCTACGGATCCACACCGACCCGCGGCTACGAGAGTGGCATTCAGGAGTCGAACCAACTCCCGACTATGCGCGCCATTACGCGCAGAGCTGGGCTCACCCGCAGTGGTCGCGCCCGGGTACCGAAAGCCTGCAGGAACTCACCGAGCGTGCGGTCCACACACTGACCGATATCGTCGACGGCCTTCAGGGGCGACCTGCCATCATCGGCAGTCACGGCACGTTCATCGCGCGAGCGCTGATCGGGCTCGGTTGCTCTGGCGTCAGCTGGGCGTTCCAGCAGACGATGCCGATGCCTGCGGTCTACCGGCTCGAGTTCGGCGGCTCAACCGTTTACGCGGCCGGGCCAGGCCTCTGACCCGAACAACGAATCCCGGGACGGGCTGCAGCGCGCGCCTACGGGTGCGGACCATCGATGCGGGCAGGCTAACGTGGCTACCATGCCCAGGTTCGCGGTCGGGTCCACGGTGCAGCGACGCGAAGTCTTGCACGACCGTATGTGGATGACGATGCCGGTACGAGTGATCGCCGATGATGATGTCCTCGCCGTCTGGATCGAGGACGGCACCCCGTTCACGTTTCCGCCGCATCCCTTCGGTCCGCATCCGTGGTCAGGCCAGGACCGCTGGGCCGGCAGCAATGTGTTGCAGCTGTACCGGCCCGGCGACGCCTACTCGGTGTGGGCGTTCTTCCGCCATGGCCGGTTCGACCACTGGTACATCAACTTCGAGAAGCCCTTCCACCGCGGCGCCGGCTACTTCGACACCGACGATCACGGCCTCGATATCGTTGTCGGGGACAGCGAATGGCAGTGGAAAGACCGGGACGACGTCGCGAAGCAGGTTGCCGAGGGCCGGCTCACCACAGAGGAAGCCGACGAGGTGTGGCGCGAGGCAGAGCGCGTCGCTTCCGCACTGAACCACGGGGACCGCTGGTGGATTCCGCGGTGGCAGGACTGGCAACCCGAAGCCCCTGGTGCGATTCACTCGACGTCGGCAAGCAGCCCCTCGAAGTGAGGCACGGCGCGGATCGACCGCGCCGGCGATGCACAACACCACGGTGTCCATGAATGGGTGGTTATTCGACGGGCCCCTCGCCGTAGAGCATGTCTTCGGCTCTGCTTACTGCTGCGGTGAGGTCTTCGGCTCGCCGCGCCAACGCACGCGCATGTTTCTCCGGCCCCAACCGGAGGATCCGAAATCTGTCGGAGCTGGGTGAGATCGTATGGCGGTATTGCCCGACCGCGAAGGCCCAGAGAAGGACTCGATGAATTCCGAACGCACCGTGGGTGAGGTCGTGGACCTGATCGTCGAACTCGGTCTTGTCGACCCCGACACCCTTCCGACCTGCCTGGTGAACTCGCGGGACGAGCCGCTGAGCTACTACGAAGACACTGAACAGGCCGCCGTGCTCAGCCTGCTCTTGGACCTGGGGATCGGCTACATCTTCGACCACAAGGCGTTTCGCCACATCAACACGTACACCGACGAAGAGCGGCGACAACAGTACGAGTCCGAACTGCAGTCACTCGCCGCCTGCAGTCGCGGCATGGTGACCATCGGCAACGTCCGGCTGGTCGAGGGTGACACGACATGGGAGCTGCGGTTCGACTGCAACGGCGCCACCGAGTGGTGGCCGGTGTACCCCGGCCACGAGCAGGAGAACATCGAGGCTTCGCTCGTCTTCGCCACCTACCTCTCCGGCCTGACCACCGACCTCGTAGAACAATTCTGTTCCGTGGACTTGGACTCCTACGACGAATACCTCAGCGAGGTAATCGTTTTCGGGGACCCGCAGGCTCTCGGTAGACTGGGCGCCCAGTTCGGCCTGACATTCGAACTTCCGCTATAGATGGTTCAGGCCCCGACGCGGCCCCATTCGGGGCGCATTCGATTCCCACCCCCATAGTGCCGTCGAAGTTCACGGACGCTCGATCTCGAAACCAGCCCCGACAGCCGTCGGAATCGATGGACAACCGCCGTCTCTATCCATGGACGTAGCCACCGCCCGGCTGTGGTGACGCCGGAATCGGCAACCACGGGCGTTAGGTCGGCGTGCCTCCCTGGTCCTTCGGGCCCTGAAGTTGCCGCGATGCTCGGGCGTCGTCGATCGCGGTCGAAAGGTGAGGCCAGGAGTTCGCCATCTCCAGCAGGTCCGGGGTGTTCAGGGCATTGCCGATCGGTAGGTCCGGGTCCGGAAGGAAGTGGACTGTTGTTCCGGTCGGGCCGGTGGTGTCGACGGGCAGGAGGTCACTCACCGGGATGCCGTGTTCGTAGCGCTGGGTCCAGGCGCCGGTGCGGCGGCGGTTGGTGTGGACGAGCCACGTGCTCAGGGCTGAGACGACGGAGATACCGCGGCGGGGGTGCCGGTCCGGGAGGGTTTGCGTTTCGGGGTGGTCGAAGAATCGCAGGTCTTTCGTTGACATGATCGGTTTTTTGATCGGGCGCCCTCGGTCATCGGTCCGGGTGTCGGTGCCTCGGCCTTCGTCGGAGACCGACACCGAACCGTCCGGATGCAGGACGATGAGGCACCGACCGCTGCCGGTGGCTTCGGCTTCGTCGGCCGCGTAGGCGACGACCTCGAGGATCAGATGTGGTAGGCCACCGGGTGCCATGGTCTCCGGGTCGCGGCGGATGCGCTGCACATGCGCGGTATCCACCTCGGTGGCCCAGTTATGTGTTGTGCTCGGCCATTCGGCTCGCTGCGGCGTGTTCACCAGAGAAGTCTGGGTAGTGGCTGCGCCTGTGGGCAAGGTGTGCCGAGCTCTGCGGTGCGATCGGTCATGACGGCGGCTTGCTGACCCCCGTCCTACTCCTGATGCCCGAGAGAATGTGCGAACTGCGCGATGACGTGGCCCTCGGTTCTCGGTTCGGATACGTTGGAGGAGAACAGTTTCGGAAGGATTCTGATGACCACGGGGGATCTTCGACTCGCTCGTAACCGTCCTGTCGTCGCAGGCCAGGGCCGATCTCTGAGACCACCGCCCTCGCCCGAACCGGTTGCTGAGCCCTCTCGGTTGAGCAGGTTTTTTCACTGGCCGGGCTGGGCGAAGCTGGGGGCGATGGCGACCATATTCGCGACGCTCGGTGCGTCGGTGGCGGCGGTCGCCGCGCTGTGGTTCTCGGGTGAGTCGCTGAAGGTGTCCAACGACCAGCAATCCCTGGCTCAGCGAACCGCGACCACCGACCGTTTCCGGCTCGCTGCGGAACAACTGGCTTCCGACAAGATCAACGTCCGTCTCTCGGGGATCTATCTGCTCGAACAGCTCGCGAAAGACTCACCGGGCGATCACCCCACCGTTTTCGCTCTGCTGAGCTCGTTTCTTCAGACCCACGCGCACAACGCGGCATGTGCCAGGTACTTCACCGATGTTCCGGGGGTAGAGCCGCCGGGCTTCGATCCCGCCGCCCCCCGAAAGGCCTTACCTGCCGATGTCGAAACGGCACTGACGGTTATCTCGCGCCGCGATATCACACACGATGACCCGGTGAACGCACTGAATCTCGGCCGGGCCTGCTTGCCCGAGGCCTGGGACTCCAGGAAGTCAGGTCCCGGCAGTGCCGCGCCGCAGCTTGCCGGCGCCAACCTGACGAACGCCGTCCTTGTCGGCGCATACCTCGACAATGCGCGCCTCACCGAAGCGAATCTCTCCAACGCGTTCCTCACCGTCGCCGCCCTCGGCTCCGCGGAGCTCACCCGTGCGAACCTCGTCGGCGCGGAGCTGTTGTCCGCGAGCCTCATCCAAGCGAACCTCACCGAGGCCGACCTCTCCTGGTCCGACCTCTCCGACGCGTTCCTCACGGGTGCGAATCTCACCCGAGCCGACCTCACCCGTGCGAACATCTCCGGTGCGGACCTGGAAAACGCGAACCTCACCCGCGCGAGCCTCTCCGAAGCGGACCTCACCGATGCCGACCTAACCGGAGCGAACCTCACCAACGCATTACTCGAGGGTGCGGATCTCTCCGGTGCGGACCTCAGCGGCGCCTCCCTGAACGGTGCGGACCTCACCGGAATCAGCTACGACAGCAGCACGAGGTGGCCGGAAGGGTTCGTTCCGGCGCCTTCGGAATGACGACCAGGTATCTCTTCAGCGATTGATGCACACAGGCCGGGCCGTCCGGACTCGGTGAGTTCGAGGGCCACCGCCCGGCGAGTCCATCGGGACGTCGCCGGCCTGCCGGTGGTCGATAGGTGGGTGTCAGTCGATCCGGAGAGGCAGGGTGAGGTGGCGGCGGACGAAGAGGCTGGGTAGCCATCGCGGCCGAGCGTCTTCGTCCAGGGTGAACCGGCGGGTGTTGTCGAGCAAGGTAGTGAGCGCGGCACTGGCTTCGAGCTTGGCCAGTGCTGAACCGATGCAGTAATGGGCGCCTTTGCCGAAGGCCAGGTGGGTGCGTTGGTTCGGCCGGTGCAGATCGAGGGTGTCGGGGTCGGGGAAGGTGGCGGGGTCGCGGTTGGCGGCGCCCCAGAGCAGCAGCAGGTGACTGCCCGCCGGTAGGTCGAGGTCGCCGAGGCGGGTGTCGGCGGTGACGTGCCGGTGGTGGCCGCGGAACGGTGACTCCAGCCGCAGTGTCTCGTCGAGTAAGGCGGGGATCAGGGCTGGTTGTTCGCGTACCTGCTGTTGAAGTTCGGGGTCGGAGGCGAGTATGCGGGCTGCGTTGGCGATGAGCCCGGCGGTGGATTCGCCGCCTGCCCCGACGAGCTGTATGAGGATCAGGACGGCGACGTGGTCTTCGACCTGGCCGGCGCGGGCCCCGGCGGCAAGCACACCGAGCAGGTTGTCGTCGTGTGCGCCGGGCTGTGCCTTGGCCGCGGCGAAGGCGGTGTGCAGGTAGCCGGCGAGTTCGGCGGCGGAGGTCATCAGTTGCGGTAGACGTTCGGCGGGAACGACTCCGCCCAGCATCTCCGTGGAGTCGTAGGCCCAGCTCAGCAGTTGGGGCCGGTCGGATTCGGGAAGGCCGATGAGGTCGGCGACGACCGCGAGCGGAAGGCGATCGGCCATGCCGGTGGCCCAGTCGATGTGCCCGGCGCGGACTTCCCGCCGCCATAACCGGTCGACCAGCGCATCGACCGTTCCGCCCAGGGTGCGGATTCGTTTGGCGAGAACGGGCGCGACCAGTTTGCGGTGCGCCGCATGGACCGGATCGTCGGCCGTCGCCAACACATGCACGGCCTGCCCGCCGGCGTCGATATCGAACGTCGCGGCCGACCCGTCCGGTTCCCGGACCAGCACAGCGGTCAGGTTGGAGGAGAAATCCGTGGTCCGCGCCGCGGCTTCGATGAGCAGTTCCCCGGTGGAGACCAGGAAGAAATCGGTGCCCGGTACCTGATACACCGGTGCCTGCTCGCGGAGCAGCCGATACAGCGGGTACGGGTTGTCGAGGTGGTCGGGATCGAATACATCGATCGCCTGTGCCGAGGTCATTGTTCACTCCGGGGGTCGGTGGCCGAATGTGGTCACCAGCGTCGATGGTGAGTGGCACTCGGAACAATCACCATCTCGAACTGAGACATGATGTATCCCCCGCGGATACAACTTGCCGGCGCTTCTGAAAATCACACCGATATGACCTGCGAAGTTCTGAGATCAAGGTTGGACAGTATCGTATTTACGTCTCATGATGAGACGGTGCGGCCAAACTAGGATGGAAGGGTCGAGTAGGTGAGAAGTGGTGTGGATTGGCTCGCTGGAGGTGACCGTCGCGCGATCGCTGCGGACCGGATCGAAAGGACCGCCGCGGCCCTGTTCCTCGAACGGGGCATCGACAACGTCACCATCGACGATATAGCTACCGCGGCGGGGTGTTCCCGTGCGACGCTGTACCGGCATGCCGGGGGGAAGACCGAGCTCGTCCATGCGGTGCTCGCGAAGGCCGCCGCGACGGTGGCCGAGCGGGTCACCGTGGCCATCGAACCTTTCCAGGGATCTCGACGGATGGTGGAAGCCGTTCTCGCCGCCGTGGCCGCCATCCGTGCTGACCCCACGCTGAAACAGTGGCTCACCCGGCACCGATCCGCCGCTACCGACGAAATACTTTCCACCGCACCGGAACTGAGCAATATCGCATCCACTCTTGCCCGGATGACGCCGGACGCCGAGGCGGCGCAATGGATCGTGCGGATCGTGCTCGCACTACTGGCCTGGCCGCTTCCCGATTCAGCGGCCGAACGGCGCATGGTCCAACGATTCGTTGCCCCGGTGCCCGACCTCTGATGAATTTCCCGTAGAGCATCGACCGGCGTTGCTGCGGCACCCGCCTTCCCGTAACACAATCGATGTCACGACACCAAAACCTGCGGATACGACCACTTCCCGATCTGCACCGCCGCCGATATCCACCTATAGGCGGCATCAGACATCACCGATTGCGCACGCTGGCTCCACCGCGAAGGTCGGCATCGCGTACTCGCCGTTCTGCACCGCTGTGCTCGGTCCGTACATCCGCAAGATCAGGTAAGCGTCCTTCTCCGGAATCGGCAGGAAGTTCGGGTTGTCTGCATGGGTTGCGGCGTCGGCGCCGAGTTCGAGTGTGTAATAGCCGTCGATATCGGGGACCGGGGTGCGGTCGCCGCGGCTGTGCCGGTCGACCGCGTTGTGCGCCCATGAGCCGGTCATCGCTGCCGTAGACGGTGAACGACCAGAACTCACTGACCTCCGGGGGTAGGAAACGCGCGTGGTAGGTCTTGCCACCAGACCCGTTGATCGGCAGCCCGTCCGATCCCGTGCTGATCGGCACCTTGCGGGACGCCACGGACTTGCCGATCGGCCGTGGTTACTCGCGCTTCAGTCCGTCCAGAGCCTGCCGGGCTTGGTTTCGGGCGATCACGCCGAGCTCGTCCGGGCTGGGCAGGGACTCGCCGTGCTGGCGCAGGATGGGGATTCGTACGCGCAGCGAGACATTGTCGTCCTGCACGCATACGACGTAGTCCAGTCCGGTGGTATGAGTGGTGTTCCCGGTCGCGGTGTGCCAGTAACCCTGGGAGCCGATCCCGGTGACTTCGCCGGAATGCACACCGGGCGCGGTGGTGTCCTCGTGTTTCCACTCGTCATAGGCGGGTGAGGCTCCGGCGGCGGTGAACTCGACCTGGAGATCGATGGCCGCTTGATTCCAGTGGACGCCGTCACCCGATTGGCTTTTGTAGCTGAACTGGCATGACAGACTGCCGGGATCGTCATCGCTGGGCGGAGTTTCGTGATGGTAGGGCGCTCGGTCCGGTGTGGACGACCACTTGTGCAACGGGGTGGGATCGACCAGGTCGCACGCATCGGTGATCCCGTTCATCGAATACGTTCCCGCAGCCGCGGGCGTTGTGGTGGTGGCGGCACTGGGCGGCCCGGCCGGGGCACTGGAGGATGCCGCGGCAGCGGCGGACCGGGGTTCACTGCCGCCGCCGGCGATGAGGACACCGATCACCACACCCGCGGCCAGCACCAGCACCAGCCCGACGACACCGGCGGCGATCAGGCCCGCTTTGCCTGGGCCGGGCGGTGAGGGCATGAACCGCGGTGGCGGCGGCTGGTATCCCTGTCCGGGCCGGACGTGCTCTGTGACGTGGTCTGTCTCGTCGCCTTTCGAGAAATGCGGTTGCTGTTCGGTGGGGTCGGCGGTGGCTGGGAGCGGCCGGCCCGGTTCGTGTCGAGGGTCCGTCATCTCTTGCCGCCCCTCGATTCCTCGACGTGCTCCCCGCCGACCTTCCGTGCCGCGCCGATCCTACTGCGGCGTTGGCCGAGTAGCCGCTGAAAAGTCTTCACCAGGCCGATCTTCCTAGTTCTGTCGCAGGCCGTCGAGCACCTTACGGGCCTGGGCCCTGGCGACCGTATCGAGTTCGTCGCGACCCACCACGGGGGAATCCTTCTCCCAGGAGAGTTCGATCTGCACCTGCACCGCAGCACCACCGTCCAAGATGCACACCCCGTATTCGGCGTCGACGATGCCACCGAAATTGTCGGCTTCGAACTGCCAGTAGCCCCGGGTGCCGATTCCGGTGAACGAACCGGACGTGACCTCCGATCCGTCATCGGTGAGTTCGGCGGTCGTGCGTGTGCAATGGTCGTACTTTCGCGCGGCGGAACCGTTTGTGACGTCGGCCCGCACCCGCATCATGGCGGTGTTCATGGGAAATTCGTCGCCGGTCGAATTGTCGTAGTAGACACTGCACTGCAGGTTGCCGAAGTTGCCGGAAGCCGAGGTTTCCTCATGTACAGGATCGGCGCGCGGCGTGGACGCCCACCTGGTCAACGGCGTGGGGTCGACCAGATCGCACGCATCGGTGATCGCCTTCATAGAGTAGGTCGCAGGTTCCGGGGTCGCGGTGGGGACGCTTTCGCTGTTTCGGCTGCCCAGGATCACACCGGCCACCACGCCGACCACCAGCACCACCACCGCCGACCCGACAGCACCGACGACGATCGGCCCCGATGTTCCGCGCCCGGTCGGTGGCGGCGGATACGCCGGCGGCAGAGGCTGCTGCTGTGGCCGATGCCCTTGTCCCGTTTGCCACACAGGGAAATCAGTATCTCCCACACTCGGCCGGTCACCGGATCCGTGCGGAGAACCAGTCATCAGCGTCACCCCTCCGGGCTCGGACGGGCTCTCCCGACCAGTCATGGACTCCGGCCCGGATTATAGTTGCCCGGCAACGGCATGTTTGTCTCTCGCTGCGTCTTCACCGTGCCGAACACAGACAGACCCGGTCACTCCCGCCGTAGGGTGGGAGACTCCCGTCTGCCGGCCACTGCGAGCGTGAACATGGCGGCGACCATCATCCATCCGGTGGCCGTCGTGTCGAAAACGCTGAGCAGAAAGCCCGCGATCATGGCACCGAATGCAACCGCACCGTCGGTCAGCATCGACACCACGCCGACCGCTCGGCCCAGGACTTCCTCGGGAATTCGTTCCACCCGAAACAAGGTCAGTGCCACATTCACCACGACGCCGACCGCGCCGATACCGAACCAAGCCGCACCGACCACCAGCGGGTGTGCACTCAGCGCGATGGGGATCATCAATCCCGCCCAGCACCACAGCGACCAGCGATACAGCTGCTGCGCGCCGAATCGGTTCGCCAGTCCGGCCGCAACGGCGGAGCCGATGATGCCGCCTGTGCCGGCGGCGCCCAGCACGACGCCGGCCACCCAGACGGGCCGCTCCGATCGTTCGATATCGACGATGATCAGGAGGATGACGACCTGGATGACGATATTCGACAATCCGCTGATCACGGTGGAACTGCGGAGAAAAGGATCGCTGAGGACCAGCTGAGTCCCGGTTCGCAGCGTCGCCGGGGCGGGTTCCGGTACCTCGGGATCACGGCGCCGCCGTGCCGGGGCAACCTCGATCGAGGACAGGGTGCACAGGCAGACGAGATAGGTGACGGCGTCGGCGGCGAACGGCACCCATCGGGCGATACCGTACGCGGCCGCGCCGACGGCCCGGCCGAGGACCAGGGCAATAGGTTGTTCGGCCTCGAAGAGCGAGAATGCCGTCGGCCGTTGCGAGATATCCACGATATCCCGGATCATGGCCAGCTCGCTCATTCCGAAGAATACGAAGGCGGTGCCTTCCACGAAGGCGGCGGCTATAAGAAGCAGGCCCGGCTCGGGCAGATCGAGTGCGACGACCAGCCAAGCCGAGCCGGCCGCGATGAGCCCAGCTGTCTGGCAGACGATCATGATGGTCCGGCGATCCCACCGGTCGGCGGCGATTCCGGCCGGGACCTGGAACAGCAGGGCAGGTAGTGAGATCGCGAATCCGACCCATCCGGCCAGCGCCGCCGACCCGGTTATCGCAAGTGCCAGTAGTGGATAGGCGATGCGGACTCCGTGGAATCCGATGAGCGAGATCGCGTTCCCGGACCACAGCAGTACGAAATTCCGGTTCCCGAGGACGCCGGAACGGCTCATCGGCCCGTCGCGGCCTGCAGATCGGCCCGGATCCGGGACTCGATATGCCGGATCAGCTTTTCGAGATCGGCGCAGTACACCGATGGGTTCCGGAACCCGCTTCCGGCCCGGTAACGATGAGCGTAATGCCCCGCACCGCAGACACGGTGGATCGGACAGGCGCGGCACTCGGCACCCAGCGCCTCGACACCGATCTGCCGAGCGATCACCGCGGGTTCGTGAATCGCCCGGTCGAGCGCGTTCCCGCCGGTTCCGCCCTCGATTCGGGCGGCGCCCGCAAAGGCCGATTTCAAGGCATCGACCTGTTCCAGGCTGCCGTCGGTTTCGATCACGGCGAGCTGGACCGGCGCGAGGCCCACCGACTCCGAGGCGCCGGTGCCGCCGAACAGCAACTCGATCACTTCGTCGAAGAGCCTGATGCGGGTCTCGGCGACAGGGGCGCCATACCAACGATCGAAGATCGCGATGAGCCAATCGGCGTACGGCGCCCGGGTCCGGTCGGTGGTGCGTCCCGGGGGCGGGGTGGACCAGTTGCCGTGGGGTAGGAGCAGATCCAGGGCGGGCGGTCCGAAGTCCAGCAGCGCCTCGTAGGTGTCGAGTGGATCGTTGTCGATATCGATCGTGCAGAGCAGGCCCGAGTACAGGTGCCGATATGCAGGCTGGGTCAGGAGCTGGAGTCCGGCGCTGACATCGGCGTAGCTACCGGCACCCCGGCGGTATTTCCGGTGCCGGTCGTGGCCGCGCTCGTCACCGTCCAGGCTTACGCCGATCTGCACGTTGTGCCGAGAACAGATATCGAGGAATTCGGTGTCGAGGAGAACGCCGTTGGTCTGCATCCCGAGCCGGATTCGCGTTGCCGGTTCCACGATCTCGCGGGCACGTCGCGCGAAACGTTCCAACGACGCGCGCCCGACGAGCAGCGGCTCGCCGCCGTGGAAAACCACGCTCACCTCGGGCAGCGCGAAGTGCGCGGCGTGGTCGCGGATCATCGTGCAGGCGTAGTCGAAGATCTGATCCGACATGGTTCTGGGCTGGTCTTTCCAGCTCTGATCCGACATCTCGTAGACGTAGCAGTAGTCACAGGCGAGATTGCACCGGCTGTGGATCTTCACGACGAACTGAGTGAACGGCAGACTGTGCGGCCGGGCTTCGCGGATTTCCCGGGCATGCCGCTCGCCGGCCGGCCACTCCTCCGCCGGTGTGCCCTGGGTGAATTCCACGCTCGCGTTCATACCGACTTCCTCGCAGTTTCCGGCGTCCGGTGTCCCGGCGCGGGTGCGCGCCGGGACGGGATGTACAGGGTTCAGACGCCCGGTTCGATGAACGAGTTGAAGTTGCCCTTGTTCTCGATGAAGGAATTGAAGTTTCCACGGTTACGTGCGTCCGAGGAGACCAGATGCGCACGCAGGACATCCGGTACGGACGCCGATCCGCTCCACTGTGCGCTGAGCTCGGCGAGGCCGGCGCCGGCGGCGGCGCCCGGAAGGGTAGGAAGGGGCATGATATGCCTTTCTTTGAGTGTTGCCGGACGGCCCCCGCGCTGGTTCGTACATCGCACAGCTGTCTACTGAGCGGCACGGAAGTGGGAAGCTTGCCCGAATCGGTTGGGGCCCATCTGCGGCCGGGAATGTTGTGGTGTCCGAGCGTCTGCGATGTAGCGCCCATCGGCAACGCTACGGCGGTACTTCCGCCGGCGGTATCGGTCGTTCGCCCATTCGTCGGATCGGTCGTATCGGACTGTTGACCGGGCCTGCCCTCAGACGTTCGATGGATCGTCGAGGCCGAGTGGAAGCCGAGCCAACGCACGTCGATTGCTGATACCGAGTTTGGGAAAGGCGCGGTAGAGGTGATGAGAGACGGTCTTGGGACTGATCTGCAACCGAGCGGCGATCTGCCGGTTGGTTGCCCCGCCGGCAGCGAGCCGTACGACCTGTAACTCTTGCGGAGTCAACCGTGCGGATACGGCGTCCGCGTGGCTGTCTGTTCCTTCGCCTGCCGCGCGCAGTTCCGTACGCGCCCTGTCGGCCCACGGTAGGGCGCCGAGACGGAGGAAAGTAGTCATCGCCGCTTGGAGTACTGCACGTGCCTTCAACGTGAGGCGCTCACGGCGCAGCCATTCGCCGTAGAGGAGGCCGGTACGGGCATGGTCGAACCAGCGGTGCGCCTCGGCGTGCAGGGTCAGTGCCTGTGCGAATGCGGCCCCGTCCTGCTCGAGTACTCCGCGGCAACGGAGGAACTGCGCTTCGATCCAGGATGCGGAGTTGGCGGCATACCACCGTTCCAGCAGCGACATCTGTTCGGCAGCCTGCGCCGGATCGCACCGGGCCGCCGCTTCGATGTGATCGCTGATCAGCGGAATCCAGCAGCCGATTGCCCGGTCTCGATGGTCGGACGCCGTTTCGAAGTGGGCCATCGCCGCCTCATGCCGTCCGTAACCCAAGTCGAGGAGGCCCAAGGCCCACCGGGCGTTCACCGAGCTGGTCGTATCGAAGCGAGAAGGTGCCCCGGGAAGATTCTCCTCGGCAAGTCTTCGGCAGAGGTCGTGTTCACCACGCACGGCAGCGAGTACCGCCAGTCCGGCACCGGCGCGACCGGCGCGGTCGGGTTGGCCGATCTCGCGGGCCGTCCGAAGACTGTCGGAGAGTGCGGTTTCCGCCTTCCGGAAGTGGCCGAGCAGTGTTTCGACAGCGCCGAGTGCGATACCGACGATTGGGAGACGCCCCGCCATCCCGCGCTCGCGGCACAGGGTGTTCAGTTCGATCAAGTCGGCGCGAGCATCGTCGATCTCACCCGCGCTCATGGCTTGTACGGCGAGGACGAACCGGATCGAATGGTCCTCGGCAAACCGGGACCGGCCGAGGCGGAGGGCGCTGCGGACGGTACGAACCGTTTGCGCCGGGTCTCCACTGCCATTGTGGAGAGCGATCTGGCCGTCCAGGACGGTCAGGTATCCGTGGCGTCCGGCACCGAGGGCAAGGGTTTGCACTTCGGCCCTGGTGGTGAGCATCCGGGACGGATCCGGGTCCGGCCACACAGCTCCCGCCGCGTAGAGGTGCATACGTGCCGCGGTATCCGGATCCGCGGGATACAGGTGTGCGGCACGAGTGAATGCGTCGTACGCGCCGCGCGGGTCCCCCTGGGCGGAGAGTATTCGGCCACGTGCCGCGGACAGGCGTGCCCTGTCCGCGTAACCGCCCTCGTATGTAGCGATCTCATCTGCCAAGCCGAGGGCACGGTCGGCCTGCCCGGCCTCGATATTGGCTTCCAAGGCCGCCAGCAGCCGGTCGTGACGAACGTCCTGGGCGGACGAGAGGCGGCCCGCATGTTCGGAGGCGATTGCCGCGCGCCGGTAGTCGGTCTTGCTCCGTGCGTTCTCGGCGACCGCGTCCAGGGCGATTGCCGTGGCTTCGTCGGGTGCGGTCGCAGCGGCGGCCAGATGCCAAGCCTGTAACTCGGGGTCCTCGATACACGCCGCAATGGTGGCGTGGATGAACAGTCGCATGCTGTAGGGAGCCACCCGGTAGGCGGCCGCTCGTTCGAGCGGATGCCGGAAAGCGATCGAGTATCCCGAAATGCCGACGACGCCGATTCGTTCCGCGGCATCGAGCGCCGCGGCGGTCGAACCGAGTTCGGTGAGTACGCGCACGGCGACGCTCAGACTTCCACTGCAATCGGCGGCTACGACCAGCAGGGCGATCCGGGTGTCCTCGGGGAGGGCGACGATATCGCGTTCGTACTCGCGTTGCAGGTGGCCGGTCAGTGCCAGCGGTCCCAGCGTAGGGAGGTCGCTGTTCGCGCCGGGCAGTTGGAGCAGGGCTGACGGATTGCCGGCCGCGGTGTCGAGAACTCGTTCACGTGTGTCGGCCGGCAGCCCGGGAAACCGCTCGAGCAACAGGACTTTCGAGTCATCTCTGCTCAGTGGCATCAGCACTTTCTCGGGCAGTCCGTAGGTATTGCCTCGGGTACGAGAAGCCACGAGTACCGTCACCCGGTGCGCGACGAGCCGGCGTGTGGCGAAGGCGAGTGCGTGCATCGAAGGCTGATCCCACCAGTGCGCGTCGTCGATCAGGAGGAGTACCGGGCGTTCGGTTGCGAGCCCCGACCAGAGCGCGAGTAACCCGAGGCCTACCTGGTGGCTGTTGTCGTCCTGCTGGAAAGGGCCGGTGCCCGCCGCCGTAGCCGAGGCGGCGCGGACCGGCTCCGGTACTGCTCTTACCGCGTCGGGTATCGGTGCGAGCAGCTGGTGCAGACCTCCGTACCGCAAGTCTGCTTCATGCTCGGTTCCGCGGCAACGCAGAATGATGCACTCTTCACCGGCCGAATTCGCGGCATGCTCCAGGATTGTGGTCTTGCCCTGGCCGGGTCCGCCGGTGATCAGTAGTGAATTGCCGCGACCTTCTCGACTGTCGTCGATGAGTGCTTCGATCTGTTCGACGACATCATCTCGACCGTGCAGCACGCGGCCAGCCTGCCCTTCCTGATCGAGGGGTCACCGCTCGCGCCGCGGCGTTGGACGAGGGGAGGGTCCCTCGACCCGGATATCGTGCGAGTCGGACCGTCACCGGTCGGTGAGTGTCGCCAGAAAGAAGTCGCGGGCGGCCGAGGAGGCCTGGTCGAATCGGTCCTCGTACACCGCGAAGTGGCCACCGGGGATCAGTGCGAGCTGTTTGGGCTCCAGGGCGTCGGCGTAGCTCTGGAGTGCGATATCGCTGGGGGTGAGGGTGTCTTGTTCGGCGATCACCATCAGCAGTGGGGTCGGGGAGATGCGGCGCAGGAATGCTTCGGGTGCGTAGCTTTGGAATTTGTCGATGCTGGAGAGCGAGACCTCGTTGCGCCAGGTGGGTACCTGGGGGCCGTTGGCCATCAGCCATTCGTAGACCTCGGTGCCCGGCATGGCGACCAGTTCGGTGGGGTCGTCGGAGGCGGCCTTGATCAACTGGTGGGGTTCGCCCGCGGCGCGGGCCGATCGATCCGCGGCGATGGCCTGATGTACGGCCGGCAGCATGGTCGACGGTACGAGGCGGCCGAAGGTCGCCCAGCCGTTGGTCAGTGGGACCTGGGAGACCACGGCCCGGACGCGGCGGTCGGTGGCCGCGACGACCAGGACATGGGCGCCGGCGTAGCTGGTGCCCCAGATTCCGATCCGGTCGGTATCGATTCCGTCGAGGGTCTGCGCGTGGGTCACCGCGTCGCGGTAGCCCTCGATCTGTGCGGCCGGGTCCACTTCGAAGCGGGGCAGGCCGTCGGAGGTGCCGAATCCGGGATGGTCGTAGACCAGGCAGGCGAGTCCGGCGGCGCTGAGTACCTCGGCGAACGGTGCGACCCATTCTTTGACCCCGGCGAATCCATGGGTCATCACCACCAGCGGGACGGCGCCGGTGCGAGCGTCCGGCCGATACAGCCACCCGCGCAGGGTGAGTCCGCCACTGCGGAATTCCACATCACTACGCATCGACCACGCCTTCCGTTACGTTCCAGGCCGTAATGGAAGTTACCGCCGCGAGTGTTACGGCGTCAACTGTGGAGCTTCGAGTGCTCGCGGAGTCCCACCGTGTCGAGCGTGGACCGCATTGTGTGTTGCACGAACCCGTCGTCGAGCGGGGTCGAGTTCGGTTGTCGGTGCACGCATGAGCATCGGTCCGTCAGTAGGGGTGCCGGCGTGCCGAGACCGGTCACCTGTGCCGCCGAGGTGGTACCGGACCTCTCGGCAACGGAGGGTGTCGCCCGATTTCGGGTTGCCTGCCCGTGACCCCGGGCTAGATGTTAGCTTAGCCTAAGCAAATTGCGGGCGATGGAGGTCGGGGTTCGGTGGTGGCCGTGCCGAGCAGTGAGGACGGAGCGGTGGTGATGTGGTCACCTATGGCGAACTGTTCGGCCGGCTGGATGGGTTCGCGGGGCTGCGTGGTTCGTCGGCGCAGCCGACTCCGGTCGGGCTTGCCACGATCCCTACGAGCCCGGTGCCCGTTTGTTTCGGACGGGTCGCCGGGGTTGGTGGACCTCGGAGGGCGGGCTGATCATCGAATCCTGAAATCCGCAGAGGCTCCCGTGTTCGTACCTGAAAGGCATAACGTGATTCCCCCTATCACCTCGACCGCCCATCGCGACGGCTACGTTCCCTTTCCCGTCGAGCAGGCCGCGGAGTACCGCAGAGCTGGTTATTGGCAGGGACGCTCGCTCGGTGAGCTGCTGCGTGAGACCGCCCGGCGGTATCCGCATCGGACCGCGCTGCTCGGCGCCGAGGCGCGCACCTACGCGACGCTGGATGCGGAGGCCGATCGGATGGCACACGGGTTACGTGCGCTCGGAATCGAGCCTGGAGACCGGGTCGTGGTGCAGTTGCCGAATGTGGTCGAGTTCGTGCCGGTGTTGTTCGGGCTGTTGCGGGCCGGGATGATTCCGGTGCTCACGCTGCCCGCGCATCGGCGTAGCGAGATCGAGCATCTGGCGCGGCTTTCCGAAGCGGTCGGCTACATTGTCGCGGACCGGATGGGTGGCTTCGATTACCGAGAGTTGGCCGCCGAGGTCCGAGCGGCAGTGCCGTCGCTGCGGCACGTGCTGGTGCTCGGCGACCCCGGCCCGTTCGTCGATCTGAAGTCCGTGCCGCGCGAGGGCGATTCGCTCCCCGCGGTCGATCCGGGCGATATAGCGCTCATGCTGGTTTCCGGCGGTACCACCGGGCTCCCGAAGCTGATCGCCCGCACCCATGACGATTATGTCTACAACGCGACCGCCAGCGCAGAGGTCTGTGAACTGACCGAGGACGACGTGTACCTGGCGGCACTTCCCGCCGCGCACAACTTCCCGCTCGCCTGTCCCGGCATCCTCGGCACGGTCGCGGTGGGTGGCGCAGTAGCCTTCGTCACCGAGCCCAGTCCGGAGAACGCATTCGCTGCGATCGAACAGAACCGGGTGACCGTTACCGCGGTCGTACCGCCGATTGCGCAACTGTGGTGTGCGGCAGTCGAATGGGAGGAGGCCGATCTGTCCTCGTTGCGGTTGCTGCAAGTCGGTGGTGCCCGCCTGGCCGAGGTGAACGCTCGCGAGGTCGAGCCTGCGCTCCGGGCGCGGCTGCAGCAGGTGTTCGGCATGGCCGAAGGGCTGCTCAACTTCACCCGCCTCGACGATCCGGACGAGTTGGTGCACGCCACGCAGGGGCGGCCGCTGTCTGCGGCCGACGAGATCCGTGTCGTCGACGGTGACGGCAATGACGTCGCTCCCGGAGCGGAGGGTGAGCTGCTCACCAAGGGGCCCTACACGATTCGTGGCTACTACCGGGCCCCCGAGCACAACGCCCGCGCTTTCACTCCGGACGGCTACTACCGCAGCGGCGATCTGGTGCGCCGCCTGCCCAGTGGTCATCTCGTTGTTTCCGGCCGCATCAAGGACGTCATCAATCGCGGCGGTGAGAACGTCTCCTGCGACGAGCTCGAGGAGCATCTGCTCGCTCATCCGGCGGTCCGCCATGCTGCTGCCGTCGGGCTGCCCGATGCCGCGCTCGGTGAGAAGGTCTGTGCCGTCCTGGTTGTCAGTGGTGACATGCCGACGCTGTCCGAGATCAAGACCTTCTTGACCGACCGGGGCCTGGCCACGTACAAGCTTCCCGATGTGCTGCGTCGTGCCGACGGCCTGCCCACGACCGCGGTCGGCAAGATCGACAAGAAGGCCCTGCGCGCCGAGGGATGACGAACGAGGTATATCGGGCCGGCGCAGCCGATCGGGTACGGGATTCCGTGACCGGCAGGTGAGCGCCGGTTCGGTGCCGTCGCTCGGTTATGCCGCGACGACGTATGGTGCGATACTTTCGAGTTTCTCGCAGGTCTCCTCGAATTCGCGCTCGGGTGTGGACTGTTCGATGATCCCCGCCCCGGCGCGCAGCCAGGCGCCGTGGACGGTTTGGTAGACCGCACGGAGTACCAGCGTGGCCTCCAGTGAGCCGGAGGGTGAAATATTGAGCACCGCACCGGAATACAATCCGCGCGGATCGCGGTCGAGCCGGAAGATGGCATCGACGCCTTCGCGTTTCGGGATACCCGCGGCGGTGACCGCCGGGAACAGGGCTTCCAGGGCGTCCCAGCCGGTGCGGTCGGCGGTGAGCAGGCCGCGGACGGTGGAGGTGAGGTGCTGGACACTGCCGCGTTCGCGCACTGTCATGAAATCGATGATGGCCGGTGTGCCGGGTGCGGCGATCGCGCTGATCTCGGTGAAAGAGGTGTTCACCGACATCGCGTGTTCGGCGATCTCTTTGGGATCGCCGAGCAGATCCGCGCGCGCGGCGAGATCGGCCGCGTGGCTGCGGCCGAAGCGCCGGGTGCCTGCCACCGGTTTGGTGGTGATCACGCGGCCGTCGTCGACCGAAACGACCAATTCCGGGCTGAATCCCGCCGCCGCGAGCCCACCCAGCCGCAGCAGAAAAGATCGAGCGGGGGTGTTGTGTGCGCGGCCGAGCCGGTAGGTGGCCGGTATGTCGACCATGAAGGGTAGCTCGACCTTCCGCGACAGTATTACCTTCCGGTAGCGGCCTTTCCGGATTTCCGCGGCCGCCTCGGCCACTCGTTCGCGGTAGCCGGTCCGATCGCTGCGGATATCGGTCGGATGCGGCAGCGGCGGCACACTGTCCTGCGCGGCGGCGACGAGATCGTGGATCGCCCGGGTCTCGGCGGGTGTCGCACCGGAGATCCGGATTCCGGACGTCGCGATCCGGACCTCGATACGTGGAATCATCAGATGCGCCAGTGTCGTGGGCGTTGCCACATGTGCGGTGGCCTCCAGCGCCCAGGCGCAGAATTCGAACCCGATCCAGCCGTAGATGTTCCGTCCATCCACCGGTAATGCGCGGAGCGCCACATCGAGGGCGCTTGCGGGCCTGCCGGTCCACCGGCGGGTGCTGCTGCGCCCATCCCATTCGACGCGTAGATCCTCGACGCCCAGTTCGACAGTGCCGATCGGATCGGCCGCGAACACCCACTCGCCCGGGCGTTCGTACACCACGTATTCGCCGAACAGGTCGGCCCCCGCCAACCCTGCCACCGCCGCCACCGGATCGGTCACATAGCCCGCCTGCGAGCGCTCATCCGTGATCGACAACGGTCCTCCAAGGTTCATGCCCGACTGCGGAAAGTTAGGCTAGCATAGCCTTACTTCAATCGAGTATGCCTTGCTGTGCAGTACGAAAGGGCTGCTGCTTCGGATCTGTTCCGGCGCCGCGGGTATGTGTAGGCTAACCAAAGTTGTCGAACGTGTCCCGGCCGGGAGACGGAAGGCGGCGTACGGCCGGTGCGCCCGACTCGTGCGCCGTGTTGTTCGGCGGTGACCGCGACGGTCATCGAGTCTGGTATCGGAGGACACACACCGCAATGGCGCGTAGAGGATTTCAAGGTGTGGTACTGAATGCCTTCGGCGTTCAGTACCACACCGCCACCGTCTCGGGTGCGGAGCAATTGACACCGCGGATGCGCCGGGTCTGGCTGAATGCGCCGACATTGTTGGCGGATATCGATGTCGAACCGACGGCGTGGCTGCGGATGTGGTTTCCCGACAACAAGGGTTCGGACGCGGAGTTCCAGCGCGGATACACGATCGCGGAAGTCGACCCGGATTCACCCGGCCGGTTCGCGGTGGATTTCGTCCTGCACGAGCCCGCGGGGCCGGCCTCGGCGTGGGCGGTGAACGTCACCGGCGGTGAGACCATCGAGGTGACCTCGTTCGGGTCGCGAGGATTCTCGGTGTCGGATGATCCACCGGCCGGCTATCTGCTGATCGGTGACTCGGCCTCTGTTCCGGCGATCAATACGATCCTGGCGGCGGTACCGCATCAGGTGGCCGTCGAGGTCTACCTGGAACAGCATCACGACGACGATCTGCTGATCCCGCTGGTCCACCACCCGCTGGCGCGGGTGCACTGGGTCCCGCGGACCTCGGAGGAGGCCCTGGCGGCAGCCCTGGAAGTGCGGGACTGGTCGAACTGGTACGCCTGGATGGGGCCGGAATCGAAGGCCCTCAAGCACCTCCGGGCGCGGGTGAAGGAATTCGGTTTTCCCAAGACCGATGTGTACGCGCAGGCGTACTGGGTGCACGGCCGGGCGATGGGCAAAGAGCGCGGCGCCGAAGAACGTGCCGCGGCGGCCGCCGGTCTCCCGGCCGGAACAGCGGAGAGTACGGCCCTCGGCAATGCTTCGGACAGTGCCGTGTCGAAGGCGCCCGCAGAGGCGGTGCCGGCGGCTGCCGGCGTCGAATCGGCACCCGGTGCGGTCCCGGCGGCGCAGGTTGCCGTGGACGGCTCGGCGCAGCCCGCGCGATCCGTCCGGACCGGGAGATGGCGCTCCCAGGCGGGCAGCCGCTTGTTCGCCGACGTCAAACCGAAGCTGTACGTGGCGGGGATCCTGCAATTCTTCGTTACGCTGATCCAACTGGCGCCTTATGTACTGCTGGTGGAACTGGCGTGGGAACTGCTCGCGGGCAGTGGAAGCGACACGCTGTGGCGGCTCGGCCTGTGGGCGCTCGGGCTGTTCGGTCTGGGCACATTGCTGGAATCGGCGCTGCAACTGTGGCTGCATTCGGTCGACGCGCGGTTCAGTCGTGATCTGCGCGGCCGGTTGCTGGGCAAACTGGCGAAGCTGCCGCTGGGCTGGTTCACCGCGCGCAGTTCGGGCCAGGTGGACAAGCTGATCAACGGTGACACGCTGTCGCTGCACTATCTGATCACGCATGCGGTGGTCGATGCGGTGGCCGCGGTGGTGGCGCCTCTCGCAGTGCTGGTCTACCTGTTCTTCGTGGACTGGCGAATGGGTCTGGTGCTGCTGATACCGATCCTGGCCTACATATTCACGATGATGACGATGATGGCGACATCGGGGCCGAAGACGATGCAGGCGCAGCGCTGGAGCGAACGGATGAAGCGCGAGGCGACCTCCTATATGGACGGCCAGCCGGTGATCCGGGTGTTCGGTGGTTCGGCCGCTTCGCCGTTCCGGCGGAGCCTGGATCAGTACATCGCGTTCCTGGACGGCTGGCAGCGGCCGTTCGTCGGCAAGAAGTCGGCGATGGACCTGATCACCCGGCCGGTCACATTCCTGTGGCTGATCCTGGTGGCGGGAACCGCGCTGATAGTCGCGGACGGCATGGATCCGGTGGATCTGTTGCCGTTCCTGTTCCTGGGCACCACATTCGGCTCGCGCCTGCTCGGCATCGGCTACGGAATGATGGGCTTGCGGGAGGGCCGGGAGGCGGCGCAGAAGATCCAGGTCGTCTTGGACACCGACGAGCTCGAGGTGCGATCCGGGCCGGCGGGTCCGGCAGACGAGCCGGGCCGGGTGGTGTTCGACGAGGTGACCTTCGGCTATCGCCCGGGAGCGCCGGTGGTCGAGAACATCTCGCTCACGCTGGAACCCGGCACGGTCACCGCGCTCGTCGGTTCCTCCGGCGCCGGAAAGTCCACTCTGGCCGCACTGTTGGCCCGCTTCTACGACGTGGGTTCCGGTGCGATCCGGGTGGGTGGCCGCGATATCGCGACACTGCCGCCGGATGAGCTGTACGCGCAGGTCGGCTTCGTTTTCCAGGACACCCAGCTGGTACGCGGTACGGTGCGGGAGAATATCGCCCTGGCGGTACCGGATGCGTCCGATGACGCGATCGAGCGTGCCGCGCGCGACGCACAGATCCACGACAGAATCCTGCGGTTGCCGCGGGGATACGACACGATGCTGGGTGCCGACAGCACAATGTCCGGCGGTGAACGGCAGCGGCTCACCATTGCTCGGGCGCTGCTGGCCGACACCCAGGTGCTGGTGCTGGACGAGGCGACCGCGTATGCCGACCCGGAGTCCGAGTATCTCGTTCAGCAGGCGCTCAACCGGCTGACCATCGGGCGGACGGTGCTGGTTATCGCGCACCGGCTGCGCACGATCACCGAAGTCGATCGGATCGTGGTCCTGGAAGGTGGCCGGATCGCCGAATCCGGGACGCACACCGAACTCCTCGCCGCCGAGGGCCGCTACCGGCAGCTGTGGAATGCCGGCGCCGATGTGAAGGAGATCGCCCGATGATCCGCACCATGATGAGCCTGCTGCCGGCCGAGCAGCGCAGCCGGACCACCGGATATCTCGGTCTGCTGATCGTTTCGGTGATCCTGCGGGCGATCGCCGTGGTCCTGGTGGTGCCGCTGGTCACGGAACTGTTCGGGGACACCCCGGCCGATGCGTGGCGGTGGGTGGGGGTATCGACCCTCGTCGTCGCCGCCGGCTGGATCGTGGACACGATCACCTCGCGGATCGGTTTCGATCTGGGATTCCATCTACTCGACAATGCCCAGCGGTCGGTATCTGCGCAGGTGGCGCGAATTCCGCTGCGCTGGTTCACCGAGGACAACTCGGCAATCACACGGCGCGCGATCGCCACCACCGGCCCGGACCTCGTGGGCCTGGTGGGATACCTGGTGACGCCGCTGTTCCAAGCTGTCGCGCTACCGGTCGCGATCGCCGTCGCGCTGATGCCGGTCGCGTGGCAGCTGGGCCTGGTCGCGCTACTCGCACTGCCGTTGATGCTGGGTTCGCTCTGGCTGACCAACCTGCTCACCCGGCGGGCGACCACAGTGTCCAGGGAAGCCAACAGCGTGCTCACCGAGCGCATTCTCGAGTTCGCTCGCACTCAGGCCGCGTTGCGTGCGGCGCGGCGTGTCGAGCCGGCACGCAATGAGACCGGTGCGGCACTGTCCGCCCAGCACGGTGCGACGACCCGGTTGCTGCTGTTGAATATTCCGGGGCAGGTGCTGTTCGGTCTGGCCGGCCAGATCGCCCTCCTGGTGATGGCGGGAACCGTCGCATGGCTGGCGGTGTCGGGCACCATCGGGATTCCCGAGGCCGTCGCGCTGATCGTGGTGGTCGTGCGGTTCCTGGAACCGTTCGCCGCGTTCGGTGATCTCGCGACTGCGCTGGAAACCAGTCGTGGTGCACTGCGCGATATCCGCACCGTCGTAGAGGTGCCCGAACCGGAGCGAAACCGCACGGCGGTGCACGACGCCGATGAGCCCGCCTCGGTGGCGTTGCGCACTGTGTCCTTCGCGTATGGCGCCGAACCGGTGCTGGATGATCTCGATATCGAATTCGAAGCCGGCAAGGTGACGGCGGTGGTCGGGCCGTCGGGGTCCGGTAAGAGCACACTGCTCGCACTGATATCGGGCTTGGAAGCGCCCACGTCCGGCAGCGTCACCGTTGCCGGTGTGGACCGCGGTGCTCTCGATGCCGCGGACCGTCCGGCAGTGGCCGGCATGGTATTCCAGCAACCGTATCTGTTCGCCGGCACCATCCGGGAGAACGTCCTGGCGGGCGTCCCGGAGACCGATCCGGAACGGTTGGCGCAGGCGTTGCGCCTGGCCCGGGTCGACGAGTTCGCGAAGCGGCTGCCGGACGGGCTGGACACCATGGTCGGGGAGGCGGGTGCCGCGTTGTCGGGCGGCGAACGTCAGCGGGTGTCGATTGCGCGGGCACTGCTGAAGCCGTCTTCGGTGTTGCTCGTGGACGAGGGCACCAGTGCGCTCGACGCGGAGAACGAGGCCGCGGTGGTGGCCGCCATCACCGGCGACCCGCAGCAGCGGACGCGTGTGGTGGTGACGCATCGGCTCGCCACCATCGCGGGCGCGGACCGGGTGCTGTTCCTGGATGAGGGCCGGATCGCCGAGGACGGCACAGTCGAGGAATTGCGCGCTGCCAATGGTCGTTTCGCCGAGTTCTGGGCGCAGCAACACGAGGCTGCCGGGTGGCGGATCAGTGCAGACCCCGCGACGGTGGGCTCGCGCTGACCGCAGGATCTGTCTTCATCGGGCGGGGCATCCGTCGGTAGGCGGGTGCCCCGTTCTGTTCGGCGCGAGGGTAGCAGTGAGCGACCGCGCCGAAGTAGAAATTAGGTTAGGCTGCACTTCATTCTAATTGCCTTGTCGCATGTGAGGCCGTTGTTGCGCTGCGGCGCAGCGGTTTTCACGCAACACCCAGCTCTTTCAAAGATAGGTTAGCCTGTCCTAAATTATTAGGGTAAGCTAATTTGCAAGTTGTTGATCTTTGAGAGGCGTTCCCATGGTGGTTGCTCGTCCCGAGACGGGTGCGGATATCGATATCCGGGCAGAAGTGGGAGCGATCCTGGATATTTCACCGGAGTCTCTCGAGCTGGACACCGACCTGATCGCCCAGGGTCTGGACTCGCTGCGCATGATGCGCCTGGCCGGCCAGTGGCGTAAGCGGGGACTGGATATCGACTTCGCCCGGCTCGCCGCAGCGCCGACGATCGGTGCGTGGTCGGAGCTCTTGCGATCCGGCGACGATCCGGATCAGCGCGGCTCTGCCCACGATCCCGCCGTCGAAATCGATATCGAGCAGCCCTTCCCCTTGGCGCCGATGCAGCACGCGTATTGGATAGGTCGCTCCCACGGCCTCGCCTACGGTGGTGTGGCCGCACACCTCTACGTGGAGTTCGATGGCCGCGAGCTCGATCCCGGACGTTTCCGGACGGCCGCGGCAGCATTGGTGGCGCGTCATCCCATGCTGCGGCTGCGGGTGCTGCCCGACGGGCGGCAGATCATCGGCCAGTCCGCGGATGTTGTTGCGGTACACGATCTGCGGTCGGAAACTCCGCAGAACGCCGCCGGGATCCTGGAACGCCGCCGGAGCGAGGGTACGCACCGCGCGCTGGCGATCGAGGACGGCGAGGTGCTGCGCGTCGAACTGACCCGGCTCCCAGACGGCGGTTCGCGGGTGCACCTGGATGTGGACATGATCGCCGCCGATGCCATGAGCTACCGGGTGCTCGTCGACGATCTGGCCCGTCTCTACCGGGGCGAGGAACTGCCGGAGCTGGGCGTGACCTTCCCGGAGCTGTCGGCGCAGCGCGCTGCCCGTACCGCCCGCGCCGAGGATATCGCCTGGTGGCAGCGGAAGATCGCCGATCTGCCGGGCCCCCCGGAACTACCGGTGAACGCGGACCGGACCGACCGTGACCCCGCCACCGTGCGGCTGCATCACACCATCGATGCCGACGACCGGCGCCGCCTGGAGGAACACGCGCATCGCCGTGGCGTGACACCCGCGGCCGCGGTGGCGGCCGTTTTCGCGGAGGCCGTCGGCGCGTACTCGGCTACCCCGCGCTTCCTGCTCACCGTCCCGCTGTTCGACCGGGACATGGCGCACGCCGATGTCGACAAGGTGGTCGGCGACTTCACTTCCTCGCTCGTGGTCGATGCCGATCTGCGCGCCCCCGCGTCCCTGGCCGAGCGGGCCGGGCAGATGCGTGCCGCGATGCACGAGGCCGCCGCGCACGGCAGTTTCGGCGGCCTGGACGTATTGCGCGAACTCAGCCGCCGACGCGGCGAACCGGTGGTGTCGCCGGTGGTTTTCACCAGTGCGCTGGGTCTCGGCGAACTCTTCTCGCAAGCCGTCACCGAAGTACTCGGCGAGCCCTCCTGGATCGTCTCCCAGGGCCCGCAAGTGCTGCTGGACGCCCAGATCACCGAGGTCTCGGGCGGACTGCTGCTGAACTGGGACGTGCGCGCTTCCGATCTCGACCTGCGGACCGCGCAGAAGATGTTCGCCTACTATGTGCGCCTGCTGGACCTGCTGATCGCGGGGGAGTGGGACGGCGCCGCGCCCGATCCGGTGCCGGACGAGGTTCGGGCGCAACGGCGAAGGGCCGAGCGACCACTGCCCGCGACCGAGTTCTTCGACGGGACTCTGCACGGGCACTTCCTGGCCGCGGCCGACCACCGCGGGGATGCACCCGCCATCATCACCGACGCCCGGACATGGACGCACGCAGAAGCCGCCGCCGAGGCTCGACGCATTGCGGGCGCCCTGCACGCCGCGGGCGTGCGCGCCGGCGACACCGTGATCGTCGACCTGCCGAAGGGCGGTGACCAGATCCTCGCGGCGCTCGGTGTGCTGACCGCCGGTGCCACCTATGTGCCGATGGCGCCCACGCAGCCGCGGGTGCGCCGAGAGCGGATCGCGGCGGTCGCGACTCCGGCCGCCGTGCTCACCGATCGGCCTGCGCGCTGGGCTGATTCGCCGAACCGCGTTCTCGCCCTGGCGACCGCGCGTACCGCCACGGCCGCCGAGCCGGTGCCGGTCTCGCCGGATGCACTCGCCTACATCCTGTTCACCTCGGGCTCGACCGGACAGCCCAAGGGGGTCGAGGTACCTCATCGCGCCGCGGTCGCCACCCTCACCGACCTGACCGGGCGATACGGTCTCGGTCCCGAGGACCGCAGCCTGCTGGTCTCGTCGCTGGAATTCGATCTCTCCGTCTTCGACATCTTCGGTTTGCTCGCCGTCGGCGGCGCCGTGGTGGTCCCGGGGGCCGACGAGGACACCAAGGTCGACGAATGGTCCCGGCTGCTGCGGGACCGCGCGGTCACCGTGCTCAACTGTGTGCCGTCGATCCTGGGCATGCTGTTGGACCTGGCGCCCCTGCCCGCGTCGCTGCGGGCGATCATCATGGGCGGCGACAAGGTCGCCGTCGCCCTGCTCGACCGGGTCGCGCAGCAGCTACCGACCTGCCGGGTCGCCGGTCTCGGCGGCACCACCGAGACCGCGATCCACTCGACCATCTGCGAGGCACGGGATGTGCCCGCGGGCGCGGCTTTCGTGCCCTACGGGGTCCCGCTGGACGGTGTGCGCTGCCGGTCGGTCGATGGGACCGGCCGGGACCGGCCCGATCTCGTCCCCGGCGAGTTGTGGATCGGTGGTGCGGGCGTGGCCGACGGTTACCGGGGCGACCCGGAGCGCACCGCCGACAGGTTCGTGGAATACGACGGCATCCGCTGGTACCGCACCGGAGATATGGTGCGCTACCTGCCCGGCGGCTTCCTCGACTTCCTCGGCCGTGCCGACCATATGGTCAAGATCCGCGGCTATCGAGTGGAACTCGGCGAGGTCGAGGCCGGACTGCTGACGCTGGATGCCGTCACCGCCGCGGTGGCCTGGTCGGACGGAAACGAACTGCGCGCGGCGGTGACGGCCGGCAGCCCGGACGGAACGGCGATCCGCGAAGCACTCGCCGAGGTGCTGCCCGCGCATATGATTCCGCGGACCGTAACCGTGCTCGACGAGCTGCCGTTGACCTCGAACGGCAAATACGATCGCGCCGCGATCGGCACCCTGGTCACGGCCGCCGATCGGGGGGAATCGGTTGCTCCCCGTACCCCGCTGGAGACCGCGCTGGTCACCGTGCTCGGCGAGTTGCTGAGTACCCGCCCGATCGGGGTCACCGACGATTTCATCGCTCTCGGTGGTGATTCCGTGCTGGCCACGGCGTTCGTTGCACAGGTTCGCCAGTGGCTGGACGTGCCGCGCCTGACGGTGTCCGATATCTTCCGGCGTCGCACCCTGGCGGCGCTGGCCGAACGACTGGTCGAACTGGAAGGCACGCGGACCGCGCAGGTCGCCGAGATCTTCCTCGAGGTGGCGCGCCTGTCCGACGAGCAGGTCCGGGCCGAGGCCGGTGACGGCGCTACGACCTATCACTTCCAATCCCGCAGAATCGATGTGGACCGCGATCTGGAATCCGTGCACCGCTGGCTCAACCACCCCAAGTCCCACTACTGGGACATGCTGAACAGCTCACTCGCCGATGTGGAGAAGCTGATCCGCGACGCCGGCGCCGATCCGGATCCGCGCTTCGGCATGCGCATCGGGTATTTCGAAGGTGAACGCCAGTTCCTCTTCGAGTTGTACAACCCGCTGACCAGCGATCTGGCCCAGCCGGGTACCGGCTATGTGTACGAACCCGGCGATATCGGCATGCATCTGCTGGTCTCCAGCAGCGAGCGTCGCCTGCCCGGTTTCACCGGCGCGGTCATGCTGCACATCATGCGCACCGCCTTCTTCGAGGCCGGTGCCCGTCGTGTGGTGGTCGAACCGGATGTGCGCAACACCGATGTGCAGCGGCTCAATGCCGCCGTCGGTTTCCGGGTGGCCGGCGATATCGAGGTCTCCGGTAAGACCGCCCGGCTCAGCTACTGCACCCGAGACGATTTCGCCCGGGTGACCGATAACGGCCGCACCCTGGTGGCCGGAGAGGTCGAGTTGTGAGTATCGATGTCCGGGGTGCCGTCGAGGCGCCTGCTCCTGCTTACTCGTACCGACAGGTGTACAACACCCGGCTCGCCAGGAAGATACTGGCCGAGTTCTGTCATGAACGGTTCGTGCGGCCCGCCGAGTTGTCTCCGGGCGAGTATGTGGTCCATTCCGACGATCACGAGACCGAATATCGGTTCCGCGCCGAGGTTCTGTCACTCGACAGCTGGTGTATCGACGCGGCATCGCTGCGGCGAATCCGTAACGGCGAGCAACTGCCTGTCGACTCGATCGACCTGATCGTCGATCTGAGCGGCAGCCTCGGCATCCCGATCGACGCTCTCCCGGAATACCTCGAGGAGCTCACCAACACCGCGTCGATCAGTATGAATCGGCCCGATTCGCGGCGTATCCCGGCGGCAGACCTGGCGGTCGCGGATTTCCAGACCATCGAAAAGACGATGACCGAGGGTCATCCGTGCCTTGTCGCGAATGCGGGCCGGCTCGGATTCAGCGCCGACGATATCGAGCGGTACGCACCGGAGTCGGGCGGTCGTTTCGCGCTGGCCTGGGTCGCGGTGCTGCGGGCGAACACCGATTTCGCCGCGATGTCGGGTATCGACTACGACAGCCTGGTGCGCGATGAACTCGGTGCGGACACCCTGGCCCGATTCGATCGAGTGCTCACCGGGCAAGGGCTCGACCCGGCCTCCTATTACTACATGCCGGTACATCCGTGGCAGTGGGTGGAGAAGATCGCACGGATCTACGCGGTCGATATCGCGGAAGGCCGGATCGTGCCGCTGGGCGCGGGACCGGATCAGTACCAGCCGCAGCAGTCCATCCGGACCGTGTTCAATGTGTCGGTTCCGACGCGCCACTACGTGAAAACGGCGCTGTCGATCGTCAATATGGGTTTCACCCGAGGTATGTCCGCCGACTACATGCGCACCACCCCGCTGATCAACGACTGGGTCCGCAGTCGGGTACACGGCGACCCTTATCTGGGCTCGATCGGTTTCGAGATGATCTACGAGGTCGCCGCCATCGGCTATCGCAACACCACGTTCACCGCGATCACCCGGCCGGGTTCGGAGTACCGCAAGCTGCTGAGCGCGCTGTGGCGGGAAAGTCCCATCGCCCGCGTCGCCGAACACGAGCAGCTGACCACCATGGCAGCACTGCTGCATATCGACCACGACGGTATCCCGCTGGTCGGCGCGTTCATCCGGAAATCGGGTATTGCCGCGCAGGAGTGGCTGGCCCGATATCTGCGGGCCTATCTGCACCCGATCATCTATCTCCTCTATCGCTACGAGTTCAAGTTCTCTCCGCACGGCGAGAACCTGATCCTCGTACTCGACGGCGGGGTACCGGTGCGCGCAATCCTCAAGGACATCGGTGAGGAGATCTGCATATTCGATGCCCCCGGCGATATTCCGGAGACCTGCCGTCGGGCGGTGACCGAGGAAGCCGACGAAATCCGCAATCTGGGTGTGCTCTCGGATGTGTTCGACGATTTCCTGCGCCACCTCGCATTGCTGCTGCACGAGAGCGGGCTGGTCACCGACGGCGAGTTCTGGGCCACCGTCGCGCACAGCGTCGCCGAATTCCAGGCCCGGCATCCGGATCTGGCCGATCGCTTCGAAAAATGGGATCTGTTCGCGCCCAGCTTCCCGGCCATTCATATGAATCGCCTGCAACTGTCGAACAACAGACGCATGGTGAACCTCGGCGACTCGTACTCGACGCTGGTGGACAACGAGCATGCGCTGGTGAATCCCATCGCCGGGCATCGTTCCGCGGCCGCGGCGGCCTCCGGTGCGGAGGTGCATGCCGCGTGAGCACCGCAGACAACGGCAGACCCCCTCTGGAAATCATCCGGGACCCACGGGGTATCCCGCATATCACCGCGGATTCGGCCGAGGCCGCACTGTTCGGTCAGGGATATGCGTGCGGTATCGACCGCGCCTGGCAGATCGAATTCCTGCGGCTGCGCGCCGAAGGACGCACCGCCGAGGTTTTCGGTGCCGACACCGTCGAATGGGACGCGTTTGCCCGCCGCTCCGGAATGGAACGTGCCGCCCGCCGGATCTACCAGGCCTCCTCGGCGCGTAGCCGCTCCCTTCTCGCGGCCTATGCCGATGGCGTCAACAGCACTCTCGATACGGCCGATACCCCGGAGCTGACCGAACTCGCGCATCGTCCGGCGCCCTGGCAGCCGTGGACACCGATCGCGGTATTCCTCATGCACCACATCCTGTTCGGCCGTTTTCTCACCAAGCTGTGGCGATTGCACGCGGTGCGCGCACTCGGCCGCGACGCATTGACCCTGTTCGATTGCGAGGGCGTGGATCCGGCCGGAGACACCGTGCCCGAGTATCCGGACGACGCGTTCCTCACCGAACTGCTGGCGAATATCCCCGCCGGGCCCGAGCGGAGCGCCTCGGCGACACGGTCGTTCGGCGATGCCCTGTCCGGTAGCAATGCCTGGGGCGTCGCCGGTGCCCGCACCGCGACCGGGGCGCCGGTGATCGCCGGCGACCCGCACAGGTTCCTGGAACTGCCCGGTATCTACCAGCAGTTCCATTTGGCGGCACCGGAATTCGACATTGTCGGCTTCGCCTTCGCCGGGGTACCCGGTACGCCGCATTTCGCCCACGCGGGCACCGTGGCCTGGGGCATCACCAATGGGATGGCCGACTACCAGGATCTCTATATCGAACGCCTCACCCGGGCCGAGACCGACGTGCTCGCGGACACCGCCACCGGCCGCCGCCCGGCCGAGACCAGAACCGAGCGGATTCTCGTGCGTGACGGCGACCCGGTCGAGATCGAGATCATCACCACGGGGAACGGCGCGGTCGTATTCGGCGGTCCGGACGCCTCGTTCGCGGTGAGCCTGCGCACGCCCATGCTCACCGACCCCGGGACTACTTTCGACGCCGCACTGGATGTGCTGTTCGCCGAGAACACCGCCGATGTGGAACGAGCCCTCACCCGGTGGGTCGAGCCCGTCAACCGGATCGTCGTCGCCGACGCCGCCGGGCGGCTCACCCACCACGTCACCGGAAAGTTCCCACGGCGGGCCCCGGAGAACTACTGGCTGCCGGTGCCCGGCTGGGACGAGCGCTACCAGTGGCGTGGATACGTCACCGAGTCGGTACGCGACGAGCAGTTCGATGCCCTCGTGCCCGGCTATTCGGTGATCGCCAACCAGCGCATCCCGGAGACGATTCCGCTGCAGCCGACCACCACCGAGACCGTGCCGCCACATCGAGCCGACCGCATCGATGCTCTCCTCGCGGACGCACCGGCCATGACGGTGGCCGATTGCGAACGCGTCCATGCCGATGTGCACAACGGTGCGGCCGACGCATTGTTGCGCCTGCTACCGCCGCTGACCGGGCTGAGTGCGGGCGCCGACCGGTTGCGTGGACGGCTGCTGGAATGGGACCGCCGGATGCACGCCGCCAGTACCGAGGCGTATCTGTTCGCCGAAGTGCGAGCTCACCTGGTCCGGGCGATCGCCGCGGACCCCGCGCTGTCCGGGCTCGCCGCGCCGCACGGTTTCGGCGCCACCTTCACCCCGTGGTTCGTGGCGCAGACCCGGATCGCGGCCGCACTGGAATCGGTGGTCGCCGGTGCCGGGGTGCTGGGCGTGGATATCACCCGGCTGGTCACCGGCGCACTCGAAACGGTCGCGGAAGCTGCCGGCGCCGAAGCGCAGCTTCCGACGTGGGGGAGTGTGCATGTACTCGCTCCGATCCACGGGTGGGACCTCGTCGGCGCGACACCGAAGCACCCCGAGGTCGCACGGCAGCTCCGCCCGCGACCACAACCGCTGGGCGGGGATGCTGAGTGCGTCATGGCCAATGGCAGTGCGGTGGGCTTCTCCCATGCCTGCGGCGTCGGATCGGCCGCTCGCTATGCATGGGACCTGGCCGACCGTGACGCGAGCCGGTGGATCGTGCCGCTGGGCGTGAGCGGCGATCCACGTTCCGCCTGGTTCGAGGATCAGGCGCCGCTCTGGGCACAGGGCGAGCTGATCGACATCGTCAGCGACTGGACGACGCTGCGGGCAACCGCGGTGCGGCGCGACGAATTCACCCGGATCGCCGGGACGTTGCGGCTCGCACACGCAGTGCCCGCAACAGCTGAGCAGTCCCCGAAGCAGGAAGAAATATGACGAACCTACTGACCGACGCGCGACTGGAAGTCCTGCGCCGGCGCCTGGCTGTCGCGGGAGCCGGCGCCGGTCCGGCGGCGAGCCCCGCGACCGCCGAGACGGTTTCCACCGGCGGTCTCGCCGTCGCCGAACGCCGGATGTGGAAGATCTACCAGCTCGACCCGGATTCGATATCCCACAATATCGGCCTCATCCTGGATTTCACCGGCTCCCATACGATCGGCTCGGTGATCGCCGCGTTCGAGGTCATGGTGCGTAATGCGGCGGTGCTCAGCTCGGTGATCGTCACCGGGGCAGCGGGCGATCCGCGCCGGGAGGCCATCGAGCACACCGGCCGCTGGGCCGAGCCCGGCGCCGTCTGGGAATGGGGCACACTGCCACCGCACGCCGCACTCACCGCTACAGGCACACCGATCGGCCGCGAGCAGATCCGAGCGGCGGCCGAAGCATTGGCGCAGGCGCCGTTCGACCTGACCAGGGAGCCGCCGTTGCGGGCGCGGATCTTCGCGGATGCCGACGGTGCGGTCACGGTGGCGCTGGTCGTCCATCACCTCGCTGTGGACGACACCTCCTGGCCATTGCTGCTGGGTACGCTGGTCTCCGGTTCCTGGCCCGCCGTCACCGGCCGGCCGGCCCGCCCTGCGACGGTCGCGAGTCCCGACGAGATCGACCGGGCACTGCGGCACGCCCAGGACACCTGGGCGGCCGCCGACGTCCGGTACCCGCTGTCGGGTGAGTTGCCCGGTGACAGCGCCGAGCAGAGCTGGCTCGCACCGCTCGTCGATGCCGCCGGTATCCGCCTCGGAACACCGATCGAGCCCGCGGGCATCGAGGCGTTGGACGGTGTCGCCCGCGAAGCCGGCGCCACCCTCAACGCACTTCTCATCGGAGTATGCGCCGTGAGCGTGTACGCGCTCACCGGCGCCGCCGACCACGTCCTGCTCGTGCCCGCCGACAACCGTGACCCCGATGACGGCCCCGACCGGGTCGGTTACAGCGGCAACATCGTCCCGATGCGCTTCCGCTTCGACCCGGCAGCGAGCGTGCGTGATTCACTGCGCGCGGCGGTTTCGGTGGTGTACCGGGCGATGGAGTTCGCCACTGTCGACTACGGCACCGTGCTCACCGCACTGCGCACCGCGGGCGGGCGCTTCCCTGTCGCCGAGATCATGGCGTCCGTGCGGAACGCGCCACTGCGCGGCATCCCGGTGCCGGATCGCGGCCCGGTGAACTACGAATCCGTATTCCACGGCGTCGGCAACTATCCGCTCACGCTGGCCTTCGAACGCGGCGCCGACGAACGCGTCCACCTGGAGGTCGATTACCAGCCGGATGCGGTCGGCCCCGATCTCGCCCGCAGTGCGGGCGTTGTGGTCTCCGCGATCGTCGCAGCTATTCCACATGCGTTGGACCGCCCGCTGAACGAACTCGTTCGGACCGTCCGCGAAACCACCGCCGCAACCACCTAGATCACACAGTCGAAAACCGCTTCGCCGCGCCGCGTGGGGACGGACGGAAGACGAACGCAGTCGCTATCCATATCCGAGTCGATGGGCTACCCGTGTCAGAGAAAATCGCATTCCCACGAAGACAGAGATCCAAGTTCGCCACGCCGGGAGATGGGTGGACGGCAATCGGCCACGGCCTCGCGCAATTGGCCGGTCCGGTCGAATCCCGGCATCACGGCGCACCGCTGCCGTGGGGAGATCCGGCTGCCGTGCTCCACGCCGTGGCCGAGCAGCTGGGCCCGGAGCAGGTTCCGCACCACGGGGCGGGGGAGGACGCGGCGCTGAACCGGGTGGCCGAACTGATCGCCGCCTACGGCCTGGACCTCACCCACCGGCATGCGGCGGCACACCTGCAGCCGCCCTCGCTGCGGGTGGCGGTGATCGCCGATGCGCTGGCCAGTGCCACCAACGCCTCGCTGGATACCTACGATTCGGGACCGGCAACGCTGGCCATCGAGAAATGGACCGTCAGCGCACTCGCCAAGCTGGCCGGTTTCACCGAAAGGTCCGGTGGCGTCTTCGGCCCCGGTGGCTCCTACTCGAACCTGCTCGCGCTGCTGATCGCTCGCGACTACAGCGCCGCCCGGCTCGGCATCGATACCCGCAGCAACGGCGTGAGCGGTTTGCCCCGCCCGGTGGTGCTGTGTTCGCAGATCGCGCATTTCTCCGTGCACCGCGCGTGCGCGGCACTCGGTCTCGGCGAGAGTGCAGCGATCGGCGTTCCGGTCGATTCCGCGCACCGGATGATCCCGGAGGCCCTCGACGAGTTGCTCACCGGGCTCGCCGAGAGTCACACCCCGGTTGCGATCGTGGCCACGGCAGGGACCACCGACTTCGGTTCCGTCGATCCGTTGCCGGAGATCGCCCGTATCGCGGCGCGCCACGACGTCTGGCTGCACGTCGATGCCGCATACGGTTTCGGCACGTTGTTCTCCGATAAGCTCGCCGGGCTGCTCACCGGCCTCGAACGGGCCGACTCGGTGACACTGGACCTGCACAAGGTCGGCTGGCAACCGGCCGCCGCCAGTGTGCTGCTGCTGGCCGATCAGCAGCGATTCTCCGCGCTGAACCGGTCGGTGGCCTACCTCAACCCGGACGACGATATCGAGGCCGGCTTCGGCGGTCTGCTCGGCCAGACCTTGCAGACCACGCGCCGCCCCGATGTGCTCAAGGTCCTGGCCACCTTTCTCGCCTACGGCCGCAGCGGACTGGGCGCGATGCTCGACACCTGCCACGATCTCGCCCGCCATGCCGAGCGTCGTATCGTGACCGAACCGCAGCTCGAGCTCGTCGCACCCGTCACCATGACCACGGTCGTGTTCCGCTACCGCTGCGAGGATCTCGACCTCGACCAGGTGAACGGGGAACTGCGCCGTCGCCTGATCAGTACCGGTAAGGCGCTCATCGGCCGTACCCGAGTATCCGTCCACGGCGAGGGCGAGCCGCGGACCTGTGTGAAGCTCACCCTGCTCAACCCGGAAACCACCGAGCAGGATATCGATGCCCTGTTCGACGAACTGCTGCGTATCGGGCTGGAAGTGGAGTCCGAAGGTCTGCGTCGCGATCACGACGAGATGGTGAAGATCCATGAGTGATATCCGGAAAGTCGACGTACTGGGTATCGGCTGCGGGCCGTTCAACCTGTCGTTGGCGGCCATGGCCTCGACGGTCGACGGCCTCGACATCCTCGTGGTCGACTCCGCCGAGGAATTCCGCTGGCATCCCGGCCTCCTCTTCGACGAGGCGAAACTACAGGTCAGTTTCCTGTCCGATCTGGTCTCCCTGGTCGATCCGACGCACCCGCTGTCGTTCCTGGCCTATCTGGCCGACGTCGACCGCCTGTACCCGTTCCTGGTGCGTGAGGACTGGTTCCCGACCCGCCGCGAGTACGAGGCGTACCTGCTGTGGGCAGCCGGGAAGCTGGACTCGCTGCGGTTCGGTACCACCGTGGACGCAGTGCGCTGGGACGGCGACCGCGGGCACTTCGAGGTGTCGCTGTCCGGTCGCGGCACCACCTCGATGCTGTACGCAGAGCATGTGGTAGTCGGTGTGGGAACCGAACCGTCCATCCCGCAGCCGCTTTCGACCGAATCCTCCGCGGTGGTACACAGCGCGCACTACCTGTACCACCGCGACACCGCTCATTGCGCGGCGGCCGTGACCGTGATCGGCTCCGGTCAGTCCGGCGCAGAAATCGTCATCGACCTGCTGGAAGAGAATCTTCGCGGCGGTCCGGCTGTGCGCTGGTGGACCCGCACCCCGTGGTTCGCGCCATTGGATTTCACCAAGCTGTCCTTGGAAATGACCACGCCGGCGTACATGGACTACTTCCACAGCCTGCCGGAGGCCACCCGCGATCGAGTGCGGGCCGGGCACTGGCAGTTCCACAAGGGCGTCTCCACCGATACCTTGGAACGCCTGCACGATCTGCTCTACCGACGTCAGTTGCTGGAGAAGCCGCAGCCGGTGGAGCTGCGTAACGGTGTCGCGGTCGAGGGACTCGATACGCTGCCCGACGGCCGCCTCCGGGTCCGGGGCGAGCACCGGGACACCGGACTGAAGATCGCACACACCACCGACCTGGTTATCGCGGCCACCGGTTACCGGCCCCGCAGGACCGACTTCCTCGGTCCGGTGGAAGAGCACCTGCGACGTGATTCGCGCGGCCGTCTGGTGGTCGAGAACAACCATGCGGTGAGCGCCGACGACGCGCTGCGGGGCCGGTTGTTCGTGGCCAATGCCGAGGAACACAGCCACGGTGTCTCCGCGCCGAACCTGGACATCGGTGCTGTGCGCAACGCCAAGATCCTCAACACCGTGACCGGGCGCGAGGTCTATCGCATTCCGCGGAATACCGCGTTCACCAGCTTCGGGGTCACCGGCGAGGAGGTCGTCGAATAGGGGGCCGGCACCCTTTGTCAGCTATGCCTCGCCCTGTGCGTCCGAGGCCGTGCACGGTCGCCGTGCCGGTTCGCCGGACGCTCACCACCAGTGGCGTCCCTCCGGTCTCACCAGAGGGACAACGCCGGCCCCGCGCCGGCGGATCCGAATATTCAATGAGGAGTTTCTAGATGTCCGACCGAATTCGCGACGTGCTGCACAGCATTCTGGAAGAAGATCTCGACCTGTCGCTCACCGACCTCGACCGGGAATCGCTCCTGGTCGAGGACCTCGGTATCGACTCGGTCGCCTTCGCCATCGGCGTCGTAGCCATCGAAGAGCGCCTGGGCGTCAAACTCACCGAGCGGGAGATGGCCGAGGCCGCGTCGGTCGGTGATCTGGAGGACCTGATCCGCGCCAAGTCCGGCGCATCCGCATGACCGTCGCCGCGCCCGCCGGCTCGTATTCCGATCTGCTCGCCCGCGCCTTCGACGCCCAGGTGGTCGAGTGGACCGAACAGGCCGAACAGGACAACAAGTTCCCGCGGGTCCTGCTCGACCATCTCGGTGCCCAGGGCGTGTTCGCCCGGAAATGGAACGACCGCAAGGTCACCGACCTCGGCGACCATTTCGCGCTGGCCCGCGAGCTCGGCGCGCTCGGTTCGGCGGCCATCGGCGTCGGAGTGAGCCTGCACGATTCGGCGATCGCCGTGCTCCGCCGATTCGGGCGCACCGATTTCCTGCGGCAACTCGCCGAGGAGGCGATCGTGGTCGAGAAAGTGCTGTGCATCGCGGCGTCGGAGGAATCCGGCGGCTCGGACCTGCAGAACGCCCGGACCCGGATCGAGCCGGAGAGCGGCGGCTACCGGGTCGTCGGGCACAAGAAGTTCGTTTCGCTCTCGCCGATCGCCGATTACATGTTCGTCGTCGGGCGCAGCCTCGGCGACGAACCGGCCACCGAATCGGGCAATGTCGCGCTGGCCGTGGTGCCGGTATCACAGGTGCAGGTCGGCGAGCCCTACCGAAAGCTCGGTGCCGGTCCCCTGGACACCGCCGCGGTGAGCATCGACACCTGGATCCCGGAGGACGCGCGCATCGCGCGGCCCCGCACCCGCCCGGCGGGTTTAAGCTGGGGGCTGGCCCCCGAGCGCTACACGGTGGCCGGGCAGATAGCCCCGGCCAGCGCGCGCCTGCTCGGG
>NZ_JARWOV010000110.1 GCF_029868855.1 Nocardia carnea | reverse complement strand
CCCCCCTCCCCCTCCGCGCCGCCCGCTCCACCACCCCCATCATAACCTCCAAAACATCTCCGCGCCCCCCCCCCCCCCCCCCCCCCCCCCCCCCCCCCCCCCCCCCCCCGATTCTCGTCCCGGACCCGCCATATCGCGGTGGGTACCGTCACCCTCTCCCACCTGGATCGATGACATCGCATTTTCCGAGACATCCGCATGCCGTTTGTAAACTGGTCCATGGTTGAATGGCGTCGGGCGCATCGGCCGAGCCGAGCCGGCGATCGCCTCGGATGAACGAAGGGATGTGCGGCATTGCAGACCGGGATGGTGATTGCGATCATTCTGGTTGTAGTGCTGGTCGCATTGGCCTTGGTCTCCACATATCGCCTGGTCATGCTGCGTCGAGGCGGCACTGCGGCCATCCTGCGGGTACTCCCTGCACGCGGCGGCGAACGCTGGCGGCACGGCGTCATCCGATACGACGAGGATCATCTCGTCTTCTTCAAACTCACCAGCCTCAAGCTCGGTGCGGATTCGGTGATCCGGCGGCGCGGGATCGAGATCGGCGAACGTCGCGGCCCGCGGGGTGACGAGTACGACATCATGACCGACGCGATCTCGGTGATCGGTGTCTCGGACCGCAACGGCGACTACGAGCTGGCGTTGGACCGGGCCGCGCTGACCGCGTTTCTGTCGTGGGTCGAATCACGGCCTTCCGAACGCGCCCGCCGGCTTCGCGGCCACTGACCACCCGAATGTGGTGACGCCGGTGTCCGGCGGCACATAGAGGCAGCATCGGTAACCCGGTCCGGGACGCGGGGACCGTTTATGGTGGGTCCTGTGAGCGTGCATCTGACACGGATCTACACCCGAACCGGCGACGACGGGACGACCGGCCTCAGCGACTTCTCCCGAGTCGCCAAGACCGACCCCCGCTTGATCGCCTACGCCGACTGCGACGAGGCCAACGCCGCACTCGGTGTGGCGATCGCTCTCGGTGCGCCCGGCGCGGAGCTGGTCGCGGTGTTACGCCGTATCCAGAACGACCTGTTCGACGCGGGCGCCGATCTCTCGACGCCGTTGGTGCCGGACCCGGAATATCCGCCGTTGCGTATCACCGAGGCGTATATCGAGCGCCTGGAAACCTGGTGTGACGAGTTCAATGCCGAACTGGCACCACTGCATTCGTTCATCCTGCCCGGCGGGACGCCGTTGGCGGCGTTGCTGCATACGGCCCGCACGGTGGTTCGCCGGGCCGAGCGCTCGGCGTGGGCCGCGGTACAGGCCCATCCGGACGATACGAATGTCCTGCCGGCGAAGTACCTCAACCGATTGTCGGACCTGCTCTTCATCCTCAGCCGGTACACGAATCCGGAGGGTGACGTGCTCTGGCAGCCCGGCGGCGGACGCGCGGAGGCCGAACCCGCCGGGCGTAACGAGCCGGGAGCGGATTCCGGTACTTCGCCGGGGCCTGGTAACCCGCAGGGACACTGAGACGGCCCGGTTCCGTCAGCGGTGGTCGTGCCGGAGGGCTGCCGGGTCGAGCCCGGCGTCCGGCCCCGGCGTATTCGTGCGACCGGCATACTCGCGCGCACGTCTGCGCTCTATCCTTGCACCCACTGGTGCGCCGAATACTCGGAGAGGCGGCATGGAACGGTTTTTGGTAACTGGCGGCAACCGGCTGGTCGGTGAGGTCTCGGTCGGAGGCGCCAAGAACAGCGTCCTGAAACTGATGGCCGCGGCTCTGCTCACCGAAGGCACCACCACCATCACGAACTGCCCGGACATACTGGATGTTCCCTTGATGGCGGAGGTCCTGCGCGGTTTGGGCTGTGATGTCACGATCGCCGGGGATGTCGTCACCATCGATACTCCCGCCGAGCCCAAGTACCACGCCGATTTCCCGGCGGTGACCCAGTTCCGCGCGTCGGTCTGTGTCCTGGGGCCGCTGATGGCGCGGTGTAAACGTGCGGTGGTCGCGCTACCCGGCGGCGACGCGATCGGATCCCGGCCCCTCGATATGCACCAGGCAGGCCTGCGTCTGCTCGGGGCGACGAGCGAGATCGAACACGGATGTGTCGTCGCCCGCGCCGATGAGCTGCAGGGCGCCCGCATCCGGCTCGACTTCCCGTCGGTCGGGGCGACCGAGAACATCCTCATGGCCGCGGTGCTCGCGCAGGGGGAGACGGTGATCGACAACGCCGCGCGCGAACCCGACATCGTCGACCTGTGCACGATGCTCACCCAGATGGGTGCGCATATCCGGGGAGCCGGAACTTCGGTTCTGACGATTCAGGGCGTGAAGCGGCTCTCGCCGACCACGCACCGGGTGATCGGCGACCGGATCGTCGCCGCGACCTGGGGTATCGCCGCGGCCATGACCATGGGCGATGTCCGGGTCACCGGGGTGAATCCGCAGCATCTCGCCCTGGTCCTGGACAAGCTGCGCTCGGCCGGCGCGCGTATCTCGTTCGAACAGGACGGCTTCCGGGTGATCCAGGCAGATCGCCCCCGCGCGGTGAACTTCTCCACCCTGCCTTTCCCCGGCTTCCCCACCGATCTCCAGCCGATGGCCATCGGTCTGGCCGCGATCGCCGACGGCACGTCGATGATCACGGAGAACGTCTTCGAAGCACGGTTCCGGTTCGTCGAGGAGATGATCCGACTGGGTGCCGACGCCCGTACCGATGGGCATCACGCGGTCGTCCGTGGCATTCCGCGGTTGTCCAGTGCGCCGGTGTGGTCGTCCGATATCCGCGCCGGCGCCGGATTGGTTCTGGCCGGGCTGGTCGCCGACGGGGTCACCGAAGTGCACGATGTATTCCACATCGATCGCGGATATCCAGCCTTCGTGGAAAAGCTGCAGGCGCTCGGTGCCGATGTGGAACGCGTGGGTTCGGCAGCATGAGGGTTTCCAGGCCGTAACGGTGCGCGTGGGTATTACGTGAATGTCGCGATTTACCCACCGTGACCAGGCGATTTGACATCGAATTCGACGCCGCGTAACTTTATCCAAGTCAGAGCGACACGGACACCGACCCGGGGCCCGGAGCGAGGCGGAAACGCCGAGCCGGAGGGACCAGGGAAACGAGGTAGGACGAGGAGCGCCTGGCGATCACACTGGCTCGACCGGAACCCCCGATTTGCAATCGGGAAAACGGATGAGCTAAGCTTGAGAAGTTGCCTCACAGAAGCACCGGCCAGCCCGGATGTCGAAGTGTGTGCGTGTGTTCTTTGAGAACTCAATAGTGTGTTGATGAATGTCAGTGCCAAATTTTTGATTTGGTTTCGGTTCTTCATACCCCCGTGTGGAGGATTGAACATTTAAGTCAGCTAAATTCCAGCTGGCGATTGTTTTGCTAGGTTTTCGGACTCTAGTTTGTACTTTTGATTGCGCCTTCGGGTGTGATTGTGAGTCTTCAACGGAGAGTTTGATCCTGGCTCAGGACGAACGCTGGC
>NZ_JARWOV010000109.1 GCF_029868855.1 Nocardia carnea | reverse complement strand
TGCGGCGGGCCCGGCCGGGGCTGCCCCGGGCCCTGGCGTATCTCCCCGCCCGCCGCGGCGCGGTGGCCTAACGCCCATCCTCCGCCCCGCCCCCGGGCGCGGTTTGCTTGCCCCTCGACTCTGTTTCAGGCGACTCGGTATTCGGCCGAGTCTCAGAGATCCTTCGGCATCTTGATGGTCTCCGTCGGTGCGTCCGCACCACTGCTACGCGGCAGGGTGGTGGTCGGCGCGTCCGAGCCGGCGGGAGCCGGAGCGGGGCCGCCGGGACGGCTGCCGGAGGGTCCACCCACGCGGGCCGGCCGGCCGGAACCGCCGCCCATGACGCCGAGCAGGATACCGGCGATCAGCGCGATCACACCGACGATCCCGAGGATGATCGGCAGGATGCGGCCGAACAGCGAGAGCTGGTCGATATTGTCCTTGGCGATCGCGAGCTGGGCCTCGACGGTATCGGTATCGAACACCATATGCGCCTTGAGCGCGGGCACCTCGGGCTTGTCGGCGGAGCGCCCGTAGAAGATGTTCAGCTGCTCGCCGCCCTTGACGACCGTGCCGGTCTCGGGCTCGATCCACACATCGCGGACGTTGCTGTAGAAGCGCGACATGGTGACCGGCTCCTCGCCGCCCTCGACACCCCATTTCGCGGCCGGGAGGCTCAGCTTGTTGGTGGGCGCGTTGGAGACCTTGGACAGATCGGTCACCGGCACGTTCTGCCGGAAGTGGTAGACCGTGGTGCCGTTGATCTCGGTCTCTTCCACGAACTCCATATCGGTGGTGGTCCGGGCGAGCACGTCGAAGTACGGGTAGGTCTTCTTCTCGGTGCCGATCGGGAACCGGTACTGCAGGCCGGTGCGGTGGACGGGTTCGGCGATGCTCTCACCCTTGTTGTTGGTGGTCATCGCGATCGACCCGTTGGGGTCGGTGGACACCGGCTCGCCGGTCTTGCGATCAATGGTGACGCGGTCGACGTAGGCCGTCAGCACACCGGTGTCGCCCCGCTTGTCGATCCGGCGCAGGGTGTTCCCGGCCTGGACCGTCATCTGATCGGCATCGGAGGGATCTTCGACGGTGAGGAAACGCTGGGAGACGAGCGGAACGTTCTCGTTGACCTCGGCGCTGCGCCCTTCCTCGGTGAGCGAGGACGAGTCCAGTACCAGGCTTTCCTGGTCGGGCTGGTTGACCGCGACAGTGGTGATCTCGAGATCGAGGGGAGTCTTGGCCATTTTGTCGACGGTGTAGGTAGGGATCATCAGCGCGGCAACGATCAGCAACGCGCCGAGACCCACGAGCACGCAGGCAACCGTCCTTCTGGTTCCGGCACTCAGTGCCATGCAATGTCTCCTCGTCGTAGAACACAGGTCGTTCCGCGGGTACAGCGGGGCGCCGCGGCACTCGTGAGCCCTGACACTAACAGCCACGGCGTTTCGTGGGCATTGGCGAGGCCGGAATCGGACCCAAATCGGCAGGAGTTTAGCGCGCATTGTGAAATACCGTCTTCCCCGCAGCGCGAGCGGACGGGCAGACTGGGAGCCGATGACCACCACCCCGACCACCGAATCCGGAGCTCAGCCCGATATCGGTCGCACCGAACCGGCCACTTTCGCGGGCGCGCCCGGCGCTGTCATGGGGGCTTCCGACCCCGGGGCGACCGCCGCCCCCGCAGCCGCCCGGCAGCGCTCCTTTCTCCCCGCGCTGGAGGGTATGCGGGGGCTGGCGGCGCTCGGGGTGCTGCTCACCCACGTGGCATTCCAGACCGGCGCCACCGCGATCCCCGTTCTCGGCCGGCTGCTGGAACGGTTCGATATGGCGGTCGCGGTGTTCTTCGCGCTCTCGGGCTTCCTGCTGTGGCGGCCACATGCCCTGGCGGCCCGCGGGCTCGGCGACGCACCCACCCTCGGCTACTACCTGCGCCACCGGATCGCCCGCATCATGCCCGCCTATTGGATCGTGGTGGGCGCGGTACTGATCCTGGTACCGGCGGCCGCGGGCACCGCCGGCGTGCAGGTGTGGTTCTCCAACCTGTTGCTCCTGCAGGTCTTCATACCGCTCACGCTGACCGATGGGCTCACACAGATGTGGAGCCTGTCGGTGGAGGTGGCCTTCTATCTGGTGCTGCCGCTGCTGGCCTGGCTCCTGCACGGCCTGCGCGGACGAGCCGCCGCCGCACGGGTACCGGCCGTGCTGGTGCTCGGCCTGGTTTTCCTGAGCTGGAACTTCATCCCCGTGCCGACGCCGGGCGCCATCCACGCCGACAACTGGCTGCCCGCCTACATACCGTGGTTCGCGGGCGGAATGCTGCTGGCCGAACTCATCTGCGACGAACGGCGGGCACGGTGGCGGCGGATCCTCGGCAATCAGCGGCTGATGTGGAGCATCGCCTGCGTGACGTTCGCGGCGTCGGCGACCGACCTCGGCGGCGTCGCCGGATTGACCCGGGCCGAACCGTGGCAGTACGCGGCCAAAATGGGTCTCGGCGCGGCGATCGGTTTCGCGCTGCTCGCGCCACTGGTGCTGGGTCCGGCGGAGAAGCCCCACCGGTGGCTTACTTCGGCCCCCGCGGCGACGGCCGGGCGCTGGTCCTACGGCATCTTCATCTGGCATCTGGCCGTGCTGTCGGTGATCTTCCCGGTTTTCGGGATCCTGCCCTTCCACGGTGATTTCGTACAGGTCCTGGTGCTCACGGTGGCGTTCACGCTGCCGATCGCCGCCGCGAGTCACGCACTGGTGGAAGAACCCTGCCGGCAGTGGGCCCGCCGCTTCGACCGGCCACGCTCGTCGCGGGACTGAGTCCCGCCGGGTCAGCAGGAACAGTCGCAGCACTCACAGCAGCAGCCGTCTCCACCACAGCAACCACCGCAATCCGAACAGCAGCCGGCGCAGTCACAGCAGCTGCTGCAATCACAGCCCCGGGCAGCCCAGGACTCTCGCTGTTCGCCGCTGCACGGATTGGTGTGGTCGGCACAGCAGGCGTATCCGGTGCAGTACTGGGTGAGTATCAGCTGGATCGATTCGCCGGCGCCGGGGCGCCGGGGTGGAGCGGAGGCGTCCTGTCCGGCGGAATTACGCGCGCCGGCGGTATCGCCGAGGGATGCGGCGGCCGCAGCTCCGAGGCGGCGCACGGCCGTGGTGAGCGGGTCCAGTAGCGCCCAGCGCAGGGCGGGCATCCGGGTCAGTCCGGCGGTGCGCAGCGATTCGCGTAGTGCGCGGTCGGATTCGCGGACCAGCTCGTAGGCTTCGGCGGGTGGGGTCGCGGTGACGGCGAGCGGGTTGAACCGGTGCGCGGCGGCATCGGCGGTGTAGTCGGTGAGGGCGTCGGTGAGATGAGCGATCCGGCCGAACTCCGCGCCCGCCGCCCGCAGCGGCTCGATGTTGCCGGGACATCCGGCCAGCACGGCGGTATGGGCGAAGAACTCCGCGGCACAGCGCCGGCTGGCCACGGTCAGTTCGTCCAGTTCGGCGGCACCGAACGGACCGGATTCGGCAGCGATCCGCTGCTCGGTACCCGCCTGCGCCTCGATCGCCGCGACCAGCGGTTCGATATCCAGGCCGATTCCCGCGGCCTGCGCACGCGCACCCGCCGACCAGCCGGTCGCGACCCGGCGCATGGGCCGGTGCAGCCGGACCCGCAGGTCACCGTCGTCGATATGGTCGCGTACCTTGGCCGAGCCCAGCAGGAGCGAAGCGGTGGCGGCGAGCCGGACCGGGGCCGAGGCACCGACCGGCACCCGCGCCGTCCGCATTCCACGTAGCGGGCAGGGCCCCGCGGTGCGCCGCGGCGCCGGGGTTTCGGCCTGCGCTTCGGTCAGCAGACTGAGTACGATCGCGTCGGTATTGGTGGCGGCACGGGCGATCTGTCCGCCCCCGTCCCGCAGACCCAGGCACAGACCGCACATATGGGACTGCCACAGCCCGGGATCGATTCCGTATTCGGCCGCACCGTGCCGGCACGGCCGCAACATTCCGAACACATTGCCCTCCCCGCGACTGCCGTCCTCCGCGACGTCCGCTGATCGCACCGAAAATACGGAGCGCAGGGGGAAGCCGCAAACCGGCAGAAGACCACGGCCGCCGCGGGATTCGGGCTATTCGCCCGATTCGGCGGCGGTATCGGGTTTACGACCGGACAGGCCGCGCCAGGCCAGCGCGTCCAGCAGGTCGACTGCTTCGGCTACATCGATCCGCCCGCTGGCCACCGTATCGGCGATCGCCTCCCCCGCGCCGATCACGGCGACCGCGACAATATCGAAGTTGGTGCCGGGTTCGGCATGCTTGGCGCTGGACTCCAGCAGTTTGGCGGTGAGTTCGATAACCCGCTGGCGGGCGTTCTCGATCTCCGAGGCGAAGGCCTGCTGGCCGAGCGCCTGCCGGTAGAGGACCTGCCAGGAATTGCGGTGGGTATCGACGAAACCGAGGAAACCCTCGAGGGCGGTTCGTAATTGTTCGTGTGGGCTGAGCAGCGGGTTACCGGCCGGTGCGACCGACTCCAGGAAGCGCATACCCTCGCGCTGGATGCAGGCGCGGAACAATTCGTCCTTGGAGCCGTAGTAGAGGTAGAGCATCGGCTTGGAGATCTCGGCCTCGGCGGCGATGGCGTCCATGGAGGTTTCGTGGAAGCCTTTGCGCGAGAAGACTTCGACCGCGGCATCGAGCATCTGCTGCTCGCGCACCGCTCTCGGAAGTCTTTTCGTACCGCCCGCCATCACGTCTCCTACCGCATCGAGCCCTTTATATTACTCCAAAGTAAGTTCGCCGGGCCCGGAAACCACCCGACGGCGCACGTGCGCCGCTCGCGGATAGGGACGGTCCGGGAACTCCGGGCGAAGGTCAGCACTGTACTCGGATACCGATCATCGGCGACGCGTACGTCCACCGGACAGCAGCGCGGGCCCGATACGGCCGCACACACCGGAAATCAGCAGGCGCGAGGGACCCGCTTGTAATCGGCCATCCGCAACACCGACTCGTCCACCCGGTCCATGGGCAGGCGGCCCGCGGCAACCGCCTCCTCCAGGCGGTCCAGCACCTGACCCACGGCATCGGTGCTGATCCACAGGGCGTTGTCGGCACCGGCCACCAGGGTGGCCTCGACCGCTTCCGGGATGGACATGCGGTCGGTGATGGCGGCCATACCGCTGAGGTCGTCGGTGAAGATCACGCCGTCGAACGGGGCCGCGCCGTACCCGGAACCCTCCCGCAGCAGGCTCATGACCTCCGGGCTGATACTGGCGGGCACGCCCGGAGTGGTCAGACCGGGGACGTCCAGATGCCCGACCATCACCGCCGAACCGCTGTCGATCAACTCCCGGAACGGCACCAGGTCACGGGTCGCCAACTGCTCCAGCGGCGCCACCTGAACCGCACCGAGATGCGAATCGCCGGTTCCGGCGCCGTGGCCCGGGAAATGTTTCAGCACCGTACCCAGACCCATTTCGTGCATGGCCCGGATATAGGCATCGGCGTACTCGGTGACCACCGCTGGATCGTCGGAGAAAGAACGGTCGCCGATCACCGAATCGTCGGGCTGCGAACTCACATCGATATCGGGCGCGAAATCGACGGTGATCCCCAGATCGCGCATGGCGCGGGCGCGGTCGAGGGTGGCGTTGTAGAACTGCTCGGCCGTCATCGTCTGCGCGGTCTCCCGCGCCGACGGCGCGGTGCCGATGAGGCTACCCAGCCGCGACACCCGGCCGCCTTCCTCATCGGTGGTCACCATCAGCGGCACCTTCGCCGCCGCCCGCACCTGTTCGAGCTCACCACTGGTCAGGATCGACAGATCGGTCCAGCTACCGACGAAGATGCCGCCGACCTGATGGTCGCGCACCACCGACAGCGCGTCCTCGGTACCCGTGACCCCCACGGTCAGCAGCTGCGCCAGCTTCTCCCGGGTGGTGAACTGCCCGAGGTATTCGGCGGCGCAATCGTCCGGGGTCGTGGTGGTGGGTCCGGGCGCGGGCGCGGCACTCGTCCCGGCCTCCGGGGAGCGTGCCCCGGGCGTGGACGTTCCGGTGCTACCGCCGTCGCCGCCGGAACAGGCGGTAACGATCATCGCGAGCACCGCGAGCAGGACGAACGGCAACTTCCGCATCGTTGCACGGTATCCCGCGCACCGCGGGCGTGGAAGCTCGGCTCGGTTTCGGGACAGAGGTAATCTGGAATCATCTTCTCGCCGGCTCCGCCTCGGAGGTCGCCATGCCCTGCGATCTGATGCTCATCGCCTACGACGGGTCCGAACACGCCAAACGCGCAATCGAATACGCCGGGCGTTTCCTCACCGCCGACAGAGCGGTGGTGCTCACAGCCTGGGAGCCGATGGTGCGCCAGGCGGCCCGGATATCGGGAATCTCCGGCATGGTGCAACCGGAATGGGTGCCGGACGAGGATATGGAAGATATCGCCTATACGACGGCCCGCGAGATCAACGCCGAAGGTGCGCACCTCGCGGCGCTGGCGGGATTGAACGCCGAAACCCGCACCCAGGAATCCACCGGCAGTATCTGGCACGCGATCGTCGAGGTCGCCGACGAACTCGATGTCGACATCATCGTCGCGGGCACCCGCGGGGCCACCGGGCTGCGTGCCCTGGTGCACAGCAGCGTGGCCGACGCGGTACTCAAGCACTGTCACCGCCCGGTCTTCCTGGTACCACCGGTGCCGCAGGATCGCACGCTGGGTAACGGGCACAGCCGGCGCACCGGAACCTGAGGTTCCGGGCCATCGCCCGCTTCCCAAAGGTGAAGGTGGATCTTCGAGCCACCGCACCCCCGCGGCACGAGATCAGGGGCTTCGGTGTGGTCCGGGGCTCGGCCCACCGAGGCAGCTACGGTCGGAACATGACCGGGTTCCTGCTGGCACGACCCGACAGCGTCGTTCGCGCAAGCGGCGTACGCGCCGCGTTCCACGATCCGTGGCAAGCCGTCGACGCCCTGCACGGCGGCATCTCGGCGATCGCCGGAGCTCTCCCGTTCGACCCGCGCCGCCCGGCCGCGCTGGTCGAGCCCGCCGAGTTCTCCCATACCGCGGGCCCGTGGCGGCCGGCCGCGCTTCCGGAGCTCCCCCGGATACGCGTGGTGAGCGAACAACCCGGCCCGGGCGAGCACCGCGACCGGGTCGCGCGACTGATCGGCATCCTCGCCGACCCCGGACAGTCGCTGCGGAAGGTGGTCGCCGCACGATCGGTACTGGCCAAGGCCGACACCATCCTCGATCCGCAGACCCTGGCCGCCTACCTGCTGACCAGGCATCCACGCGCGAATGTCTTCACCGTCGACCTCACCTCCGCCGGAAGCACCGGCGCGACCCTGGTGGGCGCGAGCCCGGAAACGCTGGTCCAGCGCACCGGAACAGCGGTCGCGGTGTATCCGCTGGCCGGAACCCTGCCCCGGCTTCCCGATCCTGAAGCGGACAACGCCCAGGCGCGGCAGCTGGCCGCGAGTAACAAGAACCGGGCCGAGCACGCGTTCGTCGTCGACTGGATCGCCGAACGGCTGGGACCGGTCTGCGCCCGGCTCACGGTTCCGTCGCGCGCGCAACTGGTCAGCACCCGCGATGTGTGGCACCTGGGCAGTCCGATCCACGGTGTACTGCGCGAGCCGGCCCCCAGCGCCTTGGAACTCGCGCTGCTCCTGCATCCGACTCCGGCGGTCTGCGGCACGCCCACCGCCCAGGCACTCGAATACATCACCACGCACGAGGAAGATCGCGGGTTCTACGGCGGCGCTGCCGGCTGGTGCGATTCGCACGGTGACGGGTGCTGGGTGGTCGCCATCCGCAGCGCGCAACTATCGGCCGACGGGCTGGCCCTGCGGGCCTGGGCCGGCGGGGGAATCGTCGCGGCCTCGGATCCGCAGGCCGAACTCGACGAGACGACGAGCAAACTCCAGACATTGCTCGGCGCGCTGGGAGCACGATAGCGAGTGTGGCGTTCAGCGTCCGGCGCGCTCGCTGAGCGTTCGGGCCCGGAATCCGGCGAACTCCAGGGGGCTGGTCGGTAAAGGTGATCAAGTGTCTTGAAGCAATCGGGCCCCGCCAGGTGAACAGGGACGTCGGTCCCTCCGCCCAGGCATACCCGGTAGGGTGAAACGCCGGACTGTACGTTTCCGGACCGGCGCGTTACTGCTAGGTTGGCCCGGATACTGCCTGCGTCGAGTTTGGAGTGCTGCGATGAAGTTTGCTGTCCCCGGTATTGCGAGTGCGGTGGGCGGTGCCCTGCTGGGCGCGATCGCGGTCTTCGCCATCACCGCCGCGCTGCAGCAGAACACCCGCCCCGAAGTGGACCGCAGCGGTAACGCGGACAGTTCGCTGCTCAACAGCGTCGAATACGGCAAGCGCTGAGACCCCTCCCGACCCCGCCACGTCCCCGCCCGGTACGCGCGGCGGGGACGCCGAACGCCTGACCCACGGTGCCCGAGCAGTCCGAAACCGCCGCCTCGCCGCGCGCAGAAACCGGTACGACGCCGGAGCCCGCCGACCGGCTGGGCCCGCGCTGGTTCGCCGGATCGGCCGTTATCGCCTTCCTGCTCACTTTCCTGCAGGCACCCGGGCTCACCGTCGCCGACACCAAATACGACCTGGCCGAAAACCCCCTCGGCTTCCTCGGGCGGGCCGCGCATCTGTGGAGCAGCCAGGCCCCGATGGGGCAGGTCCAGAACCAGGCCTACGGCTATTTCTTCCCGCACGGCGCGTTCTTCGCGCTGGGTGATCTCCTCTCGATTCCCGCCTGGGTGACCCAGCGGATCTGGTGGGCATTGCTGCTGCTCGCCGGATTCTGGGGGGTTGTCAAACTCTGTGAAACGCTGGGCATCGGTGCGCCCGGAGCGCGGATCATCGCGGCCACCGCGTACGCGCTGTCCCCGCGGGTGCTCACCACCCTCGGGTCCATCTCCTCCGAAACCCTGCCCATGATGCTGGCGCCGTGGGTACTTCTCGCACCCGCGGCCCTCGGTACGGTCTACCGGCGACGCCGGCACGGCGGGGCCCGGTCTCCGGCCGGAAGTGCGCTGGCCTTGGCGCTGATGGGCGCGGTGAACGCGGTCGCGACGGTGGCGGCTTTCCTGCCCGCGCTGCTGTGGTGGGCCAGTTACCGGCCCAACCGTGCCTGGTGGCGGTTCACCTTGGCCTGGGTGCCACTGCTGGTACTGGCGGTCGCATGGTGGGCGGTGCCGCTGCTGCTGCTCGGCCGGGTGAGCCCACCGTTCCTCGACTACATCGAATCATCCGGGGTCACCACGCAGTGGGCGTCGCTGGGGGAGGTGCTGCGCGGAACCGACAGCTGGACTCCGTTCGTCTCGCCGGAGCGGATCGCGGGCGCGGTGCTGGTCACCCAGCCCGCCGCGGTACTGGCCACCGGCCTGCTGGCCGCCGCGGGGATGGCCGGGCTGGCGCTGCGCTCGATGCCCGGGCGGGGCCGGCTGGTGTTCATCCTGTGTGTGGGGCTCACCGGTATATGCGCGGGGTATGTGGGACAGCTGGGCGGGCCGTTCGCCGAATCCGTCCGCATCTTCCTCGATTCCGGCGGTGCCCCGCTGCGCAATGTGCACAAACTGGAGCCCCTGATCCGGCTGCCGCTGGTCCTGGGTCTCGCGCAGCTGCTGGCCCGGGTACCACTGCCCGGTTCGGTGCGCGCCGGGCAGTGGCGGACAGCGTTCGCGAACCCGCATCGTGACCGCCGGGTCGCGGTGGCGATGCTGATCCTGGCGGCGCTCGCGCTGTCCACCTCGCTGGCCTGGACCGGCAAGCTCGCGCCGCGCGGCGCGTACGACGATGTGCCCGCCTACTGGCAGCAGACCGCCGACTGGTTACGCGACAACGCCGCGGATACCCGGGCGCTGGTGGTCCCGGGCGCGCCGTTCGGCAGCCAGGTCTGGGGCCTGACCAGGGACGAACCATTGCAAGCGCTGGCCGAGACACCGTGGGCGGTCCGGGACGCGGTCCCGTTGAACCCGCCGGGCACCATCCGAGCCATGGATTCGGTGCAGCGGCTCATCGCCGACGGCCGGCCGTCGGCCGGGCGGGCGCCCGCCCTGGGCGGGCAGGGGAACCGGGGGCGGGTGGGGCGGAACGGGCTGGGTCCCGATACCGCGCGGTGGGCCCCGCCGGGGGGGGGCCCCCGCGGCCGCGCGGGGGGGGGGGGGGCGTTGAGCCGCTGAACCGAATCCTTGGCTCGGAGGGTGCCGGGCGGGTACAACGGGACCGCGACCCGGACCGCCCACGG
>NZ_JARWOV010000108.1 GCF_029868855.1 Nocardia carnea | reverse complement strand
CCCCCCCCCCCCCCCCCCCCCCCCCCCCCCGGCGGGCCCCCCCCCCGGGGGGCCCCCCCCCCCGCGGGCCCCCCCCCCGCGGGGCGCCCCCGGGGGGGGGGCCCCCCCCGGGGGGGCCTCGGCGATCATGCCCTCATTCGGCCCGCACCCGGCCGGGCAGCAGGGCCGCGGCCAACGCTCCGGCGGCCACGATCGCCGCACCCACCCACACGGCGGGCACCAGTCCGTCGACGTAACCCTGCGGATCGGTGTAGGCACCGTAAGAGGCGAACACCGACGCCAGTACCGCGATCCCCATGGCCACGCCGACCTCGCGCACCGTGTTGTTGGTCCCCGAGGCCACGGACCGATCCGCCTCCGGCACGGCGGCCATCACCACGGTCGCCAGTGGGGCGAAGGTCAGGCCCATTCCGATTCCGGCCAGCAGTAGCGGGGCGACGAACGAACTGTAGGCGAGGTCCACCGTGGTCACCGCCGCCATCCAGGCCAGCGCCACGGCCAGCAGCGCCTGCCCGGTGACCAGTAGGATCCGGGGGCCGACGCGGTCGATCACCAGTCCCGCGAGTGGGGCCACCACCATCGGCGCCATGGTCCACGGCATGGTGCGGATACCGGATTCCAGCGGGCTGTATCCCTGCACCACCTGGAAGTACTGAGCGAGCAGGAAGATCGACCCGAACACCCCGACGGAGAACGCGAACGCCACCACGTTCGCGACACTGAACGCCCGCACCCCGAACAAGCGCGGAGCCAGCATGGGGGCGGAGGCCCGATGCTCCCAGGCGACCAGTGCGGCCAGCAGCAGCGCACCACCGAGCAGCGCGGTCAGCACACTTCCCGAGGTCCATCCGTCGTCGGCGCCGTGCACGATCCCCCAGACGATCGCGACCACCCCTCCCGAGGCGAGGATCAAGCCGAGCGGATCCAACCGGCCTGCACCACCACGCGAATCGCGCAGGACCCGGGCGACCAGCGGCAGTACCAGGATCCCGATCGGCACATTGACCCAGAAGATCCACTGCCAGCTCATCCCGTCGACCACCGCCCCGCCGAGCAGAGGACCGAGAGCGACCCCGAGGCCGGCGATCCCGCCCCAGATACCGATCGCGGCACTGCGCAGGCGTTCCGGTACGGCGTCGGAGAGCAAGGTCAGCGATAGCGGCATCACCGCCGCGCCACCCAGGCCCTGCACCACCCGGGCGGCGATGAGCGTTGCCGGGTCGGTCGCCAGGGCGCAGGCGGCGGAGGCGAGCGTGAACAGCGCGATACCGGCGAGGAAGATACGGCGGCGGCCGAGCCGATCACCGAGCGCGGACGCGGTGAGCAGCAGGGCGGCGAAGGACAGCGTGTAGGCGTTGACGAACCATTGCAGATCGCTGAGCGAGGCGCCCAGTTCGGTGCGGATCACCGGTAGTGCATTGGTGACCACCAGGTTGTCGAGCGTGACCATGAACATGGGGATGCCGACCGCGGCGAGTACGAGTGCCAGCGGTGGCCGCGGCGCGACGCTGCCGCGGTGGGGTTCCGCGGTGTTGTCTGCGGTGATGACGGTGGGTGAAGTCAGCGCTTCGGTCATATCGCATCCTTGTTGTAATCGACTGATAACTACCTACCGAAAACGGTATGCATCGACTGATAACATGTCAACAGTACGAGCAGACCTGAGGAGGACCATGCCGGAATCGAGCAGGATCAGGATGACCGCCGAAGAACGCGGCGCCCAGGTATTGGACGCGGCGGTCTCCGCCTTCGCCGAAACCGGCTACGCGGCCACCCGCACCGACGAGATCGCCCGGCGCGCGGGTGTCTCACAGCCCTATGTCATCCGCCTCTTCGGCTCCAAACAGCGCCTGTTCCTCGCCGCGGTGGGCCAGGTCTGCGACCGTATCGAGGCAGTATTCACCGAAGCCGCCACAGCCGCCGGCCCGGGCGCACCCCTCGACGCGCTCTCGGAGGCCTACAACCGGTTCCTCGCCGACCGCAACCTGCTCCAGGTCCTCCTGCACGCCTTCGCCGCGGCGGGCGACCCCGATATCGGCCCGGTGATCCGCGACCGCTACGGCCGCATCTATCGCCTCATCCGCGAACTCACCGGCGCCCCGATCGCGGAGGCCCGGCGTTTCCTCGCGACCGGCATGCTGCTCACTGTGCTGGCCGCACTCCGCGTGACCGGACCGGAAGCGATAGCCGCCGACTGGGCCGAAGACATGCTGGCCGATCTCTACCAGCACGGCATGTGAACCGGCCCGGGAAGCGGTAGCGATACTCGCACGTCCGTGTCCGACCGATTCGATGACGCGTGTGCGGTCGCTGTCGAGTCCGCTGGAGCTGCGGCCGACACAATACACGTTGCGCCCCGGACGACGAGACCGGACGAGTCGTCGTCGGCTCCGCATACCACCGGCAACCGGCCTGCCGTCGTTGTCGGCAGCTACGTCGCCGATCCCGTGCGGTGCCGTACCCGGGAATTCGCGTACAGGCAGATCGCCGCGGCCGCGGCGATATTGAGGCTTTCGGCCCGCCCGTGGATCGGGATCCGGACCCGGTGCCGCGCCCGGCGCGCCACCTCCGGATCGAGGCCGTGCGCCTCGTTGCCGAACAGCCAGGCCACCGGGCCGGTGAACAGTTCGCCGGCGTCCTCGAGGTCGAGCTCACCGTCGGCCGCGGTGGCCACGGTGGCGATCCCGGCCTCCTCGATCCGGTCCAGCACCGCGTTTGTCTCGCGATCACGCACGATCGGCACATGAAAGAGGCTGCCCGCGCACGATCGGACACATTTCCCGTTGTGCGGATCGACACTGTCGCCGGCCAGCACCACCGCGTCCGCACCGATCGCGTCGACCACCCGGATGAGTGTCCCGGCATTACCCGGATCCGCGATCCCGACCGGCACCGCCAATATCCGGGGGGTCGGCGATCCGGGTTCCGCCGGCAGGATACGGTCCAGCGGCACATCGACCAGATCGCAGACGGCCACCAGGCCCGGCGGCGTGACGGTCTCCCCCAGCGCCTGCGCGGCCCGGTCGGTGACGAGCGTTGTGCGCACACCGTCCGCCGCGGCACCGGCGATCAACGCATGCTCACGGGTGGCGCCTTCGGCAGAGTAGAAGAGCTCCCGGACCCGCCCGGTATCGAGCGCCGCGCCCACCGAGTTGGCGCCTTCGGCCAGGAACCGCCCGGTCTTCTTGCGCGCTGCCCCCCGATGCAGTTTCGCGGCGGCGACTACGCGGGTATTGCGCCAGTCGATGGCTTCCTGTTGACCACGCACCCGTAGATCGTAGTGCCGGCCCGCACCCGCTCATCCGCAGCCGTACCCCTGTGCAAGACGGCAGCCCGCCCGATTGCCCCGGTCCGGCCCCTCGGCTGTCGCCACGCCGGGTGACGGGCACCGGGTCCCGGCATTCAGCCGCGGAGGAACGTCGCGATCGCCGCGGCCATGGCCGCCGGGGCGTCGTCGTGGATCCAATGGCCGGCACCGGTGATCTCGGCCGAGCGGGCACCGGGTCTGCGGGCGACCATTTCCTCGGCGAGCCGGGCGGGAAGCAGGGCACTGTGTTCCCCACGCAGTACCAGTGCCGGACAGTCCGAACCGAGCCAGTCGTCCCACCAGTCCCCGACACCGCTGAGCTGAACGGCCATCATGTCGTTCCAGTCGAAGAGGAACCCGCGCTGCCCATCCGGCATGGTGACCGCACTCTGCAGGAAGTAGCTCGCATCGGGTACGCCACGGGCGAGCAGCGCCTCCGCCAGCTCCGCGTCGGTCGGCGCGGTTTGCGGCCAACCGTGCACCGGTAGCACCGGGTGCTCGACCTCGGGACGCCGCATAACCGGACCGACATCCTCGATGACGAGGCCTGCCACGAGCTCTGGATGACGGGCCGCGAGCTGGTAGGCGGTGATACCGCCGCGGGAATGGCCCAGGATCACCGCCGGCGCGAGATCGAGCCCGGTGAGAACGGCGGCGGTGTCGTCGACGAAGTCTGCGCAGGCGTAGCTGTCCGGATGACCGCTGAACCCGTGCCCCCGCTGATCCGGTGCGATGATCCGGGCAACGCCGCTGAGTTCGCGCGCCAGGCCGGCGAATATCGCGCCTCGGCCGAATGTCCCGTGTAACGCGAGAAGCGGGGTGCCGCCACCACCGAAGTCCGTATAGGAGATCCGCACACCGTTCGCCTGCAGGGACAGTTGTTCTCGCACAACACGGATGTTGTCATCCCGGCCCGCCGGGATGCGAGCCATTTGCGCACCGGACCACATCCACCCGGACCGGGAGGCGTCGACCGACCACGTCCGCCGCTCACCGTTGCGACAGCCGACTCGGCCGGGCCGGTCGTCGGACAGCACGAGGGCCCCCCCCCCCACGAGGGGGGCCGCGGTGAGGCCCGGGCCGGGGCGGGCGGCCCCACCCCCCCGGGCCCCCCCCCCCCGGGGGGGCCCCCTCGTTACGGCCGGACCGGGTCCGGTCCGCGAAATCTACCGCTCAGGCAGCCGGGGCGTTGACATCGGCCGGCAGCGCGGCCTTGGCGACGGCGACCAGGCCGGCGAACGCTTCGGCGTCGGAGACGGCGAGCTCGGCGAGGTTCTTGCGGTCGACCTCCACACCGGCAGCCTTCAGGCCCTGCACGAAGCGGTTGTAGGTGATGTCGTTGGCGCGGGCCGCGGCGTTGATACGCGCGATCCACAGCTTGCGGAAATCGCCCTTCCGCGCCCGGCGGTCCCGGTAGGCGTAGGTGAGCGAATGCAGCTGCTGTTCCTTGGCCTTGCGGTACAGGCGCGAGCGCTGCCCGCGGTAGCCCTTGGAGGCCTCGAGGATCGAACGGCGCTTCTTCTGAGCGTTGACGGCCCTTTTGACGCGTGCCACTGGTCAGTCCTAATCGATCTTGGGGGTGCTCGTCGTTCGCACCCGAGTGGGTCGGTTCATCGGCGTCCGGTCGCGTAGGCGGTACCGGACGGTATCTGCCCCGAAAGGGGAATCAGATACCCAGCAGCTTCTTCACCCGGCGGACGTCGGCGGGGGCGACGGCCTCGGTACCTTCCAGACGACGGGTCCGGCGGGAGGACTTGTACTCGAACAGGTGCCGGCGGTTGGCCTGCTGACGGCGCAGCTTGCCCTTACCGGTCACCTTGAAACGCTTCGATGCGCCGCTGTGGCTCTTCATCTTCGGCATGGCAACCTCAATCTGTGTCGTGCCCGCGCAGGGGCGGACCAGGTGTACTGATCAGCGTTATTGCGGGCTCGACGCAATATCGCTGCGGCGTACGCCGCGGGTGCGGCAGTGCGCCGCAGTGTTCACGGCTACGCCGTTGTTATTGCGCGACCGGCCGACCGGCATTCGGCGTCGCGCCGCCGGACTGCGGCCGGGCCGAATCCTGCGCGGCCTTGGCCCGCGTCTTCGCACCCTTGTGCGGGGCGAGGACCATCGTCATGTTGCGGCCGTCCTGCTTGGCCGAGGTCTCGACGAAACCCAAATCCGCCACATCGGAGGCCAGCCGCTGCAGCAGCCGGAAACCGAGCTCGGGCCGGGACTGTTCGCGTCCCCGGAACATGATGGTGACCTTGACCTTCGACCCGGCCTCCAGGAAGCGCACGACATTGCGCTTCTTGGTCTCGTAGTCGTGATCGTCGATCTTGGGCCGCAGCTTCTGTTCCTTGATCACGGTCTGGACCTGGTTCTTCCGGGACTCGCGCGCTTTCTGCGCGGTCTCGTACTTGAACTTGCCGTAATCCATGATCTTGCAGACCGGCGGACGTGCGTCCGGTGCGACCTCTACGAGGTCGAGGTCTGCCTCCAGGGCGACGCGGAGTGCATCTTCAACACGCACGATCCCAACCTGTTCACCGCCGGGTCCGATGAGCCGGACCTCGGGAACACGGATGCGATCGTTGATGCGGGTCTCAGTGCTGATGGGGCCTCCTAGGTCTAGCGGTGTCATCCGACGACCGCTCGAAATGAACCCCTTGTTCAACACGAAAGCCCCGTCGCGGTATTTAACCGCCGACGGGGCCCGAGTCGACCGATCCACGCAGGTGCGATACCTGCGCCACACTCCCGGTTCATCCGGGACCGTGGTCCCACCACGAAAGGTGGGTGACCGGACCGTTTGACCTGGCGATCACTCGCCGGCAACGGTGGGAGTCGGGCTCCACTTGTCTGCCCCGGACAGGACCGGGGCGGTCGTCGCCGACGAGTTTAACAGTTCCGCGCCGGATGAACGAATCGCCCGGTCGGCGCCCGGCGCGGAAACCGGTTGCCCCACCGCCCGCCGCCTGCCAGGCTCGGCATCCGTGAGCAGCCGCCGTGACCTTCTCCGCTGGCAATTCGACCTGGTCTGGTCGCTGTCCCAGCTGCATTTCGACGCCTTGACCGACGACGATACCCACTGGGCACCCGCGGAGGTGATCTGGACGGTCCACCGCGGTGCCGACGGGCACTGGCGACCGGATTTCGCCGAAACGGAGCCCGATCCGATCCCCGCCACCACCATCGCCTGGCTGACCTGGCATATCGGCTGGTGGTGGAGTTCGGCGATCGAACATGCCGAGGGACGACCGGTGCCGGAACGCACCGAGGTGTACTGGCCGGGCACCACCGCCGCCGCGCTGACCTGGCTGACCGACCTTCGTGAGCAGTGGCTGGCCGTGCTCGACCGCTGCGACGACAGCACACTCGAACAGCCCACGCACTACCCGTGGCCGGCCGAAGCCGGGCTGACCGTCGCCCATCTGGCTGCCTGGGTGAATGCGGAACTGATGAAGAACGCCGCCGAGATCGGCCAGTTGCGGGTCCTGCGGGCCGCCGGATCGGCGGGCGGGACGACGACCACCCGGACCACGGCCTGAGCGGCGACGTATGTCCGAACTTCGGTACGCCAGGCACTCTCGCCGGTGGCGGGGTGGGCTGTGGGGCGGGCCGGTTCGGGCACATCACCCCAGCCGGGGCATAGGTGGGCCGGGGCCCACGCCTAGGCTGATCCCCATGACCGAACAGCCCGATGCCGACGTGCGTGAACTGGCCGATATCCCCGCTGTGGAGGTGATCAGCCGGGCCGCGGTGATGCTGATGAGTTCGGCGGCGGAGAAGCTCGGGCTCAGCGACGCCGATCCGGAGAACAGCCCGCGCCGGGATATGGACGAGGCGCGGCGCGTCATCACCGCGCTGGCGGGTCTGATCACCGCGTCGGTGGAATATCTCGGACCGCACGCCGGGCCGCTGCGGGAGGGCCTGCAATCGCTGCAGAAAGCCTTCCGGGAGAGTTCCGCGGTACCCGACGCCCCGGGTGCCGGGCCGGGCGAGAAGTACACCGGCCCGGTCTACTGACCGGCCGGCCCCGCCGCAAACTCCGGGCCGGCGCCGAGCTTCGACTGCGAACCAGCTCATGTTTGCGGCTCGACTCGGCGGACGGCGGTCAGGCGGCCGCTTTCCGCACCAACTCGCGGATCCGGGTTTCGTCCGCCGGGCTCAGCGTGGTCAGCGCGTAGGCGGTGGGCCATATCGTGCCTTCGTCGAGCTGTGCCGAATCGTTGAAGCCGAGCGTGGCGTAGCGCGCCTTGAACTTCGCGGCGCTCTGGAAGAAGCAGACGACCTTGCCGTCACGAGCGTAGGCGGGCATTCCGTACCAGAGCTTCGGGGTGAGACCCGGCGCATCGGCGGTGACGATGGCGTGGATCCGTTCGGCCAGGGCCCGGTCGTTCTCCGCCAGCTCGGCGATCTTGGCCAGTACATCGCGCTCGCCGTCCGCTTTACCGGCCCGCCCGCCGCGGCGGGCGGCTGTTTTCAGCTCTTGGGCGTGCTCTTTCATCGCCGCACGTTCTTCGGCGGAGAACTTCACCGAACTCTTCGAGGTGGCCGGGGGTGCGGTCTTCGGGGTGGTCATGGTGGTTCCTTCGTTTCGGTGGGGAGATATCCGTTTCGATGGCTGTCCGCGGATCGTGGACGTGTCCGCGCAGCTTTGTGGCTCGGCGGCGGTAGCCGGCGAGCCGAGGTTCAGCGGTCCTGCAGCAGGCCGAGCACATTGCCGTCCGGGTCGGTGACCGTGGCGACCAGGCGCCCCGCACCTACTTCGCGCACAGCTTCGCGCACGGTGGCGCCGGCGGCGCAGACCTCGGCCAGCTTCGCCTCGATATCGGGCACCTGCCAGTACGCCACCGGCGCGGTCATCTCCTGCGGTCCGCCGCCCGGCACCAGCCCGATGTGCTGGCCCGCGATATCGAAACCGATGTAGTAGGTCCCCTCGGTCTGCGGCGCGATACCGAGCAGCGCGGAGTACACCTTTCCCGCCTTCGCGAGGTCGGAGACGGGGTGCAGAACGGTGGTTATTCCGGTGGTGGACTGGGTGGCCATGGTCGCTCCTGAGGTCGTCGATCGGATGGCGCGGAGGTCGGGCCCGGCACCGGAACACCCTGTATCTCGAAGGTTTTCCGCCGGTAGATCGTCGTCCGTCGCCGATGGGAACAACGTTATTTCCCGGCCGTGCGCGGGCACATCCGTGCCGACCACGGAATCGACCACTGAGTACGCACGTACCCATGGGCACGTAGCGATACGGAGCCGGTACGCGACAATCACGACGTGTCGAAGCAGAAGGTCACCGGCGGGATCTCGGACCGGGAGGCCGAGGTGCTCGCCCTGGTGGGCCAGCACCTCAGCAATGCCGAGATCGGCGCGCGCCTGTACATCTCGGTGCGGACCGTGGAAACACATGTCTCCGCGCTGCTGCGTAAGGTCGGCGTGCCCGATCGGCGTGCGCTGGCAGGGCGTGCCGCCGAATCGACCCGCGCCGAGCAGGTGAACGAATCGGTCGCCGTCCTGCCGGCACCGCTGACATCGTTCATCGGCCGGACCGGGGAGCGCGCCGCGCTGCGGGCAGCCGTCACGGCGCACCGCCAGGTGACCGCTCTCGGGCCGGGCGGGGTCGGCAAGACGCGGCTCGCGCTGGCCGTAGCCGCGGATCTGGCGGCCGAATTCACCGACGGCGCGTGGTTCGTCGACCTCGTACCGGTCACCGATCCCGCTTTGATCGGGTCGGCGGTGGCCCGCGCGCTGGGTCTCGGTGAGCAGCACGGGCAGAGTCTCGACGATTCGGTGCTCACCGTGCTCGCCGACCGCCACACCCTGCTGGTGCTCGACAACTGCGAGCATCTGCGCGACGCCCTCGCGCCGTTCCTGGAACGACTACTGGCCCACTGTCCCCGGGTGACCGTTCTGGTCACCAGCCGGGCCCGGTTGCTGGTTCCCTTCGAACAGGTCTACGAGGTGCCGCCGACGGTGCTCGACGGTGGCAACGGCCCGTCCGATGCGGTCGCGCTGTTCCTGGAGCGGGCCCGTGCCCTGGGCCGCTCGATCGAGCCGGACCGGCTGGACCGGGTCGACGAGATCTGCCGCCGCCTCGACGGGCTGGCGCTGGCGATCGAACTGGCGGCGACCCGGCTGCCCAGCCTCGGCCTCGACGGGTTGACCGCGAGCCTCGCCGATCCACTGCGACTACTCGTCGGCGGCCGGCGCGCCGACGAACGGCATCGGTCGGTCCGGGCCATGCTGGATTGGAGCCAGACCCTGCTGACCGATCAGGATCGATTGCTGCTGCGTCGCGTCGCGGTTTTCGCCGCCCCGTTCACCGCGGCCGATGCCACCGCGGTGGCCGGATATCCGCCGCTGGAGCGGAACGCGATCGCGGACGGTCTGGCCCGGCTCGCCGAGCAGAGTCTGCTGACCATCGTCACCACCGCGGGCGGCACCCGCTATCGGGCGTTGGAGACCATCCGTCAATACGCGACCGAACAGCTCACTGCGACCGGGGAATCGGCCATCGCATACGCCGGCCATCTGGACTGGTGCCGTGTGACGGCCACAGCGCTCGTAGCAGAACTCCCGTCCGCCGCCGGGTGGCGCAGCGGGTTCGATACGGCAATCGACGATCTGCGAGCGGCGCTGACATGGGCGGCCGATCAGTCCGCGTACCGGTCCGACGCCCATGAACTGGCGTTATCGGTGGCCCGGCTGACCTTCGCCCGCAACCTCACCGGTGAAGCACAGCTGCGGTACGAGCAGGCCGCAGCCCTGACCGACGATCCGGCCGCCGCGGCCGCCACCCTGCGTCATGCCGCCGCCGTGGCCGGATGCCGGACGCGGGGTGCGGATATGTATCGCCTGTACCGCACCGCCGCCGGAACCGCGTACCGCGGCGGCGACACCGCAGCGGCCGCCCGCGACCTGGCCACCGCGGCGATAACTGTTTTCCGGATGTCCGATACCTTCGCGCAAGCCCCTGCTCCCGGCGAGGCCGCCGATCTCCTTGCCGAAGCCCGCGCACTGGCCGGTGACGACCCCGGTGCAGCGGCGGCGGTGGCGCTGGCCGAGTGCGGAGTCTTCGCCCACGCCGCCGATTCGGCAGGGCGCGAACCGCAGGCGGGCCGGCCGACAGCGGTCGACCTGGCACAGCGAGCAGTCGAACTCGCCTACCGCACCGAGGATCGGCTGGCACGAAGCGCTGCCCTCGACGCCCTAGCCGCTGCTCAGTGCTGGGTAGGGGACAACTTCGCCGCGGCCGATACCGCGCGCCGGCGTGTGGAACTGCTCACCGGGTCTCCGGACACTCCGGCCGAGGTGGTCGAACAGGTCGGCGCGCTCGCGGAAGCCGCCGAAATCTGCCTCGGGGTGGGAGATCTGCCCGGTGCCCGGCGGTACGGGGCGCACCTGCGCGACCTGCCGATTCTGGCCGAACGCGGCGATTTCGCGACATCGCGGCTGCTGTTGGCGGACGCGCTGGCCGGACATTCCGGCGACGTCCTGGCGGGTAGCAGCCGGTTCATCGACGCCTGGGAACTCGCCGGCCGCCCGCACGCACCGCATCTCACCCCGGCGGCGGCCGCGGTCGCCCTGATACACGGTCTGCGCGACGACGAAACGGCCCGGACACGGTGGCTCGCGATCGCCGCAGAACTCGGTACTGCCTCGCAGCACAAAACCGCCTACGGCGCGGTTTTCGAGGCAATCCTGCTGCTCCACCGGGGCGGTGCCGCCGACGCCGTCGCGGAACTGGCGACCGATCTCGGCGATATGGATGTCCGCGATGTCTGGGTCTGGCGCCACTGGTACTACGCGTTGCGCGCCGAGGCGGCGGTCCTCGCCGGTGACCCCACCGCCGCCGAATATCTCGCCACCGCCGCAACAGTGATCACCGGTGACCCCATCGCCGAGGCGATCGTGGCCCGCGCCGCGGCGTTGCACGCCGGCGATTCCGAGCGGCTCGCCGCCGCGGCGGACGCGTTCGCAACAGCGGGCTGTCTCTACCAGCAGGCCCGCACCCTCACGCTGGTAGGCGATGATCGGGCCGGGGAGGGCGTACGGACCCTCCGTGAGCTCGGATTCGCCCCGGCTGCCGGTTGATCGAACAACCCGGACCGCGATGATCGCCGCTCCTGTACGAGTTCGTGGCCGGGCGCCGTATCCGCACTTCGACCAGCGCGTTCTCGTGCTGCCCGGACCCGGCGCCCCGGACGGATACCTCGCTGTAATGAAGCTGGAATCCAGCCCGGAACGGGAACACCATCGCTCGTGCGGTGACCGGGTCCGGCCGGGTACACACCCAATGCCCGCTCACCGCGGACCACAGCACAGCACGCTCGGTACCAGAGGTACGACGGCCATCGCAGATCGTTCCGGCCGAGCACCATCGTCACAGCACGTTCGCCCCGCAACCGCGCCTCCGGCGTGATCGCTCCGGTAGCTCGTCGACCGTGCCGGTGGTAGTCGGCGTACGACTGTGCACGCACTGTCGCGCGGTTCTGCGTAGCCGCACGCGGCGGGGTGCGGTTACCCGGGCAACCGCCACCCCGCCGCCGTGCTCAGCGCAGCGCCGCCGCCTTGCGGGCCAGGCGTTTCGCCTTCTGCGCGTCCGGCGATTTCACTGCCTTATCGGGCGATTCCGCCGCCGTTTTCGCGGACTTCTTCGCTGCCGGCGCCTTCTTGGCCGCGGTCTTACGCGCCGGTGCGGTATCCGGTTTCACCGCACCGGTATCCGTCACCGGTCCCGTCGCCGCGGGCTGCGCCAGGATCTCCTTCAGGAACTCGCCCGTATAGCTGCCGGGTGTGGCGGCGATATCCTCGGGCGTCCCCTCACCGACCACTGTTCCGCCGCCGGATCCGCCCTCGGGACCCATATCGATCACCCAGTCCGCGGTCTTGACGACATCCAGGTTGTGTTCGATGACGATCACGGTATTGCCCTTGTCGACCAGGCCGTTGATCACCGCGAGCAGTTTGCGGATGTCCTCGAAATGCAGGCCGGTGGTGGGTTCGTCGAGGATGTAGACCGTGCGGCCGTTCGAGCGTTTCTGCAGTTCGGCCGCCAGTTTCACGCGCTGTGCCTCACCACCGGACAGAGTGGTCGCGCTCTGGCCCAAACGCACATAGCCCAGACCGACGTCGACGAGGGTGGCCAGATAGCGGTGGATCGAGGTCACCGGTTCGAAGAACTCGGCGGCCTCCTCGATCGGCATATCCAGGACCTCGGCGATGGTTTTGCCCTTGTAGTGCACCTCGAGGGTTTCCCGGTTGTAGCGGGCACCCTGGCAGACCTCGCACGGCACATAAACATCCGGCAAGAAGTTCATCTCGATCTTGAGGGTGCCGTCGCCGGAGCATGCCTCGCAGCGACCGCCCTTCACGTTGAACGAGAAGCGACCGGGCTGGTACCCACGTACCTTGGCCTCGGTGGTGGCGGCGAACAAGCTGCGGATCTTGTCGAACACCCCGGTGTAGGTGGCCGGGTTCGACCGCGGGGTGCGGCCGATCGGCGACTGGTCCACGCGCACCAGTTTGTCCAGCTGATCCAGCCCGTTGACCCGGGTGTGCCGGCCCGGCACCTGGCGCGCGCCGTTCAGCTTGTTGGCCATCACCGTCGCCAGGATGTCGTTGACCAGGGTGGACTTACCGGATCCGGAGACGCCGGTGACGGCGGTGAGCACACCCAGCGGGAACGCCACATCGATATTCCGCAGGTTGTTCTCGGTGGCCCCGACCACCGTGACCCGCCGCTTCTTGTTCACCGGCCGCCGCATCATCGGTATCTCGATGCGCTCCCGGCCGGCGAGGTATGCGCCGGTGAGCGAGGCCGGATCGGCGAGCAGTTCGGAATAGGGACCGCTGTGCACCACCTGGCCGCCGTGTTCACCGGCGTAGGGGCCGATATCGACAACCCAGTCCGAGGCACGGATGGTGTCCTCGTCGTGCTCGACGACGATCAGGGTGTTGCCCAGGTTCTTCAGCCTGGTCAGTGTTTCGATGAGCCGCCGGTTGTCGCGCTGGTGCAACCCGATCGACGGTTCGTCCAGCACGTACAGCACCCCGACCAGCCCGGACCCGATCTGGGTGGCGAGCCGGATCCGCTGGGCCTCACCACCGGAGAGGGTGGCCGCCGCACGGGACAGGGTCAGGTAGTCCAAGCCCACGTCGAGCAGGAACCCCAGCCGGGCCTGCACCTCTTTGAGGACCTGACCGGCGATCGCCGCCTGCCGCTCCCCCAGGGTCAGCGCGTTCAGGAACTGCGCGCAGTCGCGAATCGAGAGCTCGCTGACCTCCGCGATGGATTTCCGCTCCGCGCCCGCGGAAAGCGTGACGGCCAGGATCTCCGGCCGCAGCCGCGCGCCGTTGCACACCGGGCACGGGACGTCCCGCATATAGCCCTCGTAGTGCTCCTTCATCTGCTCGGATTCGGTGTTGTCCAGCCGCCGCTGCAGGAACGGCATCACACCCTCGAAATCGGCGTAGTAGGAGCGTTTCCGGCCGTAGCGGTTGGTGTAGACGATATGGACCTGATCCGAACTGCCCTCGAGCACCGCTTTCCGCGCCCGCGGCGGTAATTCACGCCACGGGGTGTCCAGATCGAAGCCCTGGGCGGCGGCGAGCCCGGAGAGCAGGCGCACGAAATACTCCGCGCTCTGCCCACGCGACCACGGCGCGATCGCACCCTCGGCCAGGCTCAGCTCCGGGTCGGGAACAACGAGTTCCGGGTCGACCTCTTTGCGGATACCGAGACCGGTGCAGTCGGGGCAGGCTCCGTAGGGGGAGTTGAACGAGAACGACCGCGGTTCCAGATCCTCGATATCGAGGGCGTGGCCGTTCGGGCAGGCCAGTTTCTCGGAGAAGCGGCGCTCGCGATCGTGCGCGTGTTCGTCGCGGTCGACGAAATCGAGAACGACGATCCCGTCGGCCAGGCGCAACGCGGTTTCGATGGAATCGGTGAGCCGCTGCTTGGCGGTCGGTTTGACGGCGAGGCGGTCGACCACCACCTCGACATCGTGCTTTTCCTGTTTCTTCAGCTTCGGCGGATCGGTGAGCGGATACACCACGCCGTCCACCCGGACCCGGGAATAGCCTTGCGAGTTCAGCTGGTCGAACAGGTCGACGAATTCACCTTTGCGGGTACGCACCACCGGTGCGAGCACCTGGAAGCGGACCCCCGGCTCCATGGCCAGCACCTGGTCGACGATCTGCTGCGGGGTCTGTTTGGCGATGAGTTCGGAGCACACCGGGCAATGCGGGACACCGGCGCGGGCATAGAGCAGGCGCAGGTAGTCGTGCACCTCGGTGATGGTGCCGACGGTCGAACGCGGGTTGCGGTTGGTGGATTTCTGGTCGATCGAGACCGCGGGTGAGAGGCCCTCGATGAAATCCACATCGGGTTTGTCCATCTGGCCCAGGAACTGCCGGGCGTAGGCGGACAGCGATTCCACATACCGGCGCTGTCCCTCGGCGAAGATCGTATCGAAGGCCAGGCTGGACTTCCCCGACCCCGACAGGCCGGTGAAGACGATCAGACTGTCGCGGGGCAGGTCGAGGTCGACCCCTTTGAGGTTGTGCTCCCGCGCGCCGCGGACAGTCAGGCGTTCCGCCACCAGGTGGGTCCCTTCTCGTATCTGTTCGTCGTCGCGCCTCCAGGCGCGCCATGATGTCGTTCCGCTGGAGCCGCCGCGACCGGCCCGGTACGGGCGGCAACGGAGGACGGCCACTGCTGCCCGGTCGTCGCTCTCGGCTCGGGCCGCGGATGGGCCCGCGGTGATGCTAGGACGAGCCACCGACAAGTTTCGCCGAACGGCCGGGACCCGCGGATACGGTGCGGCTCCACGGACTGCGCCGGGTACCGGCACACTGTCCGAGCGCATCGGCAGGACGACGGGCGAGCCGGACGGGCTCCCATCCCAGAGTAGGTCAACCGGGCCCGTCGCCGGGGCGTGTCACCGATCACGCCGGACCGGCCGTGCCCGTGGTCCGCCGTGCCCCGAAACCGGGGCCGGTACCGAATCCGGGTACAAATCGCGCCGCCATCGCACCACTGCGGAGCATCTCTAGCCCCCAGTCGTCACCGGTGACCGCACCGACGCCGGTGGTCGACATAAGATCGGTAGTGAAGTCCGGTGTCTTGCACGGCATCTCCCGCCTCGGTTCCCGGTTACCCGGTACCGCCGGGAACACGCTGTGACGTGATCGCCGGAGGCATCACGTCCACGGGACGAGTTCCATGTGTGTGGATGCCGGAGTAGTGCCGTGTTTGAATGTCCGGGTCAACCGACGATGGGGGTTGGTATGGGAGATCGCAGGGCCTCCGCCGCCGAGCAACTCGCGCATCGGTATCGTTCCCTGGTCGAACACTCCCCGGACGGAATCTTCGTCCACGAACGCGGCATAGTGGTCTACGCCAACCCAGCGTGCCTGCGGATCCTGGGCGCGCGGAATCTCGCCGAGATCCTGGGTCAACGCGTCACCCGTTTCCTGCACCCCGACTCCCGCGAGCTCATGTTCGAGCGGCTCGCCGGCCTCACCGCAGCCGGAGTCGCCACCGATCCCACCGAAATGACCCTGCTGGCACTGGACGGCCGCGAGGTCCCGGTGGAAACGGTCTCCGTGCTCACTGCCTGGCACGATCGCCTGGCCTACCAGGTGGTCATCCACGACCTGTCCGCCCAGCGCCGCGCCGAACGCGCCCAGCGCCGCGCCGAACAGCATTTCACCACGGTGGTGGCGCAGCTCGAGGAGGGTGTGGCGGTCATCTACCGGGACGGCATCATCGGCTCGGCGAATCCGGCGGCCCGGCGCATCCTCGGCATCGACGACCAGATGCCGGTGGTCGGCTCCAAGATCGCCCAGCTGCCGGTGGAATGGATGGACGCCAACGGTGCGCCGATGCCGCCGTCCCGCCATCCGGTCGCGCGGACCCTGGCGACCGGCGAGACGGTCACCGCCTTCGTATTCGCCATCGGCCGTCCGGACGGCCGGCGCCGCTGGCTCAGTGTTTCGAGCCGCCTGCTCACCCCGGACGAACCCGGCGTGGCGGCGGTGTGCTCGTTCACCGATATCACCGAGTATCTGGCCGGGCGCCGCCAGCTCGAATATCAAGCCACCCACGACCCACTGACCGGGCTGGCCAACAGGTCGCTGACCCTGTCGCAGCTGTCGGGAGCACTGGCCGCCAGCGGGGCGCACCGCCGGGTGTCCACCGTGATGTTCATCGACCTGGACGGCTTCAAATCGATCAACGACACCATGGGTCACGCCATCGGCGATACGGTGCTGCGGATCGTGGCCCACAGGTTGCAGCGCGCGCTGCGTGCCGAAGATCTCGTGGGCCGGCTCGGCGGCGACGAATTCCTCGTCCTGCTGGCCGGGCGCCCCGGCGACGAAGAGCTCGAACCGCTGGTCCAGCGGCTGCGGGCGGCCATGGCGGAACCGATCGTCGCCCGCGGGCACCGGATCGCGGTCAACGCATCCATCGGAGTCACCACGCTCGAACCAGGCGATACGCGCACTCCCGAAGCGGTACTGCACGACGCCGATCTCGCGATGTACGAGGCCAAACCGCCGGGCCACCGCAATGCCACCCGCGGGCGCGGTCTGCGCGGCGACAACAGCAACGTCTCCTGACAACAAGCCGCCGACCTGCGGAAACGTCATGTCACCGTAGTCCGCAGTAGACTCGACAACTCTGTGCACGCCCCAGCGCAACGTGTGCACACCGTAATTCGTGTCCGCCGAGCTTGTCCCGCCGTGGGTGAGAAGGAGCCAGAACTTGCCCGACAACCGCACCCAGGAACGCGTAGGCACCCTGGACTCCACCGAGTCACCGCCGGACGCGGCGACCCGAGATATCGATCAGGAGCAGGCGTACCTGTCGGTGCTGTACGACCGGCTGGACGATATGCGCGCCTACGCGGACAAGCGGTTGCGTACGGTGCTGCTGGAAACCGGCGGTACCCCGCAGGCGCGGACCGAGCGGGAATCGTTCACCCAGCTCTACACCGAGGATCTGGCCAAATACGACGCCGCCGAGCACGGCCTGTGCTTCGGCCGGATCGATATCACCGACGGCGAGGACGGTCCCGAGCAGCGCTATATCGGCCGCCTCGGCATCCTCGACGAGGACAACGACTACGAAACCCTGCTCCTGGACTGGCGGGCCCCGCTGGCCCGGCCGTTCTACCTGGCCACCACCGCTGCTCCCGACGGCGTGGCCCGCCGGCGTCATATCCGCTCCCGCAACCGCCGGGTGACCGCCGTCAACGACGAATACCTCGATCTCGACGCCGCCCGCCGCGCCGGCGCCACCGCCTCCGACGGCGGGGTCGGCAGCGAGAGCGCGCTGCTCGCGGCCCTGAACGCGGCGCGCACCGGGCATATGTCCGACATCGTGGAAACCATCCAGACCGAACAGGACGCGATCATCCGCGCCGAGCACAAGAGCGTTCTGGTGGTCCAGGGCGGGCCGGGTACCGGGAAAACCGCGGTCGCGCTGCACCGCGCCGCATACCTGCTCTACACCTATCGGCAGCAGCTGGCGAAGAGCGGTGTGCTGATCATCGGCCCCAATGCCACGTTCCTCGACTACATCGGCCAGGTGCTGCCGTCCCTGGGTGAGACCGGGGTGCTGCTGTCCACCATCGGCGACCTGTACCCGGGCGTGAAGGCGACCCGGGAGGACACGCTCCGCGCCGGTGAACTCAAGGGGTCGCTGCAGGTCCTCGACATCCTGAAGAACGCCGTCCGCGACCGGCAGGAAGTACCGCGCGAATCCATCACCCTGACCTTCGACGGGTACCCGGTCACCCTGGACCGCAAGATCGTGACCCGGGCCCGGGGCCGGGCCCGCTCCTCGCGCCGCCCGCACAATCTGGCCCGGCCCATCTTCGTATCGATGGTGATCGAAGCGCTCACCGACCAACTGGCGCACACCATGGGCGCGGACCCGATGGGCGGTGGCCGCAGCCTGCTCAGCGCCGCCGATCTCAGCGAGATCAGCGACGAACTGCGCGCCGATGCCACGATCAACCGGGTACTGGCCGAACTGTGGCCGCTGCTCACCCCGCAGCAGGTCCTCACCGACCTTCTCACCGACCCCGGACGGCTCGACCGGGCCGCCGGCAAAATCCTCGACCCCGCCGATCGCGCCGAACTCCTGCGCACCGGCACCGGCGAGTTCAGTGCCGCCGACGCACCCCTGCTCGACGAACTGGCCGAACTCCTGGGCACCGACGACGCGGAGGAGCGCGAACGCGCCCGGCGCCGCTGGCGCGCCCAGCTCGCCGAGGCACAGGATGCCCTGGACATCCTCACCGGTTCGGCCCCCCAGGATCTCGAGGACGAACTCGACCCCGAGATCCTGATGGCCTACGACCTGATCGATGCGAGCCAGCTCGCCGAACGCCAGCAGGTGCGCAACCGGCAGACCACCGCCGAACGGGCCGCCGGCGACCGCAGCTGGACCTACGGGCATGTGATCGTGGACGAGGCCCAGGAACTGTCGGAAATGGCCTGGCGGATGGTGATGCGCCGGATACCGAACCGGTGGGTCACCGTGGTCGGCGATATCGCCCAGACCGGCGACCCCGCGGGTGCGCATTCGTGGGCGCAGATGCTGGAACCGTATGTGGCCAAACGCTGGAAACGCACCGAACTGACCGTGAACTACCGCACACCGGCCGAGATCATGGCGGTCGCGGCGGATGTGCTGGCCGCCATCGACCCCACCGCCCAGGTACCACGTTCGGTACGGGAAACCGGCCGCATGCCGCGGGCGTACCGGGTGGCCGCGGCGGAGATGGCGGAGACGCTGGCCGCCATGCTCGCCGAGGAGGAGGGTCCGGGTACCGCGGCGGTACTGGCCCCCGCCGAGAACATCGGCGAGCTGGCCCAGCTGGCCGGCGAATCGGTACGGGTGCTGACGGTGACCGAGGCCAAGGGCCTGGAATTCGACGCGGTGTACCTGGTGGAACCGAGCGCGGTGATCGCCGATTCACCGCGCGGCCGCAACGATCTGTACGTCGCCCTGACCCGCGCGACCCAGCGGCTCACCGTGGTGCACAGCACGGATCTCCCGCCCGAATTGCACCGCCTCGCACGCTGATCCGGGGTCGCCTCGGCCTGCACACCGAGGTGTTCCACCGGCGACGGCAGGGTGCCCACCGGTTGTACCCCGGTTCGCCCTGATACGCGAACGCCCCGCCCGAACATGTTCCGGGCGGGGCGAAAACGCGACAGGTGCGGGTCAGCGCACCGTGTGCACGATCAGGACATCGGATTTCGATTTACGCGCCACATCCGAGGGCACCGAACCCAGCAACCGCCCGGCCAGCGTGTTCAGGCCCCGGTTGCCGACCACGAGCAGATCCGCCTGCGTTTCCTTCACCAGGTCCAGCAGGGATTCGACCGGTTCGCCGACGATCGCCTTCTCGACGATCTCCTTGGCGCCCGCCGCCACGGCGCGGTCCCGCGCGGTACGCAGAATCTCGTTGGTGGGCGCCGAACCACGAACCTGGTACGCCTCGTCCTTGAGCAGATCGCTCGCGGCGGCGACGTCACGGTCGTCGGTCGGGTAGTAGGCGCAGGCCACGATCAGTGTCGAACCCGCGGCTCCCGCCAATGCGGCGGCCTTGTCCACGGCGACGTACGACGAGTCCGAGCCGTCGGTACCGACGACAATGGTCCGGTAGGCGGTCATTCTCTCCTCCAACTGTGCGGGGTATAAACGCGGCTGCGCCGAACGTTGCCGGAATGTCGGCAACGGCGCAGCGACTGCGTAGACCATAGCCGTAACCGAGGTCCGAGTAACCGGATTCGTTCTACATCACATTGCGCCGGGGCGGCACCAGTGTTTCACATTTTCGCTCGCGACAGCGGCAGCGGCCGTATCTACCTGGACGTTCCCGCTGCCACGCGGTCGAACATGTGACACATCACAAGAACAGCGAACACCATTGCCGCCGTGGGATTTTCCTCACAACACATCCGGCCACGAGCGCACCGCCCCACCGAATTACGAATACGGACCGCAGCTAGAACAGCGGGCCGGTAATCGTCAGCCCCAATTCCTCGGTATGCGCGAAAAAACCGAACAGCATCACCAGGGCGCCCGCGAGAGCGAGATCCTTGTTGAACTGAATGGTCTCCGACTGCGTTGCTTCCGGATCGGTCTCCTTCCAGAAACTGTGCATCATGATCATGGTGGGCACGATCATGATCAGCAACAGCAACGCCCCCAGATCGGCCCAGATACCCAGCAGAATGCTGATACTCCCGAGCAGCATGAGCGCACCCGAGGCCCGGACCGCCATCTCCGGCATCGGTACGCCCTTGGCCTGCGCGTAGCCGGCCATGGCTTTCGTCTGGGTGAAATGCCCCAGCGCCGAGCTGAGAAACAGGATGACGAACATCACCCGGCCGATCAATACCACGACATCCATGTGCAGCTCCTCGATTTCCATGTGGCAGGAACGAAGGCCCTACGTGGTCACGCTGCGCTGTCTCCTTCGGGCCTGACTCGCTCGTGCCGGTTTGCCGACGGGTACCGCTTCCGTGTCGAATCCGAAATCCGACTATGAGGCAGGCAGCACCTTGGAAGTCACCTCATCGCGCGAGCGTATCGAATTCTTGGCATATTCCAGCGGCGCCATTCCGACCTCCGCGGTGAACTCCCGGGTGAAATGCGCCTGATCGAAATATCCGAGCTCGGCGGCGAGTGCGGCGAGATCGGCGGTGCGGCCCCGGGCCAGCAGATCCGCGCCGTCCTGGAGCCGGTACCGGCGCAGCACCCATTTCGGTCCCGCACCGATGTACCGGCGGAACAGCCGCTGTAGTGTCCGCGCCGAAACCCCGAAACGCTCGGTGACCTGATCGACCCGGGTGAGTTCGGGATCCTGCGCCATCGCCGCCGCGATCCGCAGCACGAGCCGGTAGTTCGGATCGGCGCGCCGGGTGCGGGTGCACAGATAGTCCTCCACCAGCCGGCGCCGGTCCGGATCGGCGGGCGTGGCCAGCACCCGCTCGGCGAGATCTCCGATATCGGGCAGTACCTCCCCGGCGGGCACGGCCCGGTCCCGCAGCCTGCCCACATCGAGGCCCGTGAACGCCCCGAACCCGCCGGGCCGGAACCGCACCCCGAACGTCTCCCCCCGACCGGCGAGCTCCCGGACGTATTTCCGGGTACACACACCATTGACGAATCCTCCGTAACGATCGCCGTCGCGTTCGAAGGTGAGATGCACGCACGGAAACGGGAGCACCTCGGCGAAGTAGGGCGCACGCCCGCGCATATCCCAGCGCACGGCCCAATACCACTCGACGTACTCGGCAACTGCCGTCCCGGCCGACAATCGCTCGAGCGTGCGATAGCGCTCCTGCTCGTGCGGATGCAGGATCGCCTTCCGATCATCCGGCGCCGGAGCGGGGCCCGGGTCACTCACGACGAGGTCCGCGGAGGCTGTCGTTCCGACCGGCCGGAGACCACCGAGCGCGCATGCCGAAGCCGAGCCACGATGCGGCGCTTCCGCCGAGTCCCGTTGCCGACTTCGGCGGGCTGTCGCTTTCTTACAAGATCCGCTCGGCGCGCTTCGGCAGACTCGAACTCATGAGCGAAACAGTGAATCCGATTCCCGAGGGCTACCATTCGATCACCGTGTTCATCGCGGTCTCCGACGGCAATGCCGCCATCGACTTCTACACCACCGTCTTCGGTGCCGAGGTGATCTCCCGCAACGATATGCCGGACGGGCAGCCCGCCCATGCCGAACTGAAGATCGGCGATTCCACGATTCAGCTGGGTATGCCGGTACCGGACCAGAACGTGCTGGCACCCACCGGCGAATGGGTGCACACCTCGCTGGTGCACTACTGCCCGGACGTCGACGCCGTGGTCGCCCGCGCCCGTGCACACGGTGCGAGGGTCGCCGAAGACCCGGCCACCTTCGTCACCGGCGACCGCTACGCGGCCGTATCGGACCCGTTCGGTCACCGCTGGGTGGTGATGACCCGCGTGGAAGACGTCTCCCGTGAGGAGGCCGAACGCCGGGTCGACGAATGGATGGCCACCCAGGGCTGACCGTCCGCCGCAGCGGGATCCGGACCCGGTCACTTCAATCCGGCCGCGTCCATCCCGCGCAGCTCCTTCTTCAGGTCGGCGATTTCGTCGCGGAGCCGGCCCGCGAGCTCGAATTGCAGTTCGCGGGCCGCGTTCATCATCTGATCGGTGAGCTCGGCCACCAGATCGGCCAGTTCGGCCCGCGGCATCGACTTGATATCGCGACCCTCCACGATGCCCGCGCTGACCGCCCGGCCGGGCTCCCCCTGCGCCCGGCGGCCGCGGCTGGCATTACGACCGGACCCGCCCACCGCGACCTCGTCGTCGGCCTCGGAGTAGACCTGATCGAGGATATCGGCGATCTTCTTACGCAGCGGTTGCGGATCGATCCCCATTTCCGCGTTGTAGGCGAGTTGTTTGGCCCGGCGGCGTTCGGTCTCGTCGATGGCGTCGCGCATCGAATCGGTGATCTTGTCCGCGTACATGTGCACCTCGCCCGAGACGTTGCGGGCGGCGCGCCCGATCGTCTGGATGAGGCTTTTGGTGCTGCGCAGGAACCCTTCCTTGTCGGCGTCCAGAATGGCCACCAGCGAAACCTCCGGCAGGTCCAGGCCCTCACGCAACAGGTTGATACCCACCAGCACGTCGTACTCGCCGAGACGCAGCTGGCGCAGCAACTCGACCCGGCGCAGGGTGTCGATCTCGGAATGCAGGTACCGCACGCGCAGGCCCAGCCCGAGCAGGTAGTCGGTGAGATCTTCGGCCATCTTCTTGGTGAGCGTGGTGACCAGCACCCGCTCGTCGCGCTCGACTCGCAACCGGACCTCGTGCACCAGATCGTCGATCTGCCCCTTGGTGGGTTTGACCACCACCTGTGGATCGACCAGACCCGTCGGGCGGATCACCTGTTCGACCACCTCGCCGCCTACACGGCCCAGTTCGTAATCGCCCGGAGTTGCCGACAGGTACACCGCCTGACCGATTCGCTCGGCGAACTCCTCCCACGTCAACGGCCGGTTGTCCACCGCCGACGGCAGCCGGAACCCGTATTCGACGAGGTTGCGTTTGCGCGACATATCCCCCTCGTACATACCGCCGATCTGTGGCACCGTGACATGGGATTCATCGATGACCAGCAGGAAATCATCGGGGAAATAATCGAGCAGGGTGGCCGGGGCCGAACCCGCGGGCCGCCCGTCGATATGCCGCGAATAGTTCTCGATACCGGAGCAGAAGCCGACCTGCCGGATCATTTCCAGATCGTATTGGGTGCGCATCCGCAATCGCTGCGCTTCGAGCAGTTTGCCTTTGCCCTCCAGTTCGGCCAGCCGTTCTTCGAGCTCCGCCTCGATATCGGTGACCGCCCGCGCCATCCGATCCGGACCGGCCACGTAATGGGTGGCCGGGAAGATCCGCACCATATCGACCTTGCGCACCACGTCCCCGGTGAGCGGGTGCAGATAGTAGAGTTCTTCGATCTCGTCGCCGAAGAATTCGATCCGTACCGCCAGTTCCTCGTAGGACGGGATGATCTCGACGGTATCGCCGCGCACCCGGAACGACCCCCGGGTGAAGGCCATATCGTTGCGGGTGTACTGGACGTCCACCAGCATGCGCAGGAAAGCGTCCCGGTCGACCTCGGCACCCACCTCCAGCAGCACCGACCGATCGAGATACGACTGCGGGGTGCCCAGACCGTAGATACAGGACACCGAGGCCACCACCACCACGTCGCGCCGCGACAGCAGCGCGGAGGTCGCCGAATGGCGCAGGCGCTCCACATCGTCGTTGATCGAGCTGTCTTTCTCGATATAGGTATCGGTCTGCGCGATATACGCCTCGGGCTGGTAGTAGTCGTAATACGAGACGAAATACTCCACCGCGTTGTGCGGGAGCATTTCGCGCAGCTCGTTGGCCAGCTGCGCCGCGAGAGTTTTGTTCGGGGCCATCACCAGTGTGGGCCGCTGCAAGCGTTCGATGAGCCAGGCCGTGGTGGCGGATTTACCGGTACCGGTGGCACCCAGCAGCACCACATCGGGTTCTCCGGCCGTTATCCGCCGTTCCAGCTCGTCGATCGCGGCCGGCTGATCACCGGCCGGCCGATACGGACTGACGACCTCGAACCGCCCGCCGGTCCGCTCGATCTCCCCGACCGGGCGGAACTCCGATTTCGCCAGGGGAGTCTGCCCGTCGGCCTCGGTTCCGCTGACGCCGGCCGCACGGAGTTCGGTTGCGAATGCCATGACCCCAGACTAAGCCCGCCCACCGACACGATTCCGGCCTCCACCACCGCAGCGGCCGCGGCGCCGGCGGCCGGCCGGTACGGCACCGAGCACATCACCGGCGGTCTGGGTAGATTCTGCACCTGTGACCAAGCCAGCCAGTGTGCACGTCCACCGGCCGAAGGTGGAGTACTTCGATATCGCGGAACTGACGAATACCGATCCGAAGGGATTCATCCGCGCGGTCGAGCGCTACCACCTCGAGCCCTGGGGTCTGTACATGGCCCGCAGCGCCGATCACCCCCAGTTCCACTACCTCGAATCCTGGCTGCTGCCGGCGCTCGGCGTCCGCGCGACGGTGTTCCACTTCCATCCGGCGCATATGCGCGACCAGGACTATTACATCGATATAGGGGTATTCGGCGAATTCGAACCGAAACGCTGGCGATCGGTCGACCACTACCTGGATCTGGTGGTCCGGACCGGCCGGGAAACCCAACTGCTGGACGTCGACGAACTCCTCGCGGCCCACACGACCGGCCTGATCGACGCCGCCACCGCGGAGCAGGCCGTGGTGACCGCGACCCGTGCCATCGACGGTATCGCCGCCCACGGCCACGATTTCCTGGCCTGGACCGCGTCCCTGGACATGCCTCTCACCTGGATGTGAGCCCGCCGGTTCGCGCGGTGGTTCGGTTTCACTCCGGGTTCTCGGTACTCCTCCGGTCGGCGACCTGCTGGGCTACCCCGGTCAGCCAGGGATCCTGCGCCGCAGCATAGGCCGCCCACGCCTCGTCTCCGCCGAGTCCCGCGGCTTTCCTGGCTGCCGCCCGTATCACCTCGGTGTACTCGGTGCGGGCCTGCTCGTCGGCCCGCAACCAGTCACGTAACGCCAGAGCGAACTTCTCGCCCGGACTGTCCGCCACGCGCACGTGCACGAACGCAGGACGCCCCGGATCCGCGCTACCGTGCGTCCGAGCCTCGGTGGGCTCGTCCCCGCCACCGGGTGACGGCTCATGGATCGGCGCCTCGAGCAGCGGGAATCCAGCGCCGGCGAGAGCGTCCCGGATACCGTCGACGCCGGCCCGGTCGGCGACCGTGACCTGCAATTCGAGCACATCCGGCGCGGGCAGACCCGGCACCGCGGTGGCGCCGATATGATCCACCCGCACCGCCGCCGCGCCGGCCGCGACCTGCAACCGCGCGATCAGCCGCTGGGCCTGCGCGGCCCACTCCGGTCGAGCATCCACGATGCCGAACTCGGACCGCACCGCGATACCGGCGCGCATATTCGCTTCGAACGGCACCAACCGCCCGTCCCAAAGCCGTGCGACCTCGGCTTCGACCGCGCCCGCGGCACCGTTGTTGTCCAGTAGCACGTCGGCGGCCGCGTAGCGCTGTTCGTCGGTGGCCTGCGCGGCGATCCGGGCACGCGCATCGGTTTCGTCCACACCGCGGAATTCGACCAGTCGCCGCACTCGGGTTTCGGTGGCGGCATCCACGACCAGCACCAGATTCACGAACGGTGCCATATTGTTCTCCACCAGCAGCGGAACATCCTGCACCACAATGGCGTCCGGTGCCGCCGCGGCAAGCAACTCGGCGGTGCGCTGACCCACGAGTGGATGGGTGATGGAGTTCAGGGTCGCGCGGGATTCGTCGTCACGGAATGCCTTGGCGGCGAGTGCGGGCCGGTCGAGACTTCCGTCGGCGGCCAGGATATCCGCACCGAACGCCTCGACGAGGGCGGCCAGGCCGGGAGTTCCGGGTGCCACCACCTCCCGCGCGATCACATCGGAGTCGATGATCACCGCCCCGTGCTCGGCAAGTGCCCGCGCGACCGTCGATTTACCCGCGCCCATACCTCCGGTGAGGCCGATTCGTAACATTGGCTCAGTTTCGCATCCGGCGCACCGCACGCGCCGGAGAGGTCGCACCGTAGCCGCTGTCCGACACGCCCACGGGTGCCCCGATCCGGAAATGTCCGGACCGCGAGATTTACTCCGATAATCTGCATTTGCCGCAATATCGACCGGAATTACCTTTTTCCGATAGCACTTGTTACGACAAGCGAAGGAAAGAGTATGCGCACCAGAGAAATCCGTACAGGCCGCCACCGGCTGGGTTCGGCGGGTCGCGTGCATTGCCTTTTCATTCCGGCCGTCGCGAGATATCTGCGCGAACACCGGCGTTCGTGGTTCACCGTTTTCACGGTTCCCGCGCAACACAGTTTCGCCGCCAAACGCCGCCGGACCGTAGTTCCCCGCGTACGCGTGCGCTGGATTCCCGCGCCGGTCGGCTGACAGACTTCCCCGAGTACGGCCCGGCACATATCCGTGCCGGGCCGTACTCGTATTCATGACACATCTACAGGTCGAGTTCGCGTACGAGGGCGAGCATCTCGGCGTGGAAGAGTTTTGCCGGATCCGGCGTCTGGGGCCTCAGATGGCCGTACGTCTCCAGCGCGACCAGCCCATGCATCCGGCCCCATACCCGCAGGGCAAGGGCCAGCCCGGCCGGGGGCAGGTCCGGGTAGTCCGCCCGCACATGGGCGACCAGGTCCGCGGTGAAATCCGTCCATTCGAAAGAAGAATCGCCGGTGCGGCGGGTGATGCGCGGCCAGGCCGCGGCGATCAGTCCGACCAGTCCGGTACACGCGCGCAGTTCTGCGGCGGCGGCTGGCCCGCCGGGCGGTGGCCGGTATCCGGGTACCGGGTCGCCGTAGACCAGCCGGAATTCCGCCGGCCGCTCGACAGCCCATGTCCGCACCTCTTCTCCCCAGGCGATGATCCGGCCCCCGGGATCGTGCTCGGGCACCGCGTCCCGCGCGGCTTCCACCCGATCGACCAGGGCGGTGTAGACATCGGAGATCAACGTCGAGATCAGCTCGTCGCGGGTGGCGAAATAGCCGTAGACGGCACCGGCGGTCATCCCCATCTCCCGGGCGATGGCGCGAAGCGCGATGGCATCGGGGCCACCCTCGGCGAGTAACCGCAGGGCGATCGTCTTGATCTCCTGCGTCGTCTGCGCACGTAGACGCTCTCGTCGACTCTGCACTACCTCGGCCACAGTTGACACTCTACAACGCACAGATAGTATTCATCGTACTGTTTCTGAACGCCGTGTAGTAACTGCACGGCACACAAGGAGTACTCGATGGATATCGGAGTTTTCGGCGCCACCGGCGTCATCGGTTCACGCGTGGTCGCGGAAGCGGTGCGCCGCGGCCACCGGGTGCGGGCATTCACCGGGGACGCCGAGCGTGTTTCGCGGGACAGCGCCGACACCGAATGGCAGGTGGCGAACTGGCGCGACGCGGACAGTATCGCCGAGGCAATCACCGGGCTGGACGTGGTGATCAGCGCCGTGAACGCGGGTCACGGGATTGCCGAGACCATCGAGCGGGCCGGCGATTTCGTCGTGGGCGCACACGCGATGGTCGATGCGCTGGCGCGGCATCCCGCTATCCGGGTGATCGTCGTCGGCGGGGCGGGCAGCCTGGAGGTAGCGCCTGGACGGCAACTCGTCGACGAACCCGGTTTCGCACAGAACCTGCCGCGCGATCTCGGCGTCCCCGCGGACTATCACCACGTCGTATCCGCGCTGCGCGACGCCCTGAACGTGTATCGCATGTCCAACCGGCTGTGGACCTACCTGAGTCCCTCGTCGGGACGAGTCGAGCCGGGCGAGCGCACCGGACGATTCCGCATGGGCGGCGACCAGCTACTCGATACCGGTGGCCGCGATATCTCGGCCGAGGATCTCGCTGTGGCGCTCCTCGACGAAGCCGCACTGCCGCAGCATATCCAGCGGCGGTTCACGGTGGGCTACTGACAGCGAAAACCCCCGGTTCGCAGGGAACCGGGGGTTTTCGTTCGTTTCTCCGGGGCTACCCGAGGACGCCTCAGGCGTTACCGGAAAGCTTCTCCCGCAGGGCCGCGAGCTGTGCATCGCTGGCCAGGGAGCCACCCGACTCCGCCGGGCCGGCGGTGGACTGCGCGCCGCTCTCGGACGAGTAGTTCGACGAACCGCCGCCGTTGACGGCCTCGGCCGCGGCGTCGGCCGCCATCTTCTCCATCTGCGCGGTGTGCATCTTGTGCCGGCGCTCCGCCTCGGCGTAGCGGCCTTCCCACTCTTCGCGCTGCTTGTCGAAGCCCTCGAGCCATTCGTTGGTCTCGGGATCGAAGCCCTCGGGGAAGATGTAGTTGCCCTGCTCGTCGTAGCTGTCGGCCATACCGTACTTCGACGGATCGAACTCGGGGCTGTAGTCCTCGTTGGCCTGCTTGAGGCTCAGCGAGATCCGGCGACGCTCCAGGTCGATGTCGATGACCTTGACCATCGCGTCGTCGCCCACGACCACGACCTGGTCCGGGACCTCCACGTGGCGCTCGGCCAGCTCGGAGATGTGCACCAGGCCCTCGATGCCCTCCTCGACGCGGACGAACGCGCCGAACGGGACGAGCTTGGTGACCTTGCCCGGCACGATCTGGCCGATGGCGTGGGTGCGGGCGAACTGCCGCCACGGATCTTCCTGGGTGGCCTTCAGCGACAGCGAGACACGCTCGCGGTCCAGGTCGACGTCGAGAACCTCGACGGTGACCTCGTTGCCCACCTCGACCACCTCGGACGGGTGATCGATGTGCTTCCAGGACAGCTCGGAGACGTGCACCAGACCGTCGACACCGCCGAGATCGACGAAGGCGCCGAAGTTGACGATCGAGGAGACCACACCCTTGCGGACCTGGCCCTTCTGCAGCTGGTGCAGGAATTCGCTGCGCACCTCGGACTGGGTCTGTTCCAGCCAGGCACGGCGCGACAGAACCACGTTGTTGCGGTTCTTGTCCAGCTCGATGATCTTGGCCTCGATCTCCTTGCCGACGTACGGCTGCAGATCGCGGACGCGGCGCATCTCGACCAGCGACGCGGGCAGGAAGCCGCGCAGACCGATATCGAGAATCAGACCGCCCTTGACGACCTCGATCACGGTGCCGCGAACGGCCTCGTCCTTCTCCTTGAGCTCCTCGATCGTGCCCCAGGCGCGCTCGTACTGAGCCCGCTTCTTGGACAGGATCAGGCGACCCTCTTTGTCCTCCTTGGTGAGGACCAGGGCCTCCACCTCATCGCCCACGGAAACGACCTCGTTCGGGTCGACATCGTGCTTGATGGAGAGCTCGCGAGACGGGATGACGCCTTCGGTTTTGTAACCGATGTCGAGCAGGACCTCGTCGCGGTCGACTTTGACGATGGTTCCTTCGACGATATCGCCGTCGTTGAAGTACTTGATCGTGGCGTCGATGGCGGCGAGGAAATCCTCGGCGGAGCCGATATCGTTGACGGCTACCTGCGGCGAGGTGACGGTGGTGGGCATGTGGCGGTTTGCTCCGGACGGATTGTGATCGGTTGCGGACATTGAGACTTTCGGTACGCTGCGATACACCCAGCGGCTCCGGGTGTGATCACTTGCGGGTTCAGCGTACGCGACCCGTATCCAGCCGGGCAAACGACCCCCCGGTGCGAATCTATAAGCTTCGCGTCGTGTCCGACGACCTCGTTCAAGATCGCCACGCTCAGGCCACCGCACTACTGGGAACCACGGGTGCCGCACGCTCGCGAGTCGATTCGGAAGAAAGCGAACGGGCGAGCCGGCGCTGGTGGGATGCCGACGCCGGCCAGTACCACGATACCCATGGAGAGTTCCTGGGCACCGCCAGTCCGGGGGGTGAGTTCGTGTGGTGCCCGGAGGGCCTGCACGAGGGCGATATGCGGCTGCTCGGCGAGGTCGCCGGGAAACGGATCCTCGAACTCGGCTGTGGTTCGGCGCCGTGCGCACGCTGGCTGGCCGGTCAGGGCGCACATCCGGTGGGCCTGGATCTGTCGATGGGAATGTTGTCACGGGGGCTTGCCGCCATGGATCGGGGCGGACCCCGCGTCCCGCTGGTCCAAGCGGGCGCGGAGGCTCTGCCGTTCGCGGACGAATCGTTCGATCTGGCATGTTCGGCCTTCGGTGCCGTGCCGTTCGTCGCCGATTCCGCCCGCGTCATGCGGGAGGTGGCCCGGGTACTGCGACCCGGTGGCCGGTGGGTCTTCGCGGTGAACCATCCGATGCGCTGGATCTTCCGCGACGATCCGGGGCCGGACGGACTCGAAGCCGTGTTCCCCTATTTCGATCGCACCCCGTACACCGAATTCGACGGCGACGGCCGCTGCACCTATGTAGAGCATCATCGGACGATCGGCGATCGCGTCCGGGAAATCGTCGGCGCGGGATTGGTCCTCGACGATATCGTCGAGCCCGACTGGCCGGAATGGCTCGACCGGGAATGGGGCCAGTGGAGCCCGTTGCGCGGGCAGATATTCCCGGGTACGGCCATATTCGTCAGCCATAAACCGGAATCATCGACCGGCTGACCATGGGCAGAAAGCATCCTCCGGGCCCGCGGTGACCGCGGGCCCGGAGGACGGGCGGAACTGTTCAGGAGTCGTCGCTGCGGGAAGTACGCGGCGAGCGGCCGGCCTGGTCGAGCGCACGCCGGAGCGCGAACTCGATCTGCGCGTTCACGCTGCGCAGGTCGTCGGCCGCCCATTTCGCCACCGCGTCGTACACCGCCGGGTCGAGCCGGAGCAGGACCTTCTTGCGTTCGGCCATCAGCTGTACAGCGATCCCGCATTGACCACGGGCTGGGCCGGCCGGTCCCCGCACAGCACCACCAGCAGGTTCGAGACCATGGTGGCCTTGCGCTCCTCGTCCAGGTCGACCATGCCCTCGGCGGTGAGCCGTTCCAGCGCCATCCCGACCATGCCGACCGCACCCTCCACGATCCGGGCTCGCGCCGCGACGACCTGGTTCGCCTGCTGGCGCACCAGCATCGCCTGGGCGATCTCCGGGGCGTAGGCGAGGTGGGTGATCCGCGCCTCGATGACCTCGATACCCGCGGTTTCGGTGCGATCGCGCAGTTCGACGGTGAGCTCCTCGGCGACCTCGGCGCCGTCACGCAGGCTGGTGCGTTCGTCGTCGTGGGCGTCGTACGGGTGGGTGGTCGCCAGATGCCGCACAGCGGCCTCGGACTGGGTCGCCACATATTCTTCGTAGTCGTCCACGGCGAACGCGGCCTTGAAGCTGTCGACCACCTTGTAGACCACCACTGCGGCGATCTCGACCGGGTTGCCGTCGGCGTCGTTGACCTTCAGCTTCTGCGTTTCGAAGTTGCGGACCCGCAGCGAGATGCTGCGCCGGTCGGTCAATGGGAGAACCGAGAAGAAACCGGGATCGCTCACCGATCCGATATAGCGGCCGAAGAACTGGACGACCTTGGCCTCGTTGGGGTTCACCACCGTGAGCCCGGTGATACCGAGCAACAGCAGAACCCCCACCACGCAGGCGACGATCGCCCCGGCCAGCGCGGCGGCGTTCTGGTTCTGCCCGAAGGCGACGAAGCCCGCCACCGCGACGGCCGCCAGCGCGATCGTGAGAACCAGCCAGATCAGCAACACCACGAACCCGTTGACCCGTGCGGCATCCCGGAACTTCATGACATCCTCCCTCTATCAAAGTGATATCACCAAGATAGCAGCGGGATAGTGACCCGGCAAACTCCGACGGGTGAGGAAATCGTCCCGGGAGACCGGCACGTCGCACAGCCCATGCCGAGGAGTACCCCGGGAACGGGCCGAGCAGTTCGGGCTGGACCCCCGCTTTGATCGGCCGCGGCGGACCCGAGCCCGCGGCCGATCACTCCTGCCCGGCAGGGCTTCGCGGGCGGCTCGGACCGCGGCCTCGCAGACCGCGACACCGATATCCGACGCCTCGACCGCCGGTTGGGCGAGCCAACCGGCGTGGGACGGCATCCCCGACGTGCTGACACCGGCCGGCAGGTCGAAGCCCAAGGGCGCACTCTGCAACGATGGCCGGATGGACGGGACGGAATCGGGACAGCGGCTACGACTGGGTCTCGTCGACGGCGACGGGATCGGACCCGAGGTGGTGGATTCGGCGCGGCGGGTGGTCGACGAGGCACTGACGGCCGCCGGATGCCCCGCCCCGGAGTGGGTCTCGCTGCCGATGGGCCGCGGGGCGATCGACGAATTCGGCACGGCGCTACCGGAATCCACTCTCGAAGGGTTGGCCGGGACCGACGGCTGGATCCTCGGCCCCCACGACAACGCGTCCTATCCCGCGCAGCACCGCATCGCGCCGGGCGGCGTGATCCGCCGGCATTTCGGCCTGTACGCCAATATCCGACCGGCGCAGGCATTTCCCGGAATTCGCGCTGTCGCGCCCGATATCGATCTGGTGATCGTGCGGGAGAACAGCGAAGGTTTCTACGCGGACCGAAACATGGCCGTCGGGTCCGGCGAGTTCTGTCCCACCCCCGATGTCGCGCTCTCGGTGGGCCTGGTGACCCGCTCGGCCTGCGAGCGGATCGCCCATGACGCATTCCGGCTCGCCACGACCCGGCGCAAGCGCGTGACGATCGTGCACAAGGCGAATGTGCTTCCGCTGACCATGGGATTGTTCCGTGACACCTGCTACGCGGTCGCGCGGGACTACCCCGGAATCACTGTCGACGACGAACACGTCGACGCGGCCGCCGCCCATCTGGTGCGCTCTCCCGGTGACTACGACGTGCTGGTCACCGAGAATCTCTTCGGCGATATCCTGTCCGATCTCGCCGCCCAGTTGAGCGGATCATTGGGCACGGCGCCCTCCCTGAACTGCTCGGCCACCCGGGCGATGGCGCAGGCGGTACACGGCGCGGCGCCGGAGCTGGCGGGGCACAACCGGGCGAACCCCGTGGCTCTGCACCGCTCCGCGGCCATGCTCCTGCGCTGGCTGGCGCAGCGCCACAACGATCCGCACTCCGGCCGGGCCGCGGACCGTATCGACCGCGCCGTGCGCGCGACCTTCGCCGCCGGCATCGCCACCGCGGATCTCGGCGGCCAGGCGTCGACGGCCGAATTCACCGAACAGGTGACCGCGCGTATCCATCACCGGTGACCACGGTCCGTACGGAAAGCACTGACGTGCCGCGCCGCGAATGTCATCATGGCTCGATGGCCTGCACCACGGCCCGGAATCGATGACCACACAACGATTGCAGCTGCGTACCATGCTTCACCACAAACCCACACCGACCTCCGTCGCAATCTACGAATTGGTGGGCACCCGATACCAGCGTGTCGCGCAATTCCGGCTCACCGGCACCGCCGCCGTGGAATTGACTCTGACCAGACCGGACGGATGTCCGATGGCGCGACGCTGGCTCCGGGAGGGCATCCGGATTCCCGGCGTGGCGGAACCGGCAACGATTCACGATGGTCCCGCGTTCATGCGTGCTCTGCTGGCGCCGCGCCGCCTGAGCTATTGCCGGATCGTCGACGAGACCCCGGGTCCCGCCGTATCCGGTGCACCCGCGGGCCCGGGCAGGACGGGGGACGAGCGCCGGTGAATCCGCTCCAGCCGTGGACCGGAGTCGTCGACGACACCCTGCTACGTTTGACCAATGTCGCGGGGGTTGTAGGCCGGTACCGTGCCACGCTCCTGCGCGATTACAGTTCCAGTCTCGAAGGTGTCGCCTACGACCTCACTTCGGTCGATCGCGATTTCGCCATACCTTTCGAGTGGCGCTCCGAAGCGCGCGGCGACGCACGCGGCGCGGTGCCGCCCAGCGGTCGTTTTCCGCCGTACACACCGAGCCACGCCGAGCAGTACATCTCCTCACGCCGGCTGGTGATCGATGAAGAGCTTTCGAATACGCTTCCTTCCAGCGCGAACGGCGTCTTCATCGCACGCGACGCCGAAGGTGTCTTCTACATCTACAAACCCGATGACATGGAGATGTACGGCGGTCTGAACTGGATCCCCCACGCCCCCGGGCAACTGGCTCGGCGAGAAGTCGCCGGATACCGCATATTCGACGGGCTCGGAGCTGGTATGCGGGTGCCCCCGACGGCGCTGGTAACCGGCCCGCACGGGCCGGGTATGGCGCAGCTGTTCGTGCCGATGAAGGCCAGTAAGGACTGGCACGAATACCCGAAGATCCATCAACAGCAGACCGCGGTCGGACATTTCGTGATCGGCAATCTGGACGAGAACGAGGCGAACTTCCGGCCGAAATACGATGGGCACAACGAAGCGCACCGCGCAGACGACGAGTTGGTGGTCTTCGATCTCGGCCACTCCATACCGGAGACGGCGGATCCGCGTCGCGGCGGGGAGGATTTCGTGCTGGGATCACCCTTCGTGGACCACTGGGCGGGCGAGCAGTTGGAGCCGGATGTTCTCGGCCCCGTGAATGCGGCCACACGCGAAGATATGGGCAGCCGTGTCGAAGATCTCGCGCTCAGCGACAGCGCCGTCGACGGTGTCCTCGAGCGGCTGGCCTATGTGCAGCGCACCGGCACCGTCGCCGCCGAGTGGCCGGTACACTGACCGCCGGCCGGCCCCTCACAGCAGCCGGGAGAGGAACTCCTTCGTGCGATCGTGCCGGGGGGCGGCCAGCAGGTCCGCGGGCGGCCCGGCCTCGACCACCACTCCCTGGTCCATGAACACCAACTGGTCGGCGACCTCCCGCGCGAAACCCATCTCGTGCGTGACCACCACCATCGTCATACCGGAATCGGCGAGTTCGCGCATCACGGTCAATACCTCACCGACCAGTTCGGGGTCCAGGGCGGAGGTGGGCTCGTCGAAGAGCATGAGTTTCGGGTCCATCGCCAATGCGCGCGCGATCGCGACCCGCTGCTGCTGCCCACCGGACAACTGCGCGGGGTAGGCATTCGCTTTGTCCGCCAGCCCGACTCGATCCAGCAGTTCCTCGGCGCGCGCGGTGGCAGCCGCCTTGCGGGTCTTCTTCACCTGCATCGGCGCCTCGATCACGTTGCCGAGCGCGGTCCGATGCGGGAAGAGGTTGAAATGCTGGAAGACCATCCCGATCTCCCGGCGTTGCCGGGCGGCGTCGCGGGGATGCAGTTCGTAGAGCCGTCCGGCTTTCTCCCGGTAGCCGACGAGTTCGCCGGCCACGTACAGCCGCCCCGCGCTGACCTGTTCGAGATGGTTGATACAGCGCAGGAACGTGGATTTCCCCGAGCCGGAGGGCCCGATGAGGCACAGCACCTCACCCTGCCGGACCTCCAGTGTTATCCCGTTGAGCACCCGCAGCGCACCGAAGTTCTTGTACACCCGGTCGGCGCGGACCATCGGTTCCGGACTGGTCGCGGTCATTTCGCCCGTGCCTCCCCTTGTGCGTCGGCCAGCGCCTGGAGCTGTTTGGCCGTCAACTGCCGCGATATCCCGCGTGAATAGTATTTCTCCAGGTAGTACTGACCGACCATCAGCACGCTGGTGATCGCCAGATACCAGGTCGCGGTGACCAGCAGCAACGGGATGGGCAGGAAGTTCACGCCGTAGATATCGCGGGCCCGCCCGAACAGGTCGGTGCTGAGCGGGATGGCGGTGACCAGCGCGGTGGTCTTCAGCATGCTGATGAGTTCGTTACCGGTCGGCGGGATGATCACCCGCATGGCCTGCGGCAGCACCGTCCGGCGCATGGTCTGCGACCAGGACATGCCCAGGGCGGTGGAGGCTTCCCGCTGGCCCTCCCCCACGGAGTTGATACCGGCCCGGACGATCTCGGCCATATACGCCGCCTCGTTGAGGCCCAGCCCGATCACCGCGAACGCGAACGCCGCCTGCAGGCTCTGCACATCCAGTTCGAACAGCCGGGGTCCGAACGGCACGCCGAGCGCGACATGCTGGTACAGCGACGGCACCAGACCCCAGAACACCAGCTGCACATACACCGGGGTGCCACGGAAGACCCACAGATACACCCAGGCGGTGGCGCGCAGCACCGGGTTCGGCGACAACCGCATCACCGCAAGGGTGGTGCCGAGCGCCACGGCGATCACCATCGCCAGCACGGTCAGTTCCAGGGTGACCACCGCACCGGCCGCGATCCGGGTATCCCGCAGATACTGCCAGTACACGTCCCAGCGATAGGCGGGATTGGTCGCCGCGCCGTAGACGAACAGGCCCACCAGGACAAGGATCAGGACCGCCGCGAGCCACCGGCCCGGGCGGCGCAGGGGGACGGCCTCGATCGCTTCGGGTTCGGGATCGTCGCGGGTCGCGCCCGGGTCGGTGGTCATGGCGTCAGCTCCTCGCGCCGTTGATCACGGAGGTGCCCAGCGCACCCTCCTGCACACCCCAGTTCTCGGTGATCTGCCGGTACTGCCCGCTGTCCATCAGATGCTGCACGGCATCGCGCAGTACCGGCCCGAGCGGGGAATACTTGGCCACCGCCCACCCGTAGGGAGCGGCATCGAAGACCGGGCCCGCCGGTTCGATCTTCCCGCTGGTCTGTTTGATGGCGTACGCCGTCACCGGGGAATCCGCGGACATGGCGTCGACCTGGCCGAGGACCAGGGCGTTGGTGACCGCGCTCTGCTCGTCGAACGCGTCGATGATGATCGGATCCTTCCCGGCGGCGACGCACGCTTCGCTCTTGGCCGGGACCTCCTCGATGTGCTCCACGGTTGTCGCCTGCACCGCGACGCGTTTACCGCAGGCGTTCTCCGGGTCGATATCGTCGCCTGTGCGCTGCGCCCACTGCACACCGGCACTGAAGTAGGTGACGAAATCGACCTGCTGTTCTCGTTCGGGCGTATCGGTGATCGACGACATCCCGACGTCGTAGGTCCCGGCCTGAACGGCGGGGATGATCTTCTCGAATGCCGATTCGGTGTAGCGGGCGCGGATTCCCAGCACCGCGGTCACGGCATCCATCAGGTCGATATCGAAGCCGACTATCGCGCCGTGCCGGTCGCGGTACTCGTTCGGCTGATACGGCACATTCACGCCGACCACCACCTCCCCCGCCGCGGCGATATCGGGTGGTACGCGGGCCACTAGTTCCGGCACGGTCTGCACCGTGATCTTCGGTGGTACCGGCCCGGTGTCCTCGATATTGGTCACGCACCCGGCCGTCAGCAGCACACCGGCGATTACGCACACCATCCGCCGGATCCGGGAACCGGATCGATCAGCCACTGTCACACCACCTGCCGTCGCAAGGAATCGGGTCCGCAGTCCGTCTCGGTGGACGTTGCCGGCGCTTCCACTCGAGGACGTTGTCAGCACAGTAGGCGAACCGAGGGTGCAACACGGCCGTAGTAACCGAGATTTGACCCGGGCACACCAGGAGCCCGCCGAACCGGCGGATATCCGGCGGGCGAACGGCTACCGTCTGCAGATCATGGTGCAGTCGGTGGAATTACTGCTCGACGAGGCGTCCGAGCAGCGGATCCGGCGACAGTGGGAACTGCTCGCCGAAGCGGGCCTGCCCGGTCTGGGACGCGGCGCGCGCGCCGGCGATACCGACAGCCACCGGCCGCATATCACCGTGGCGGTGGCCAGGCAGATCTGGCCGCGGATCGAAACCGACCTGGACCGTTTACCTTTCCGGCCGTTCCCGATCCGCCTCGGCGGTGTTCTGGTGTTCGGGGCGCGCCGGCCGATTCTGGTCCGCGCGGTGGTGCCGTCGGAACAGCTGCTGGCCTGGCATCGGCGCGTGTATCAGATCGTGGCACCGTGCCCCGACGTTCCGGCGAACCTGCATCCGAACCAGTGGACCCCACATATCACGCTGGCCCGGCGGGTGCTGCCGCAACGCATCGGGGAGGCGGTGAGCGCGGTGGCCGCGGACAAGGACACGGCCGCGACGGTGGTGGGCCTGCGGCGCTGGGACGGGGACCGGCGCCAGGCCTGGCCGATCGCCGGACACGGCTGAACCGGACGCCCACGCGACGGATACGAGGCAACGTAGGGTGGGTGCCGGTGGCGTACGACACCGCCGTGGAACAACCGCGGCCGGGGCCGGCGTTGCAGCCTGTATACCGACCACGAGAGGACGTCATGGCCACCCAGACACTGACGCAGCAGAACTTCGATGAGGTAGTCACCAGCAACGACGTGGTACTCGTCGATTTCTGGGCTTCCTGGTGCGGACCGTGCCGCAGTTTCGCACCCACCTACGAGGCATCGGCGGACAAACATCCCGATGTCGTGCACGGCAAGGTCGATACCGAGGCCGAACAGGGCCTGGCCGCGGCCGCCAATATCCAGTCCATCCCGACCATCATGGCTTTCCGCGAAGGCGTCTTGGTCTTCGCCCAGCCGGGCGCGCTGCCGCCGGCCGCGCTCGAGGATCTGGTCTCCCAGGTCAAGGCGCTCGATATGGACGAGGTTCGTAAGCAACTCGCCGAGCAGCAAGCGGCCAACGGCGAAGTGGCCGAATAGAATCGGCGAACGACGGCGGGCTCCACACTTTCCGGGGATGGTGTAGAGCCCGCCGTCGTGTCGTATTCGGCGCCGGGGCGATACCGGCGCCGGATCAGCGGGTCAGCGCTGGGCGACCAGACGATTCACGCTGGCGATCATGGCGCGCACCGATGATTCCGCCCCGTCCGCTGCCAGGGCCACGCCCCAGCCGCGCCGGCCGTCGAATTCGCATTGCACGAAGGTGGCGGTGCCCGCGGCGGTCCGGCGCTGATGGAAACGCAGGATCTCCACGGGATAACCCGCCTCGTAGAGGGCGGAAGTCATGGCCGCGATCGGACTACCGGCGGCCACCACCGAACGGGACCACCCCGGGAATTCGAGGGTGGCGGTGAACGCGCCACCGCGGGCACCGGTGGACGACCAGCCCGCGAGGCGGATCGGACCGGCACATTCGCCGAAGCGTTCGTGGAATTGGGCCGCGGTCAGCTCGGCGCATTCGGTGCGCAGGCTACGAGGAGCGGCAGTGGTCAGGGCGTCGTTGTCCAGAGTCAGTGTGGTCATGAGCACGTAGGTCTTCCCAGAGAAGGTCGGCAGGTTGGGGGACCAGCAAAATCGAGAAAAGGGGACCCGCAGCGAGGGGGCCGGTCCGAATCAGACCCCGCTACGGCGGGTTACTACTACGGCAAGAACCCGCCCGGCCGGCTTCGCGGTGCGCGCAAGAAGCGCCGCGCCCTCGCGGTCCGCGAGAATCGGCGCGGCACGTAGGCCGTCGGCGTGGATCTGCACGGTGTCGAGAATAAAGACTCACCAAGCGGATGGCAACCATATACGCGCCGTGGTTTTCGCTACCGCGCAGTAGTGTTTCCGCTGGTCATCGTCGCGTAACCCGGAATTTCCCGGGCCCGGCGGTGACGAAGCAGACTCCGTGGTGAGCACGCGGACCGTCATACCGGGGAACCCTGTCGGCTCCGGGCCCGGCGGTCAGCCGAGTATCCCGGTGATCGTCGGGCACCGCCCCTCAGTGCGCGGCCGCATCCCAGCTGCGTCCTACGCCGACCGAAACGCTCAGCGGGACAGACAGTTCGATGGCCGAGGACATATTGTCGCGGACCAGGTCGCGCAGCTGCTCCTGCTCCCCCGGTGCCACCTCGAGGACGAGTTCGTCGTGGATCTGCAGCAGCATCCGGGACCGCAGGCCCGAGTCCGCGAGCGCCCGGTGCACGTTGATCATGGCGACCTTGATGATGTCGGCGGCAGTGCCCTGGATCGGGGCGTTGAGCGCCATCCGTTCGGCGGACTCGCGGCGCTGCCGGTTGCTGTGGTCGAGATCCGGCAGATAGCGGCGGCGGCCGAACAGGGTCTGGGTATAGCCCACCTTGCGGGCCTGTTCCACCACGGCCTGCAGGTAATCGCGAATCCCGCCGAACCGGGCGAAGTAGACGTCCATCTGCTCCTTCGCCTCCTGCGTGCTGATCTTCAGCTGGGCGGACAACCCGTAGGAGCTCAGCCCGTAGGCCAGCCCGTAGGACATGGCCTTGATCCGGCGGCGCAGTTCCGGCGACACCTCGGAGATCGGGATATCGAAGGCCTTCGACGCGACGAAGCTGTGCAGATCCTCGCCGGAGTTGAAGGCCTCGATCAGACCTTCGTCGCCGGACAGATGCGCCATGATCCGCATCTCGATCTGGCTGTAGTCGGCGGTCATCAGCGATTCGTAGCCGTCGCCGACCACGAACGTATCCCGGATCATCCGGCCGGTATCGGTGCGGATGGGGATGTTCTGCAAGTTGGGTTCGGTGGACGACAACCGGCCGGTGGCGGCGATGGTCTGGTTGAAGGTGGTGTGGATCCGGCCGTCGTCGGCGACGGCTTTCAGCAGGCCGTCGACGGTGACCTTGAGGCGGGTGGCGTCGCGGTGGGCGAGCAGATGCTGCAGGAAGGGGTGCTCGGTTTTCTCGTACAGCGATTCCAGTGCGTCCGCGTCCGTCGTGTAACCGGTTTTGGTGCGTTTGGTCTTGGGCATATCGAGCTCGTCGAACAGCACCACCTGCAGCTGTTTCGGCGAGCCGAGGTTGATCTGCTTGCCGATCACGCCGTAGGCGGCGTTCGCGGCGTCGGTGACCTTGTCGGCGAACCGGCGCTGCAGTTCGGTGAGCTGTGCGTTGTCCACCGCGATCCCGGCGTCCTCGAGTTCGGCGAGCACCCCGAGCAGCGGCAGTTCCATCTCGTCCAGCAGCGGCCGGGATTCGATCTTGCCCAGCTCTTCGTCCAGCGCGCCGGCGAGATCGGCCACGGCGCGGGCGCGCAGCATCTCCCCCTGGGCGAGTTCGGTATCGACCGCGTCCTCGGCGTCCAGTAGTGACAGCTGCGGCGCCGCCTCGGTTTCGGTGCGCAGTTCCCGGTGCAGGTAGCGCAGCGACAGATCGTCGAGATTGAAACTGCGCTGACCCGGCCGGACCAGATACGCCGCGAGCGCGGTATCGCTGGTCAGGCCCGCGAGGGTCCAGCCGCGGCCACGCAGCGCGTGCAGGGCACTTTTTGCCTCGTGCAGTGCCTTTCCGGCGGCGGGATCGGCCAGCCAGGCGGCGAGGGCGCTATCGTCCTCTGTGGTGAGGCCGGTGACATCGATATAGGCCGATTCGCCGTCCGCGGCGGCGATCGCCAGGGCGCGGACATCACCGGCGGCCGGAACACCGCTACCGTTGATCGATATACCGTGCCGGGCACCGGCTTTCGCGTGTTCGGCCAGCCAGTCCGCCACACTGCCCGGCGCCAGCGTCTGCCCGCTGATCTCGAAACCCGATTCGGCCTCGGCGGTGGGCGGGGCCAGGGTTTCGAACAGCCGGTCGCGCAGGACCCGGAATTCCAGATCGTCGAACAGCTGATGGATCCGCTCCCGGTTCCAAGCGCCCTGAGCGAGCTGATCGGGCGTGTAGGGCAGCGGGACATCGCGGACCATCTCGGTGAGCTGCCGGTTGAGCACCACACTGCTCAGGTTGGCGCGCAGGGCATCGCCGACCTTGCCGCGTACCTCGTCCACCTTGTCGACCAGGGTATTCAGATCGCCGTACTCGCGGATCCATTTGGCGGCGGTTTTCTCCCCCACGCCGGGGATGCCGGGCAGGTTGTCACTGGGGTCGCCGCGCAGGGCCGCGTAGTCCGGGTACTGCGCCGGGCTCAAACCGTATTTCTTGTCGACCTCTTCCGGGGTGAACCGGGTGAGGTCGGAAACGCCCTTGCGCGGATACAGGACGGTGACGTTCTCGTTGACGAGCTGAATGGAATCGCGGTCGCCGGTGACGATGAGCACCCGGTATCCCTGCGGTACCGCCTGGGTGGTGAGGGTGGCGATGATGTCGTCGGCCTCGTAGCCCTCGATCGCCATCACCGGGATACCGAGGGCACCCAGCACCTCTTTGGTGAGCTCGACCTGGCCGCGGAATTCGTCCGGGGTCTTCGCCCGATTCGCCTTGTACTCGGGGAACGCATCGACCCGGAAGGTCTGCCGGGAGACGTCGAAGGCGGCGGCGACGTGGGTGGGTTTCTCGTCCCGCAGCAGGTTGATGAGCATGGCGGTGAACCCGTACACCGCATTGGTGGTCTGGCCGGTGACGGTTTGGAAATTCTCCGCCGGCAACGCGTAGAACGCGCGGTAGGCCAGTGAATGCCCGTCCAGTAGCAGCAGCGTAGGCCGGGTTTCCGGCGAACCGGTGGTATCGGCGGGAGTGGGGAGGCTCGGCTGCGCGGTGGTCGGTGGGGTCACACCCCGAGAGTCTAGGGACTACCCCCGACACAGGACCCAGTGAGTGTCGCGCCGCCGCCGGCGAGGGTGTGCCGGTGACTAGGCGGCCGGCACAGCACAGCCGGCGAGCACCTTCGGCACCACGCCCCGGACGGGCCGTACAGCACAGCATCCGGTGAACACCCTCCGCGCTGCCCCGGGCGAGACCGACCTCACGTACCGCGGCCGGGCAAGTGGCCCGGTATCAACCGACGCCGAGATATGCCGCCTGTACGGCCGGGTCGTCGAGCAGTTCGCGGCCGGGCCCGGACTTGGTGACCGCACCGGTCTCCAGGATGTAGCCGCGATCGCTGCGGGCCAGTGCCTGCCGCGCGTTCTGTTCCACCAGCAGCACGGTGGTGCCGGTGGCATTGATCTCGGCGATGATCCGGAAGATCTGCTGGATCACCATCGGTGCCAGACCCATGGACGGCTCGTCCAGGAGCAGCAACCGCGGCCGGGCCATCAGCGCGCGGCCGATGGCCACCATCTGCTGTTCCCCGCCGGACAGCGTGCCCCCGGCCTGCTTCTCCCGCTCCCGCAGCCGTGGAAAGAGCTCGAAGACCCGCTCCAAGGCAGCGGCATGGTCGGCCTTGTTCCGGAAGGGCCGGGCATAGCACCCCATATCGAGGTTCTCCCGCACCGTCATTCCCGGGAACACACCCCGCCCCTCGGGCGCCTGCACCAGCCCGGCGAGCACCCGCCGGTGTGCCTGTACCCGGCTGATATCGCTGCCCTCGAACAGGATTCGGCCGCGGGTCAGCGGGAGCAGACCGGAGAGCGCGCGCATGGTGGTCGTCTTGCCGGCGCCGTTCGCACCCAGCAGCGTCACCAGTTCGCCCTCGGCCACCCGCAGCGAAATACCGTGCAGCGCCTCGATCCTGCCGTACCCGACCACGATGTCCTCGACCTCGAGCAGCGGTTCGCCACCGGGTTCTGCGCGTGCGGTCATCCCCGATCCTCCGATTCCTCGCCGGCGCCGGTGGCCGGGTCTTGTTCGGCGCGCAGCGCGGCCGTGGAGGCCGAAACGTCCTCGGCGGTCAGTTCGTCGTCGGGCACTCCGAGATAGGCGGCGATCACGGCCGGATCGGTACGGATATCGGCGGGCAGGCCGTCGGCGATCTTGCGACCGAACTCCAGCACCACGATCCGGTCCGTCACGCCCATGACCAGACGCATATCGTGTTCGATCAGCAGCACCGTGAACCCGTCGTCGCGGATTTTGCGGATCAGATCCATGAGTGCGGATTTCTCGCTCGGATTGAATCCGGCGGCCGGTTCGTCGAGGCACAGCAGTTTCGGCTCGGTGGCCAGCGCGCGGGCGATCTCCAACCGGCGTTGATCGCCGTAGGAGAGATTGCGGGCCTTCTCCACCGCGCGCGGGGCGATCCCGACGAATTCCAGCAGCGCCATTCCCCGGGCGATGGCATCGCGTTCCTCCCGGCGATGGCGTCCGGTCCGCAGAATCGCCCCCGGTACGGAGGTGCGGTGTCGGGCGTCGGTCCCCACCACGACGTTTTCGAGCGCGGTCATCTCACCGAACAAGCGCACGTTCTGGAACGTCCGCGCGATACCCAGTCTCGTGATCGCATGCCGTGTGGTCTTGCTGAGCGGCTTCCCGTCGAAGAACACCGTGCCCGCGCTCGGCCGGTACACCCCGGTGATGGCATTGAAGCAGGTGGTCTTCCCCGCTCCGTTCGGGCCGATCAGGCCCAGGATCTCACCGCGGCGGATCTCGAAACTCACCGAATCCAGGGCGGTGAGCCCGCCGAACCGCACCGTGAGGCCCTCGGTGCGCAGCAACGGTTCGCCGACCTCGGTGCGGATCTCCCGGTGCGCGGCCACCGCCTCGGCGACCGCGGCGTCGTCGGCGAGCGCCGGATCGACCGCGGTCACATCCACTTCCCCCGCCGGTTCCGCGCGCGGTCCGGCGGTGTAGCCGGCGGCCATATCGTCGTTGTCGAACAGGGCGTCCCCCGGGTTCGGGCCGGTCACGAGATCACCTCCGCGGCCTTGCCCGGCGCCGGACGCCGGACGGCCCGCACGATCTGCCGGCCGAAGGCGAGCAGTTTCTGCCGGACCGGGAACAGGCCCTGGGGGCGCAGGATCATCATCACCACCAGTGCGATGCCGAAATACAGATACTTCAGGTCGCCGAGGCGCTGTTCCCCGCCTTCGTCGAAGAGAATCAGGCTGCTCAGCAGCAGCACGGCATACACCGCCGCCACCACGCTCACCGCCAGATAGCCCCACCGCTGCCAGCCCGTCAACCCGCGGAAACGCCAACGCCAGCCCACCAGCAGGGCCGCGCAGAGTACCGCGACGATCGCCAGCTGCACATAGGCGTCGGCCCGGGTATCGACGATCGATACCGACATCAGCCGGTTCGGCAGGTACACCACGAGGAAGGCGCCGACGATGACACCGAGTTTGTTGCCCTGACCGCCGATCACCACCGCGCACAGGAACAGCATCGAGTTGATGATGTTGAACCCGGTGGGGTTGATGAACTGCACCTGCCCGGCGAACAGGGCCCCGGACAGACCGCCGATGGCGGCACCGATCATGAACGCCCACAATTTGAATTTGAAGGTGGGCACGCCCATGATCTCGGCGGCGTCCTCGTCCTCCCGGATCGCCACCCAGGCCCGGCCCACCCGGCTGCGTTCCAGGTTGCCGACCACCAGCAGCACCACGACCACCGCGAACATCCCGACCCAGTACCACCAGGTGCCCGAACTGGCGCGGTCGAGCAGATTCGAACTCTCCGGTGAGCCGACATTTCCGGCGGAGAACACACCGTTGGGGTGCGCCTCCGATTCGCCGACCCGTGGATAGGCGATACCGGACAGGCCGAGGCTGCCGTTGGTGAGCTCACCCAGGTTGTCGGCGAGCAGGCGGACGATCTCACCGAAGCCGAGGGTCACGATTGCCAGATAGTCACCGCGCAGGCGCAGGGTCGGCGAGCCGAGCAGAAGACCCGAAACGGCGGTCACCATGATCGCCAGCGGCACACAGGCCAGCCAGGCCCAATCGGAGTTCAGCCAGCCGCCGTCGGTCTGGTTCCACGGACTGTTCGGACTGGTCAGCAGACCCACCGTGTACGCGCCGACGGCGTAGAACCCGACATACCCGAGATCCAGCAAACCGGCCTGTCCCACAACCACATTCAGGCCGATGGCGATCAGGGCGTACATCGCGAACTGTGCCAGCACACCGCCGAAGCTGGTGCCCGGAGTATCCAGCAGCGGGGGCGGGAACAGGGGCAGCAGCGCCAGCAGCAACAGTGCCGGTATCCCGACCGCCCACTGCGCGGGCCGGCCGAGCCCGGCCCACCACGCACGGATCTCGTCACCGAATCCGCGACCCGTTGTCTTCTCGGTTGCCGCAGTGGTCATGTGCGCGCCCTTCCGAGACTCTCCCCCAGGATGCCGGTCGGCCGGAAGAACAGCACCAGCACTAGCACCAGGAAGGCCACCACATCGCGCCATTCGGTGCCGAACAGCATCTGCCCGTAGTTCTCCACCAGGCCGAGCAGCAGTCCACCCAGCAACGCCCCGCGCAAATTGCCGATGCCGCCGAGGACGGCAGCGGCAAAAGCCTTGATACCCAGGATGAAACCGCCGTTGAAGATCACGGCATGCGGAATCTTCATCACGTACAGCATGGCGGCGGCGCCGGCCAGCAAGCCGCCGATGAGGAATGTGAGCATGATGACCCGCTCCCGCGAAACACCCATCAGGGTCGCGGTATCGGGATCCTGGGCCACCGCGCGGATACCGCGGCCGAACCGGGTGCGATTGATCAGCACCTCGGCCAGAATCGCCAGCGCCACCGCCGCCACCACGATCACGAGGGTCACATTGGTGACCTCTGCGCCGGCAATGGTGAACTGCGTTTCGGGTTCGACCAGAGTGATCTGCTGCTGGGCGTTGTTGCCACCGAGACCCGGCCACAGTTCCGGCAGCACGAAATGCACGAACTCCTGCAGTACGAACGACATACCGATCGCGGTGATCAGGAAGGTCAGCGGTTTCGCGCCGCGGCGCCGCAACGGCCGATAGGCGACACGTTCCAATCCGACCGCGGCCGCCCCGGACACCGCCATACCGATCAGCATGGCCACCCCGAGATAGACGACCGTGAGCACGATGCCCTCACTGTAGGCGTTACCGCTCGGCGCGAAGCCCAGCAGCATCAGGCCCACGTACTGGCCGAACATCCCGAGCATGAACACTTCGGAGTGGGCGAAGTTGATCAGCCGGAGCACCCCGTAGACCAGGGTGTATCCCACGGCCACCAGCGCGTAGATCGCACCGTAGGACAGTCCGTCGACGGTCAGCCGCCAGAACTGATCTATGACCCCCTCGTAGTTGAAATCGATCGATCCCTGCGCCCAGACGACCGCATCGGCCGCAATGGCTGCTGTCATTGGCTATCCGCCCTCATCATCGGATCCGCACCGGGGCAGCGAGCGGTACGCGCCCGGATCCCGTCCGGTGCGCGTACCGCTCGCGCAGCGGTCAGTCGACCTCGTACACCCAGATCATCGCGGAGGACAGTTCCCCGTCCGCGTCCCACTTGTAGTGGCGGGCGAGGCCGTCACCGTCGTAGCCGCGGACGTATTCCAGCAGGTCGGGGCGGGTCAGTTCGCCGGCGTCGATACCGGTCGCGAGGATGGTGGCCAGATCGTAGGCCTCCACGGAGTACACGCCCGGAGCCTGGCCGTGCAGCTCCTCGTAGGCGGTGGCGAATTCCGCCGGTCCCGGACCGCACGGGCAGGACAGCACCGCACCGGTCGCCGCGTCACCTGCCTGGCTGACGAACTGCGGATCGTTGGTGCCATCAGCGGATACGAAGGTCGCTTCCACATTGCCGTCCCGCAGCTGCTGCACCAGCGGCGCCGCTTCGGCGTAATAGCCCGAGTAGAAGATCGCGTCCGGCTGCGCGTTGGCGATCTTGGTGACGGTGGCGGAGAAATCCTTGTCACCCTTCTTGATACTGGCCGCGCACGCCGGATCGGCAGCCCCGCCCAGCCCCGCGGTGATGCTCTTCGCCAGCCCGACACCGTAATCGGTGTTGTCCTGAACCACGCACACCTTCTTGTAGCCGGCCGTATCGACCAGGTACTTGGCCACCGACGGGCCCTGCACATCGTCGTTGGCCAGACCGCGGAAGAAGGTCTTCCAGCCGTTCTGCGTCAGGGTCGCATTGGTGGCCGACGACGACACCGCGACCAGCCCGGCATCACTGAGGATCTGCCCGGTGGCCTTGGTTTCCCCGGAGAACGCGGGGCCGACCACACCGATGATCGACGGATCGTTCACGATCTGCGGAATCACCTGGCTGGCCTTTTGCGGATCGCCCTCGGTGTCGAACGGCTTCACCTGGATCTGACAGCCCGGATTCGCTTTGTTGTGCTGATCGATCGCCAGCCGTACACCGTTGACGATATTGATACCGAGCGCCGCGTCCGGGCCGGTCAGCGCACCGGCCATGGCGATCGACGTGGTCGGCGGACAGGTCGCCTTACCGTCACCCGCCGGATCGGCCGCGGCGGCGGCGTCGGCTGCCGGAACCTCCTTGCCGGCGGCATCGATCTGCATCAACGGCTTGATGGAGAGTCCGCCGGCACCGGACCCCTCCGGATCACTGGCGGATTTGTCCCCGCACCCCGTCAGAACCAATGCGGCCGCAGCGCCGACCGCCAGAATCCCGCGTACTCGGCGGCTTCGCCGCGGCTTACCCGACCATGTCGAACCGAACACGATCTACCCCTATGTTCCTCATCAATCCCCGGCCGACCGGGGCAGCCGACTACGCCGACCTGTGAGAAACATAACGCCGGTATGTTGATCCCGTGTGACATTCGGATCATCGCGATGATCTCGTCGCGGATTCTCGCCCGAGTTTTGTTTCGGGCCGGTAAAAGCGTCCTACCGGCCGAGAACGTACCGCCGTCGAGCGGGCCGTCTACTGCGGCGCGAGATTCTCCAGCACGACCTCCGCCACCGCCTTCATCGTGGTGCGGCGATCCATCGCGGTGCGCTGAATCCATTTGAACGCCTGCGGTTCGCTCAACCCCTGCGTCTGCATCAGGACCCCCTTGGCCCGCTCGACGAGCTTGCGGGTCTCCAGCCGCTCCCCGAGACTGGCGACTTCGCTCTCCAACGCCGTGATCTCGTGGAACCGGCTCGCCGCCAACTCGATCGCCGGTACCAGATCCGACTTCGTGAACGGTTTCACGAGGTAGGCCATGGCGCCGGCATCGCGCGCCCGCTCCACCAGGTCCCGCTGACTGAACGCCGTCAGGATCACCACGGGCGCAACCCGTTTCGACGCGATCTCGGCCGCCGCATCGATCCCGTCGCGGCGCGGCATCTTCACATCCATGATCACCAGATCGGGCCGGTGCTCCACCGCCAGATCGACGGCCTGCTGTCCGTCCCCGGCTTCCCCGACGACCTGGTAGCCCTCCTCGGTCAGCATCTCCACCAGATCCATCCGGATCAACGCCTCGTCCTCGGCGACAACCACACGTTTCGCCGCGGCGTCCGCACTAGTGCCCATAAACGACCCCTCTGGTTCCGATGCCTCGTCCCGATATCGCGGACGGCGGATCGACACCGATCCCGGCCGTCGATCCGCCGTCACGCGATCGGGTGGTGTAGAGACTACCGTTCACCAGGAACGCCGTCGCATTTACCCTGCTTACCGCCCCTCCCGTCCCCGCACCCGACCCGGAATTCGGCGATCCGGCCGACGCGGGCTATCATTTGCACCCGGTGCGCCGAGTTGGCGGAACTGGCAGACGCGACGGTCTCAAAAACCGTTGTCCGAAAGGACGTGTGGGTTCGAGTCCCACACTCGGCACCAAGGTCGGACGGTGTTTTTTATTCCCGGCCATCTCTCCCACCCTCACGCAGTCCGCAGAGAGTCCGCAGCAGCCCACGCGCCGGAGTCCATTCCGTCCGCCACCGCATCCAGGTCGTCGGGAAACAGATGCCCGTACAGACCGAGGGGGAACACAGCCGCAGTCACAAATCCAACACTGCCGCGCCGGCCGATCTCTTCGCTGTTCGCGGTCGGATCGGCTGTGGGGTCGCAGTCACGGACGCAGATGTGTCAGGATCTCGCCCACGACGGGATAGGGACGCTCCTGAGGCAGGAGTCGAGCAGCAGAGTCGAAGTCGCCGACGCTCACCAGTGCACGAATTTCGCGGGCGAGCGGAGTCACGTCGCTGATATCGACTGTCCACTCGTCCGCGTAGCGCCCTACGGCTTCGCCACAGAGCCCGAGTTGCAGCGAACGGTAAGGCATGGGCCGCAGCTGCAGGTCCCGTTCGGGATCCCACTGGACGCGAGCAGGAGAGCACTTCAGCTGACGCTGCCAGGTACTGCGGTCGGAATGCAGCCCAGGCTTATAGGTCGACAGGCATGCATGCCGCAGTGCCCATTCGAAGCCGCTGCGTGAGATCTCCACGGCGAGGACTGTCTCTTGATCCGGCTTCGTACCCCAGCCGCAGCGGTACATCATCCACAGAAACGACGGCTTGATCCACGTCATCCGTTCCCGTTTCCATGCCGTAGGGAACCGGCCCTCGCGAATGGCAGGCCGACCGATAACCGGGGAGTATGCCTGGTAGACCGTGATGGTGGATGCGTTGTAGAGCGCGCGGATCTCGTGTTGCGGTTCGTGCATGTGTAGAGCGTGACGCCGAACGGCGCGGTCGGCGAGCGAATTTCACCGAATACCCGGGCATATCTCCGTCCCCGGCCGCCCGAACGGGCAGAGAAACGCCACGCTAAGGGCGGATGAATTCATCGGAGTGGGGATGTGATTTTGTACGAACACCGGTTCTGTGCAGGTCGCGGGCGAATTACCGTAGCCGCATGCACATCCTGTTCGTCTGCAATGGCAATGTGTGCCGTTCGGTGATCGCCGAACGACTCACCCGTTCCATCGCGGTCGAATACCGGCTGACCGGGATCACCGCCGAAAGCGCCGGTACCCGGGCCCTGGTGGGATTTCCGGTGGAACCACGGGCTGCCGAGGCCATCACCGGTTTGGGCGGGGACCCGAGTAATTTCCGGGCCCGAAAACTCGAACCCCAGCATATCGATCGCGCGGATCTGGTCCTCACCATGACTGAGAACATCAGGGATGAGGTCGCGGAGATGGCGGCGGCGGGGTCGCGGACGTTCACCTTGCTGGAGGCGTATCGGATCGCGCGGGTCACCGGGGCGCGTAGCGTGGCCGAACTGCATCGCAGCCGGCACAACCTGTCCCTGGTCGGGCGGGAGAACATCGCCGATCCGGTGGGACTTTCGGCGAAGGCGTATTGCGAGGTCGGCGACAAGATCGCCGATGCGCTGGTGCCGTTGCTGGTGGCGCTGGCGCCGGTGAGCACGCCCACCGAACGGCAGTGGGGACGGCCGCCGCTGGTGGTGCAACCGGCCCCGTCACCGGCCCGGTTGTCCCCGCTGGTGGCCGCCCAGCACAACGGCTGGTACGCGTGATTGTTCAGCGATCGGACAACGATACCGACTCGGAGTCTGACTTTCCCGGCCGAGCGCACTACACTCGCGGTCCGGAACATCGAGAATCCCATGCCGTTGCAGGTTCGACACACGACAGGAATGGCGCATGCCGAAACGCATTTCGGATGTTTCGCTTCATGTTTATGTGACCCCGGAAACCCTGGACAGACTCGTCGAATCCGTACGCAAGGATCTGGCCGAACATCTCGACGACGGTGAGGTCTGCGCATGGCGCTTCACCCTGCCGGTCGCCGAGGACGATTCGCGCCACCGGGAATTCGACAGCCGCTGGCGCGCGGGAAATCCCGGCGCGGAACCCCACGGACATGCGACGTTCGAGATCGCGCTGAGCCTGGTCGGTGATCCGGCCGAACTGACCGACGGCTACATCGATGCGCTGGAGCATCGGTTGCTGCGGGGCCTGGACGAACTCGGCCCCGGGGCACCGTTCACGCTCAGCGCCGAGCAGCGCACCGATGTCGATCTCGAGCCGTTATCGGCCGAGCGGCTCTGAACCACCGGGCGGCGGTCAGCGCCGCGCCGGGAAATGGCGGATAACGCCTTCCTGCACGGTGGTGGCCAGCAGATCGCCCGACCGGGAGTAGAAACGCCCGGTGGCCAGCCCCCGTGAGCCCGCGGCCACGGGGGATTCGGTGGCGTACAGCGCCCATTCGTCGAACCGGAACGGACGGTGGAACCAGATGGAATGGTTCACCGTGGCGGCGACGATCCGGTCCAGGCCCCACGACAGCCCGTGGGTGGTGATGATCGAATCCAGCACCGTGGTGTCGGAGGAGTAGCTCAGCGCGGCCACATGGATCAGCGGATCGTCGGGCAGGGTGCCGTCGGCGCGCATCCACACGCGGTTGTGGTTCAACTTCTCGCCCGTGCCCTTGAGGATCCAGGCCGGATCGTTGGTGTAGCGCATATCGATCGGATGCGGAGCGTTGACGAACATCTCCAGCTTGTCCTCGAACCCGGCGAAACTTTCCTGGATCCGCGGCAGCGTCTCCGGATCCGGCACGTCCGGCCGTTCGTGGGCGTGTTCGAGCCCCTTGCCCCATTCCTGGAAGGAGGCCAGCATGACGAACAGTTCCTGGCCGTCCTGCACCGCGGTGACGGTGCGGTTGGCGAACGCCCGGCCGTCACGATGCCGTTCGACGTGGTATTCGATGGGTTTCTTCACATCGCCGCCCCGCACGAAATGGGCGTTGAGCACATGGATCGGCCGGTCCCCGGCCGTGCGACCGGCGGCGATCACCGCCTGCGAAACCAGCTGTCCGCCGAAGGTGCGGCTGGCGACCTTCTCCGGATGGTGCCCGCGGAACACATCCTCGGACACCTCCTCGAGGTCCAGCAGCTCCAGCAGGGTGTCGAGATCACGGTGCCGGTCGGTGACGGTCTCGTCGACGGGCGCGCTCACCGGGCGACTCCGGGTTTGCTCGGCATCAGTGGTCCTCCTCGCCGATACGGTGCACGTGGATCAGATTCGTGGATCCGACGGTACCCGGTGGGGAACCCGCCACGATGACCACGAGGTCACCCTTGCGGTAGCGGTTCATGCTCAGCAGCGCCTGATCGACCTGTTTGATCATCGCGTCCGTGCTGTCCACGGTGGGCACGATGAAGGTTTCGGTACCCCAGGTGAGCGCCAGCTGGCTGCGCACCTCCGACAGGGGGGTGAACGCCAGCAGCGGTAGCGGGGTGTGCAGGCGGGCCAGGCGACGGACCGTATCGCCGGACTGGGTGAATGCCACCAGCGCCTTGGCGTTGAGCCGTTCCCCGATATCGCGGGCGGCGTAGGAGATGACCCCGCGTTTGGTGCGCGGTGTATGCGTCAGGGGCGGCACACTGGTGGATTCGGTTTCCACCGCGTGCACGATGCGCGCCATGGTGCGCACGGTCTCGATCGGATATTTACCGACCGAGGTCTCACCGGACAGCATCACCGCGTCGGCTCCGTCGAGCACCGCATTGGCCACATCGGAAGCCTCGGCGCGGGTGGGCCGCGAATTCTCGATCATGGATTCGAGCATCTGGGTCGCGACGATCACCGGTTTCGCGTTCTCGCGGGCCATCTGAATCGCACGCTTCTGCACGATCGGCACCTGCTCGAGCGGCAGTTCGACACCGAGGTCGCCGCGGGCCACCATCACCGCGTCGAAGGCCAGGACCACGGCCTCGAGGTTGTCGATCGCCTCGGGCTTCTCCAGTTTGCCGATCACCGGGACCCGGCGGCCGACGCGGTCCATCACATCGTGGACGAGCTCGATATCCGAGGGCGAGCGGACGAACGAGAGCGCGATGAAGTCCACGCCCAGGTTCAGAGCGAATTCCAGATCCTCGATGTCCTTTTCGGAGAGCGCCGGAACCGAGACATCCATCCCCGGCAGCGATACACCTTTGTTGTTGCTGACCGGGCCGCCCTCGGTCACCTCGCACACCACGTCGTTGCCTTCGACGCGGATCACCTCGAGCCCGACCTTGCCGTCGTCGACGAGCAGCCGGTCACCGGATTTGGCATCGGCGGCGAGCTGTTTGTAGGTGGTGGAGACGCGGTCGTGATCACCGACGATATCGTCGACGGTGATGCGGACGACCTCACCGGTCGCCCAGATGGTGCGTTCCTCGGCGAAACGCCCCAGCCGGATCTTGGGGCCTTGGAGATCGGCGAGAATACCGACGGCGCGGCCGAGATCTTCGCAGGCCTGCCGCACCTTCTTGTAGTTTTCGGCGTGGTCGGAGTGCTCGCCGTGGCTGAAATTCAGCCGGGCGACGTCCATACCGCTTTCGACGAGCTCTCGAATACGTTCCTCGGTGGCAGTGGCCGGGCCGAGGGTGCACACAATCTTCGTCCGTCGCATCACGTGTCGAGCCTAATCCTGCCGGGATACGGCGTCCCGCCCGGCCCGCGGGCGACGGCGGGTGCGCCGAACTCTGGGTGAACGGCGGCCCAACGCCGCCCGCCTCATGATGAACCGGAGGCTTTACGCGACTGTTACCCCGCCACTACGAATTACCCCCGAACGCACGAATGCGGGCCCACCGGAGTGGACCCGCATCACCGGCGCCGTGCGCCTTCAGTCCCGCAGCGGACGACCGTGGGTATCGGTCACCTTGCCGGTGAGAATCATGATGCCGTCGATGAGACCCCAGATCGACCCGGCGATACCGCAGGTGAAAATGCTGGCCGCGATCTGGCCGATACCCATCCCGGTGTCACCGAGGTAGAACCGGCCGATCCCGAGATAGCCGAAGAAGATCTGCAGCAGGCCGGCCACCATCTTCTGTTTGTCCGACAGCGGCACCCCGTACATGTCCCGGCCGTATGGGGCCTCCGGGTCCATCGGGTTGTAGCCCATGGGCGCGCCGTAGGCAGGACCCGGCTGCCCGTACGCGCCGCCCGGCTGCCCGTAGGGATCCGGCTGCCCGTAGCCCGGCGCGGCCCCGTACTGCGGGTCCGGCTGACCCGGATACGGTTGCGGCTGCGAGGCGTACGGCTGGGACGGATAGGGCTGCGCCTGCGGCTGCGACGGATACCCCGGCGATTTACCCAGATCCGGGCCGGTGCCCGGCGGGCCGTACTGCGGTCCGCCCTGCTGGTACGGATCGGTCACTGCTCCTCCTTCGTGGTGCCCCCGGCAGTGAGGACAACCGATTTCTGGCGTTGCCTGCCCGGCGATGGTGCCAGACCGCCGCGTGCGGCGCCGAACGGCGTCCTATTCCGCGCGGGGAGTAGTGCTTTCGGCGGACGCCGGACCCTTACCGGCCGTCTCCCCCGTGCTCCCCGAGGCCGTCGCGGCCGTGGATGCCGGTTCCCGCGCCGAATCGGTTTCCGCGCTCACGGATTCGTGCGGAGAGCCCTCGGCATTTTCTGGATCGGACGCGGCGGAGGAATCCTCCGGATCACTGTCGGCGGCGGCACCGTCCGATTCCGCGGACTCGCCGCCCTTCTCGGACTTCGCCGGCTTCGCAAGCGGATCGGTGGCGTCGGACTCGCCCACCTTCGACTCCGATTTCGCAAGCGGATCGGCGGCACCGGACTCGCCGGCGGCATCGGATTCGCGTTCGGTGGAATCCTTCGCACCGGCACCGGTATCGGTTGCCGCACCCGCGGCGCGCAATTCGCCGAACTGCCAGGGCCACGGGCGCGGCCCCCATCCGGGGCGGAGTTGGTCGGGGGTTTCCCGGCCCTTGGTGGCGAACAGGAAGTACGCGATCGCGGCCAGGAAGACCAGGCCGGAGGTGAAGGAGTTGATCCGGATGCCCGCGATCTGCGTGGCCTCGTCGTCACGCATGAGTTCGACGAAGAACCGCCCGAAGCAGTATCCGGCGACGTACAGGGCGAACAGCCGACCGTGCCCGATCCGGAAACGCCGGTCGATGTAGACCAGCGCGAGCACCACCGCGACATTCCACACCAGCTCGTAGAGGAATGTCGGGTGTACGACGGATTGGACCTCGCCCGAGGAAACGCCGTTCATCATGTCGAGCCGGCCGGCGTCGTCGAATCGGAGATAGATCTCCAGGCCCCACGGCAGATCGGTTTCGCGGCCGTAGAGTTCCTGGTTGAAATAGTTGCCGAGCCGGCCGATGGCCTGGGCGAGCAGGATCGGGGGCGCGATCGCGTCACCGAGCGCCGGCAGCGGGATCTTGTAGATGCGGCAGGCGATCCAGGCGCCGATTCCGCCGAGGAATACCGCACCCCAGATTCCGAGGCCGCCCTGATAGATCTTCAGGGCATCCATCGGGTTGCCGTCGGCGCCGAAGTACTTCTGCCAGTCGGTGGCGACGTGATAGAGCCGGCCGCCGATCAGGCCGAACGGTACCGCGAAAACGGCGACGTCCAGGATTGCGCCCGCCTCACCACCGCGGGCCTGCCAGCGTTTCTCGCCCCACCAGATGGCGACGATGATGCCGACGATGATGCAGACCGCGTACGCGCGGAGCGGGAACGGCCCGATATCCCAGACACCCTGCGGCGGGCTGGGCAGATAGGCCAGCAGCTCGGCGGCGGGCGATACGGCGGTCGAGGTGGTTTCCGGTACGGCGAGAACGGTCACGGGGCAACCGTAGTCCAGGAGGCCACATTGGCAAGTCCGGCCCCTCGCGTGTTCGGCACCCGCCCGCACCCATACCCCGCCGGTTTACGCACCGCCGTGTCGTGCACGGTGGCCGCGTCGGCGGCCGGTCTCAGGAAGTGACGGTGGCGGACCGAACGCCGCCGGCCAATTCCGTGGTCAGCGCCCGCACCGCGTCCAGCCCCTGCGCCGCGGCGGTGACCAGCGCCGAGCCGACGATCACGCCGTCGGCGTAGGCCGCGATCTCGGCCGCCTGCGCCCCGGAGCGGACCCCCAGGCCCACGCCGATGGGGATATCACTGTGCTCGCGGATCCGGGCGCACAGCGCGGGGGCCATGGTCGAGACCGCGTCCCGGGCGCCGGTGACGCCCATGGTCGAGGCGGCGTAGACGAAACCCGAACTGGCGTCGAGAGTGGCCGCGAGGCGTTCCTCGGTGGACGACGGCGCCACCAGAAAGATCCGGTCGAGGTGGTGCGCGGCGGAGGCGCTGAACCAGTCGCCGGCTTCCTCGGGAATGAGGTTGGGGGTGATGATGCCGGCGCCACCGGCGGCGGCGAGATCGCGGGCGAAGCGGTCGACACCGTATTTGAGCACCGGATTCCAGTAGCTCATCACCACCGCTTCGGCACCCGCGTCGGTCACCGCTTCCACCACGGAGAACACATCACGGACCCGGACCCCGCCGCGCAGCGCCTGGTCGGCGGCGGCCTGGATGGTGGGGCCGTCCATCACCGGATCGGAATAGGCAACGCCGACTTCGACGATATCGCAACCGGATTCGACCATCGCCCGCACGACTTTGCGCGAACCCTCGAGATCCGGGTAGCCGGCCGGCAGGTATCCGATGAGCGCGGCCCGGTTATCGGTCCGGCAGGCGGCGAAAGTGGCGCCGAGCCGGGATTCGGAACTCACTGACCGTTCTCCTTGCCGGTGTCCGGATCGTCGAAGAGCCCGAACCAGCGGGCGGCGGTATCCATATCCTTGTCGCCACGCCCGGACAGGTTCACCAGGATGACGGCGCCCTCGCCGAGTTCGCGGCCCAGTTCGAGCGCCCCGGCGACCGCATGCGCGGATTCGATGGCCGGGATGATGCCTTCGGTGCGGCTGAGCAGCAGCAGTGCGTCCATCGCGGCGGTATCGGTGACCGGTAGATACTCGGCCCGGCCGATATCCTTCAGGAACGCGTGCTCGGGACCCACGCCCGGATAGTCCAGGCCGGCCGAGATGGAATGCGATTCGATGGTCTGGCCGTCCTCGTCCTGCAGCAGGTACGAGTAGGCGCCTTGGAACGCGCCGGGCGAACCACCGGCGAAGGTTGCCGCGTGGCGGCCGGTTTCCACACCGTCACCGGCGGCTTCGTAGCCGACGAGGCGGACACCGGGGTCGTCGATGAAGGCGTGGAAGATACCGATCGCGTTGGACCCGCCGCCCACACAGGCGGCGACGGCGTCGGGCAGCCGGCCGGTCAGGCTCTGGACCTGGGCGCGGGCCTCCATTCCGACGACGCGCTGGAAATCGCGGACCATCATCGGGAACGGATGGGGTCCGGCGGCGGTGCCGAAACAGTAGTAGGTGTCGTCGGCGTTGGTGACCCAGTCGCGCAGGGCCTCGTTGATCGCGTCCTTGAGGGTTTGCGACCCCAGCGTCACCGAGACGACCTCGGCTCCGAGCAGCCGCATCCGGGCCACGTTCAGGGCCTGCCGGGCGGTATCGACCGCACCCATGTAGACGATGCAGCGCAGCCCGAGCAGGGCGCAGGCGGTGGCCGTGGCGACCCCGTGCTGCCCGGCGCCGGTTTCGGCGATGATCCGGGTCTTGCCCATCCGCTTGGCCAGCAGCGCCTGCCCCAGCACATTGTTGATCTTGTGGGAGCCGGTGTGGTTCAGATCCTCACGTTTCAGCAGGATCCGCGCGCCACCGGCGTGTTCGGCCAGTCCGGTGCATTCGAAGACCGGCGAGGGGCGACCGGTGTAGTCGCGCTGCAGCCGATCGAGTTCGGCGAGGAAATCGGGATCCAGCCGGACCTTGTCGTATTCGGCCGTGACCTCCTCGATCACCGCCATCAACGCCTCGGGCACATGCCGGCCGCCGTAGACGCCGAAATGGCCGCCCTCGTCGGGTTCGTGTTCGCTACGCTGTGCCACCCCGCGGCTCGCGGCGGGCAGCGCATGGTCGGTGGACGATCCGGACGCCGCCATCAGCGCCCCCGCCGGGCCGGTTTGGGGCAGGAGGGATGGGTGCCCGCGGTGACCAGCTCCGAAACCGCCGCCCGGGGGTCGCCACTGGTGACCAGACCCTCGCCGACGAGAACCGCGTCCGCGCCGGCACCCGCATAGGCGAGCAGATCGGCGGTGCCGCGAACCCCGGATTCGGCGATCCGCACGACCTCCGTGGGTAGCCCCGGCGCGATCCGGGCGAAGCAGTCCCGATCGACCTCGAGAGTTTTCAGGTTGCGCGCGTTCACGCCGATCACGCTCGCACCGGCAGTGAGGGCCCGGTCGGCCTCCTCCTCGGTATGCACCTCGACGAGCGCGGTCATCCCGAGCGATTCGGTGCGATCGATGAGCGAAGCCAGCGTGTCCTGTTCCAGGGCGGCGACGATCAGCAGGATCACATCGGCGCCGTGCGCCCGCGCCTCGTGGATCTGGTACGGGCCGACGACGAAATCCTTGCGCAGCACCGGAATATCGACGGTGGCGCGGACCGCGTCCAGATCGTCCAGCGAACCGTGGAAACGCCGGCCCTCGGTGAGCACACTGATGATCCGGGCGCCACCGTCCTCGTAGGCCTTGGCCAGGCTGGCCGGGTCACCGATATCGGCGAGCGCACCTTTGGACGGACTGGCCCGCTTGACCTCGGCGATCACGCCGATACCGTCTTCGAGAAGGGCCGCCTTCGCATCGAGCGGCGGGGTCGCGGCGGCGGCCGCTGCCTTCACCGCGGGGAAGTCGAGCACCGCCTCCCGAGCGGCTACATCCGAGCGGACCCCGTCGAGAATCGAGTCGAGTACCGTCATCTGGCTCGAATCCTTTCTGGGGAGACACGCAAATTACTTGCCTGCAGGATTCCCCCAGGCGCTGTCTCACCGATGCTGAACAAGAGTAAATGGCAGGCTGCGGCACCCTGACGCCGGGGGCGGGTCACCCTGCCGCGACCGGCCTGCTAAGGGGTGTCGTGCGGTCGTCGGGCATCCGGGCGGTCTGTGGTGGGGTTCCCGTCGGTTCCGCCGGCCCGGTCGGCGGATGTGGCTTCGGCCGATTCGTTCGCCGAGCCCGTGGCGGCTGCCCGCTCGGGCAGCTCGTCCGTGCCGCCCGGCTCGGTCGGGTCGGCCGTGGCGGCGGACTCGGTCGGGTCGGCACCGGCATCCAGCGCATCCCACAGCACCCGTTCCGGGAGCACATCGCCGGACGCACGCTGCTGCACGGCTTCGGTGGCGGCGGCCTTCCGCGTGGCCGGGTTGTCGTATTTCCCGGACAGTTGCTTCGTATCGGCCGGCATCCGGGCCAGTAACAGCCCCGCGCCGAACGCGGCCAGTGCACCGCACAGCGTGAGCACGGCCGGGCCGGGCGAGGTCACCAGCTCCTGCACCTGCGCCCGGCCCGGAAGCCCGGCCAGATCGGCGGCTCGCTGTTCGGTGGCGCCGGACCCGGTGAGCAGAGCCAGCGCCGGTACCGCGGTCACAGCGGCGATCAGCGCGACCACCACACCGACCGATCGGCGCAGCCAGCCCCGTGTCGCGAGCACAGCCGCGATGGCGGCCAGCAGAACGAGGGCCAACGGCGTCAGCGCGCCGAACCAGATCCCGCCGTTCAGCTCGTCCGTCCGCGGCTCGGTCAAACCGTCCGCGGAGGTCACCGTCACCCAGGTGAGGCGCGACGAACCCCAGAGCGCCGCAGCGCCGACGGCGAGTAGCACCAGCGCGGCGATCGGGTGCCGCCTACCCGCCGCGGCGGCCGTCGCGGCGGGCGGTGTGATCTCCTCGTCGCCCCAGTCGATCGGCCGGGGACGTCCAGCCGGAGATTCACCGTGGGATCCGGTAGCCCGCTGCGCGGCATCCGGGGCGTCGGCCACCGCCTCGGGTTCGCCCATATCGGTGGCGGCCGGACCAGTGCCCCCGTCGGCCGCCTCAGAGGTGGCTGCCCCTGCGACCGGCTGCGCCGGAGCCGCGGCGCCGTCGACCGCTCCGGGAGCGGGATCGGTCGTATCCGGATCGGCGGTGTTCGTTGTGGACCTCTTCGGCTCGGTCGGCCGAACTTCGCCGATACCGTCCTGCTCTCCTACCGGCCCTGTCGCACTGCCCGACGACGCAGCAATCTGCGCACTGTTGTCGGCCGGCCCGCCGATCGCCGGGATGGACCCACGGGATGCGGCCGTGCCCGCCGGAGTTCCGGCCGGTGTGCGCCGGGCGGCGGCATCGTCTGCCGTCATACGCCCCCTCCGGACGCCACGGATACCGATTCCCGGTCGGCGGCCTCCTCGTCGCCGAAAGCGCGCACCGTTTCGGCCGCGGCGACCGCACGCAGCACCGCCATGGCCTTGTTCCGGGATTCGGTGTCCTCGTATTCGGCCTCGGAATCGGCCACCACACCCGCGCCGGCCTGGACGTAGGCGACGCCGTCCTTGAGCAGGGCGGTGCGGATGGCGATCGCGGTATCGGCGTCACCGGCGAAGTCGAGGTACCCGACCACACCGCCGTACACGCCGCGCCGGGTGGGTTCGAGTTCCTCGATCAACTGCATGGCCCGGACCTTGGGGGCGCCGGACAGGGTGCCCGCCGGGAAACAGGCCCGCACCGCGTCGAGCGCGATCTTGCCCGGGGCCAGCCGGCCGGTCACGGTGGAAACGAGATGCATCACATGGCTGTAGCGCTCGACGTGCCGGTACTCGGTGACCCGCACCGTGCCGGGCACGCAGACCCGGCCCAGATCGTTGCGGCCGAGATCGACGAGCATGAGGTGTTCGGCGTTCTCCTTCTCGTCGGCCAGCAGGCCTTTCTCGAGCAGCAGATCGTCTTCCTCGGTGGCACCCCGCCAGCGGGTGCCCGCGATCGGATGCGTGGTCGCGACCCCGTCCTGCACCGCCACCAGCGCTTCCGGGCTGGACCCGACGATCGAGAACGCGGTGTTTCCGTCGCCGTCCGGGATGTGCAACAGGAACATGTACGGGCTCGGATTGGCCGCGCGCAGCATCCGGTAGAGGTCGATGGGGGTGCCGCCGTAGTCCATTTCGAACCGCTGCGACAACACCACCTGGAATGCCTCCCCGGCCTCGATCTCCGAGACCAGCCGGCGGACCCCGGCGCCGAATTCGTCCGGCGTGCGGGCGCGCCGGTAGTCCGGTTCGGGCTGGTCGAAAACGGAAACCGTGGAGATCGCGGGTGCGGCCAGCGCGGCGGTCATCCGGTCGAGCCGGGCGACGGCGTCGTCGTAGGCGGCGTCGGCGTTCTCGGCCGTACCGTTCCAGTTGACGGCATTGGCGATCAAGGTGATCGCGCCCTCGTGGTGGTCGAACGCCGCCAGATCGGTGGCCAGCAGCAGCACTATTTCCGGCAGGTGCAGATCGTCGTCGGCGTATTCGGGCAGTCGCTCCATGCGGCGCACCGCGTCGTAACCGAGGTACCCGACCATTCCGCCCGTCAGCGGCGGCAGACCGGGCAGCCGTTCGGTGCGCAAAAGTTCGAGGGTTTCGCGCAGGGCGTCGAGTGGGTCACCACCGGAGGGAGCGCCGGCGGGGGTGGTGCCGAGCCAGGTGGCGGCGCCGTCGACCGAGGTGAGCGCCGAGGGGCTGCCCGCGCCGATGAACGACCAGCGCGACCAGGAACGGCCGTTCTCCGCGGATTCGAACAGGAATGTGCCCGCCCGGTCGCCGCCCAGTTTGCGGTACGCCGACAGCGGGGTCTCCGAATCGGCCAGCACCTTCCGGGTCACCGGGACGACCCGGTGTTCGGCGGCGAGTTCGTGGAATCGTTCGCGGGAGGTAGTCGCGGGAGTAGTCGCGCCGTGCATTCGAACCATCATTCCAGCCGCGCGTCCGGCGTGCTCGACGCACCCCGTGGGACCCGCCGCCGACGGTAGGGTCCGGGTATGCAGATCGGCCAGCTCGCCCCGGTATTCGAACTCCCGGATCAGACCGGCGCCCTCCACTCCCTCGATTCGCTCCTGGCCGGCGGGCCACTGGTGCTGTTCTTCTATCCCGCCGCGAATACGCCGGTATGCACGGCCGAGGCCTGCCATTTCCGCGATCTCACCGCGGAGTTCGCTGCGCTCGGCGCGAGTTGCGCGGGGATCAGCGCCGATGCCGTCGATGTCCAGGCGGGGTTCGCGGGGGCACAGCGGCTGGAATACCCGCTGCTGTCGGACACCGACGGATCGGTCGCGCAGAGCTACGGGGTGAAACGCGGACTACTGGGCAAGCTCATGCCGGTGAAACGGCATACCTTCGTCATCGACACCGACCGCACTGTTCTCACCGAGATCAGCAGCGAACTGCGCGCGAATGTACACGCCGACCGCGCACTGGATTTTCTACGCACGCGAAAAAGCGCTTAGCGGCTGCCGATCCGCGCATTTGCTGTGAATGGCCTCACCTTCGTTTCCGAGTTGACACAAGTTCGAGCGAAGTCGTGGCAAACTTTTCTCCGGTAGCCCGGTGACACTTGCCGGAATCGTCACCGGGCCGGAGAGAAGGCGGATTAGTGACGGAGTGGCTGAACCCGGTCGAGGGACGGGCCTGGCGCGCAGTGGTCGCGGTACTGAACCGCTTGCCGGGGGCACTGGATACCGACCTGCAACGCGAGTCCGGCGTGACTCATTTCGAGTACTGGGTGCTGACCCTGCTCTCGGAGGCACCCGACCGGAGACTGCAGATGAGCGAGCTCGCGCAGCGAGCAAATTCATCGCTATCGAGGCTGTCCCATGTGGTCTCCAAACTCGAACGGATGGGCTGGGCCACGCGCAGCGCGAACACCGGGCGGCGCGGCGTCCTGGCCGAGCTCACCGACGAGGGACACCAGAAGGTCGTGGAGGCCGCGCCCGGGTACATGGATGTGGTGCGCCGGCTGGTGTTCGACGGACTCGACGCCGAGCAGACCGCGGCAATGGCGGATCTCGGCGATACGCTCGCCACCCATCTGAGTACGGTGCTGGGCCGGACCGTCCAGTAAGCGCCGGCGGTTCCTGGACCGCGCGGTACGGTGCCCGCTACGCCGGCAACGCGAAGAAAGCGGTAGCGGCCAGCGCCAGTACCAGGAAGCCCGCCGGAAACGCGATGTTGTGGAAAACCCGCGCCCGGACGTGCGCGGCGACTGCCCCCACGAAGAACAGCACCAGCCCGGCCGCGGCCGCCAGCCCGATGGACTCCAGCCCGAACAGCCCGGCCACCAATCCGGCCACTCCGGCGCCTTCGATCACCGCCAGGTACGGAATCCACTTCGGTGCCACACCCACCTCGGTGGAGTTCTGCATCACGAACTGCGCCCGCACTGCCTTCGCGACCACCTCCGCGGCATTGGCCAGCACGCAGCCCACGGTCACGGCGAGCAGGACGATCTCGATCGCCCCGTTCACCGGTCGACCCCCTGCCGGAACGCGGACGCCGAGGCGCAGCCGTACGCCGGGCGCCCGGCGGCTTCCGGCTCGACGTCGGCGAGACCGGGGGCTCGATCGGTTCCGGAACGGAATCGGTGGATCGGTACGCTCATGGTGCCTCCTCAGGGGCGTGCACGTCGGGTGGTTCGTTCTCATCCCTCCTGACGTCCAGCACGCACGAAAGGTGACCCCCTCGTGGAAATCGTCGAGAAATTCGAGGCGGCCCGGCCGCGGCTGCTCTCGCTGGCCCACCGGATCGTCGGCTCGTACCACGATGCCGAGGACGCGGTGCAGACGGCGTGGACCCGGGTGCAGTCGGCGGATCTGTCCGAGGTGGCCGAACCGGACGCCTGGTTCACCACCGTGACAGCGCGGCTGTGCCTGGATCTGCTCCGCGCCAGGGAACGACGGGGCGAACTCCCTCTGCTGCTCGAGGACGTCGCCGGTGCGCAGGCCGGCGCCGACGAAGCGTTCCTCCGCCGCGAGGACGTGTCCCGGGCGTTGCTCGTTGTGCTCGGCGAACTCTCCCCCGCCCAGCGGGTGGCCTACGTGCTGCACGATCTCTTCGCAGTTCCGTTCGAGCGGGTCGCCGCAGTACTCGACTCGAATCCGGCGGCGGCGAAAAAACTGGCCAGCCGGGCGCGTGCCCGGCTCCGGGATGCGCGGCCCGCCGAGATCGGCACTGCCACCGGGTCGACCGGCACCTCCGGACACCCCGGGATCGTCGGGCACCTCGAGATCGTAGAGGCCTTCCTGGCCGCCGCCCGCGGCGGCGATATCGCCCGCCTGGTCACGCTGCTGGCTCCCGATGCCGTCCGGACCGCCGATCCGCGCCTGCTGCCGGCGGGAGCGCCCACCGAGGTCCGCGGCGCCACAGCCGTCGCCGAGGAGACGCGCCTGTTCGCCGACCGGATCGCGGTCACCACGACTCTTCTCCTCGGGGGCAGCCCCGTGGCGGTTATCGCGCCCGGCGGACATCCTTACGCGTTCATCCACTTCCGGATCGAGGGCAGGTTCGTCCGCGGAATCGAGATCACCCGTTATACGCCCGGCGTCATATCCCCGGAGTGAGCACGCGCGCGTAATTCACCGGGTGGAAGCCGCCGATACCGCGCGAGGCCCCCGGTGTGACGAGGACCCAGGTCGATCTCGCGGCCGCTCCCCGACGAACACCCGAATCTTTCCGTCGTCCGCCGCTGGCATCCCACGCCTGAAGTCGTTCGGGACAGATCTGCACTGCGGGCCGATTCCCGTCCGGTAGAGCGCCGAATTCCGGTCTGTCCTCGCCTGCCTGTCGCCCGGTGACCGTGCTGAAGGCCACGAGCAGGCCGTCGGCAGCGCCGCACGGTCCCCGACCGTACGGCCGTCACACCTGTTCGGAAGTGAGCAGCACGTCGGTGTCGAAACAGGTGTGCGTACCGGTGTGGCAGGCCGCGCCCCGCTGATCCACCACCAGCAGTACCGTATCGCCGTCGCAGTCCAGCCGGACCTCGTGCACGTACTGCGTATGCCCGGAGGTCTCCCCCTTGACCCAGTACTGCTGCCGGGACCGCGAATAGTAGGTGGCCCGCCGGGTTTCGAGCGTACGGGCCAGCGCCTCGTCGTCCATCCACGCCATCATCAGCACCGCGCCGGTGGCGCGTTCCTGCGCCACCGCGGCCACCAGCCCGGCGTCGTTGCGTTTGAGCCGGGCCGCGATCGCCGGATCCAATGCCATCTCAGCGCACCACCAGATCGGCCGCGCGCAGAGCGTCCTTGACCTGCGGGATGGTCAGATCCCCGAAATGGAAGACGCTGGCGGCCAGCACCGCGTCCGCACCGGACTGCACCGCAGGGGCGAAATGTTCGACCGCGCCGGCGCCGCCCGAAGCGATCACCGGAATCGAGACCGCGGCGCGCACGGCACGGATCATCGGCAGATCGAAACCCGCCTTGGTACCGTCGGCGTCCATCGAGTTGAGCAGGATCTCCCCCACGCCCAGCTCGGCCCCGCGCACCGCCCATTCGACCGCGTCGATCCCGGTACCGCGGCGCCCGCCGTGCGTGGTGACCTCCCAGCCCGACGGGGTGTCCGGTTCGCCGTCGGGAACGGTGCGGGCGTCGACCGACAGCACGATGCACTGCGACCCGAACCGCTGCGACATCTCGTACAGCACCTCGGGGCGGGCGATGGCGGCGGTGTTCACCGAGACCTTGTCCGCGCCGGCACGCAACAGCCGGTCCACATCCTCGACGGTGCGTACCCCGCCGCCGACGGTGAGCGGGATGAAGATCTGCTCGGCGGTCCGGGTGACCACGTCGAACATGGTGGCGCGGTCCCCGCTGGAGGCGGTGACATCGAGGAAGGTGAGTTCGTCCGCGCCCTGGGCGTCGTAGGCGGCCGCGAGCTGGACCGGATCACCGGCATCGCGCAGATTCTGGAAATTGACGCCCTTGACCACCCGGCCCGCGTCGACGTCCAGGCAGGGGATGACGCGTGTCGCCAGGGTCATGAGCGCTCCTCACCGCCGCCGCGGGCGGCACTGTTCACACCGGTATCGCGATCGCTGCCGGGCGCGGCGAACCCGGTGCCGCGGGTCGCGGCGATCATTTCGAGTAGTTCGGCGTGCACCCCGGGCGCTGCCGCCAGGACCGAACCGGAGTCGATGGTCCAGTCCGCACCCTCGAGGTCGGTGACGATCCCGCCGGCGCACCGCACCATCAGCGCGCCCGCCGCGTTGTCCCAGGCATGGTGCCCGAACACGATCGCACCGCCGAGGGTGCCGTCGGCGGTGAAGGCCAGGTCGATGCCGGTCGAGCCGTGCATCCGCACCCGGGACGACAATCGGCTGAGCGCCCCGAGGACCCGGTGCCGGAACATACCCGGAACCCGGCCGGTGGATTCGATATTGAAGGCGCCGAACCCGATCATCGCCTCGTCGAGTACGCCGGCGGGTAACGGCGGCCGGGCGACCCCGTCCACCAGCAGCGGTCCGCCGGCGACGGCGGCGTAGCGGCGGTCCAGCGGCGGAAACCAGGCCAGCCCGAGCACCGGTTCCCCGTCGCGGATCAACGCGAGCAGGGTGCCGGTGAGCGGATGACCGGTCGAATAGTTGAAGGTGCCGTCGATCGGATCCAGCACCCATGCGGTGCCGCTGGCGAGCGACGGCCCGCCGAACTCCTCGCCGTGCACTTCGATACCGGTCCGCGCCAGGAGCTGCGCGGAGATGGTGCGTTCGAGTTCCAGGTCGAGTTCGGTGGCGAAATCCCGGGATCCCTTGGCTACCGCGCTGGGGGCGCCGCGGCCCTCGAGAAAGCGGTCGCCGACACCGTCGAGCACCTCGGCCGCCGTGGTCAGCAGGCCCGCCAGTTCGGTTTCTGCCCTGGTCATCGTTTCGGCTCCCGGTTTCTCGCGGTCGGTATGCGGTCGTGCGGGCGCACGGCGGGAGTGCTCGGTAACCCGGGCACGGCCGGTACGACGACCCCGCGCGCGATCAACGGACGGCGGCCAGCGCCTCGGGCAGGGTGAACCGGCCCGCGTACAGGGCTTTGCCCACGATCGCGCCTTCCACGCCGTCGGGCACCAGTTCGGCGATCGCGGTCAGATCGGCCAGGGCAGAGACCCCGCCCGAGGCGATCACCGGCGCATCGGTGGCCATACACACCTCGCGCAGCAGATCCAGGTTCGGACCGGTGAGGGTGCCGTCCTTGGTGACATCGGTGACGACGTAACGCGAGCAGCCGTCCCGTTCCAGCCGCTCCAGGACCTCCCACAGATCCCCGCCGTCGCTGACCCAGCCGCGGCCGCGCAGCCGGTAGTCGCCGTCGACGATCCGGACGTCCAGGCCGACCGCGACCCGGTCGCCGTACTCGGCGATCGCCCGGGCGCACCACTGCGGATCCTCCAGCGCGGCGGTTCCCAGATTGACCCGGGCGCAGCCGGTGGCCATCGCGGCCTTCAGCGATTCGTCGTCGCGGATACCGCCGGACAGCTCGACGGCGACATCCAGTTCGCCGACCACCCGCGCCAGCAGTTCGCGGTTGGACCCGCGGCCGAACGCGGCGTCGAGGTCCACCAGATGCACCCATTCGGCACCCGCGTCCTGCCACGCGAGGGCGGCATCGCGGGGCGAACCGTAACTGGTTTCACTGCCCGCCGCGCCCTGTACCAGGCGGACAGCCTCACCATTGGCGACATCGACAGCGGGCAGCAACACAAGACTCACGCGCAACAGCCTAGTAGCCCGGTGTTCGCCCGCGCCGCGCGCCCGGCGGCGAGCCGGCAGGCCGCCGCATACGGCACCGGGGTCCGGCGGGCATTGGGTGATATCACCCACTGGGCCGGTCGGGGTGCCCGCTACACTCGTCCCGAACGCGTGAGAGGTCACCGACGCGTCAGGTCACGATTCGAGAAAGTTCGGAGTGGGCGCCATCGATACCGGTCAGTTGATCGCGGATCACTACCGCCTGGTCGAGCAGATTGGTAGCGGCGGCACAGGCGTGGTCTGGCGTGCCGTCGACGAGCGTCTGCAACGGTCGGTGGCGATCAAGCAGATCCATATAAAGCCCAGTCTGCCGCCCGCCGAGCGCGATGTGCTGCGCCAGCGCGCGACTCGCGAGGCGCGCAACGCGGCCCGATTCCAGCACCCGAATGCCATCGTGGTGTTCGATATCACCGAGCACAGCGGCGATCCGTGCCTGGTGATGGAGTACATGAAATCGCGCAGCCTGGCGCAGGTGCTGTCCTCCCAGGGGCCGCTGCCGTTGCCGCAGGTCGCACGGATCGGGGAACAGGTCGCCGCGGCGCTCATCGCGGCGCATCAGGCCGGGCTCGTGCATCGTGACGTGAAGCCGGGCAATGTCCTGCTCGACGATCACGGCACCGTCAAGATCACCGATTTCGGTATCTCGCGGGCCACCGGCGATGTGACCCTCACCGAAACCGGGTTGATCTGCGGAACCGCCGCCTACCTGGCCCCCGAGGTCGCCCGCGGTGCCGACCCGACGCCGGCCGCCGATGTTTTCGCACTGGGCGCCACGCTGTTCCACGCGCTCGAGGGCGAACCGCCGTTCGGGTCCGGTAACCCGCTCAAAGTGCTGTATGCCGCGGCCAACGGTCAGGTCAGCGACCCCCAGAACGCCGGACCGGCCACCGATTTCCTGCTCGATCTGCTGGAGGCCGATCCGCGGCTGCGGCCCACCATGCAGGAGGCCCGCGAACAGCTCGCGCAGTTCGCCGGATATCCGGGGGCCAATGCCGAGCACGCCGGGTTCGTGCCCGCGCGCGAAGCCTTCGACCGCAACGGGCACTCCGGCGGCGGCGCCGTCAGCACGATGGAAACACCCGTCCCGGGCCGCACCCGTGGTGCCGCGCCTGCCCCGGCCCCGCGGCGGCGGGCGGAGCCGCGCGGCGATGCCGACCACGACGGAACCGGCGACCGCCCACCGCGGCGGGCACCGAATCATCCACCCACCACCACCCAGCCGGTCGCGGAAGGTTCCGGTGGCGGGGTCCGGCGCGCGGTGCTCATCGGCGGTATCGCCGGGGCGGCGGTGGTCGGCGGAGTGCTGTGGTTCAGCTCCTCCGATTCCGGCGACGGCGGGTCGGCACAGGCCGGTACCTCGGTGACCTCCGCACCCCGGACACCCGGAACGACGGCGGCGACCGCCCCCGCGCTGGGCAGCACGCCCAGCACCGGGCAGGTCGAATGGGTACAGGCCGGGCAACTGCTGGAGCAGTTCTACATGGACCCCGCGGGTTCGTGGTCGCTGCTGACCCCGGCCGCGCAGCAGGTCTACGGCAGCCGCCAGGAATTCGAGCAGTACTGGTCGACCCGGACCGTGCAGAGTTTCAGCCGGATCGAGGCCTTCAAGGGCAACAACCCCGACGGCTCGGTGGATATGCGGGTGAACAACCTCAGCTACGGCGGCCAGACCCGGAATCCGACACTGCGGGTGGTGAGTTCCGGCGGGTCGCTGCTCATCGACAGCGATACCCGCTGATCGGTAAACCGGGCGGCCGGAGCCGGGCTATGGTGTGCGGCATGGATATTCGGCGGATGCTCGCCGCGGAGAGAGCCGAACTCACCACCCTGCTGCGCGGACTGTCGGACGCGGAGTGGGACGCGCCGACACTGTGCACCGGGTGGCGGGTGCGCGACCTGATCGGGCATCTGCGCTACGACGCGATCGCGCTCACCGAGTACGCCGGCATCGCCGTGCGAAACCGCTTCTCGATCGACGGTGTCAACAACGCCATGGCCGCGGAGGGGTCGCGCCGGACACCGGCGGAACTGCTGGCCGAATTCGAATCCGCGCCGCGCACGGTGTCGCGACTGTGGCCGCGGCTGGGCCTGGCCGACCTACTGGTCCACCAGCAGGACATCCGGCGTCCGCTGGGCCGGCCCCGGGAAATCCCCGCCGACCGGCTGAAGGCCGTACTCGACCATCCCGACCCGTTCGCCCGCCCCTGGCGGCTCACCAAGGGGTTACAGTTCGTCGCGACAGATTTCGACTGGGTCAAGGGTTCCGGGCCTGCGGTCCGGGGCCGCGGCGAGGCGCTAGCGTTGGCCATGGTGGGCCGGCCGGTGGTCCTCGACGAACTCGACGGCGAAGGGGTCGCGGAACTGCGCCGTCGCTGCAGCTGAACATCCGAAGTTCGCTTCACGATGGGAGACGCGCAGATGACCGATTCGCCACTCGCCGCCATGGCGGCGATGATCGGTGAATGGAAGACGACCACCGATAGATGGCCCGATGTCGTCGGGCGGACGACGATCGAGTGGCTGGCCGGCGAGGCCTTCCTGCTGGTGCGCTACACGGTGCCCCAGGCGGCTATCGAGCGAACCTGGGTGATGGGGACCGACGACGCCTATCCGGAGCGGTTGAAGGTCCTGCAGTACGACCGCAACGGTCAGCGCCGGATCTTCAACGGGGCCGTCACCGGGCCGTTGTGGCGGGTCTGGCGCGACGCCCCGGGCGATTCGCAACGCCTGACGGGCAACCTCGACGAGACCCGGACCACACTCCGGGCCACCTGGGAGCGCTCGGAGTCCGAATTGGACCCGCGTACCTGGGAACACGAACTGGATATCGTCTTCTCCCGGATCGTCTGAAGCGGACCACGCGGTAACCGGTGGTACCGGCCCGATAGGCTGGTCGGTGTCAACTCGGACAGCCGGACAAGGATCGATACCACCATGACATCCCGTATCGAGCTCGCGCGCGTCGATCTGCGCGGCCGCACACCCACCACCGCGCAGTTGCGCACCGCGCTGCCGCGCGGCGGGGTCGATGTGGACTCGGTACTGCATCAGGTGCGGCCGGTGGTGGAGGCGGTCCGTGACCGCGGCGCGGCCGCGGCCCTGGAATTCGGCGCGAAATTCGACGGGGTGACCCCGGCGACCGTGCGCGTCCCGGCCGCGGAACTGGCCGCCGCCCTCGACGGGCTGGATCCGGCGGTGCGGGCGGCGCTCGAGGTCGCGATCGCGCGGACCCGCGCCGTGCACGCGGATCAGCGGCGCACCGATACCACCACCGAGGTGGTTCCCGGCGGTACCGTCACCGAACGCTGGGTGCCGGTGGAACGTGTCGGACTGTACGTCCCGGGCGGGAACGCCGTCTACCCGTCCAGCGTCGTGATGAACGTCGTACCCGCGCAGACCGCCGGGGTGGCCTCGCTGGTGGTGGCCTCGCCGCCGCAGGAACAGTTCGGCGGGCTGCCGCATCCGACCGTCCTGGCCGCCGCCCGGCTGCTGGGTGTGGAGGAGGTGTGGGCCGTCGGCGGAGCGCAGGCGGTCGCCCTGCTGTCCTATGGGGGTTCCGATACCGACGGCGCCGATCTGGCCCCGGTCGACCTGATCACCGGTCCGGGCAATATCTACGTCACCGCCGCCAAACGGTTGTGCCGCGGCCTGGTGGGGATCGACGCCGAGGCCGGCCCCACCGAGATCGCGATTCTGGCGGACGCCACCGCCGATCCGGTGCATGTGGCCGCCGACCTCATCAGTCAGGCAGAGCACGATGTGCTCGCCGCCAGCGTGCTGGTCACCGACAGTCCCGCCCTCGCCGACGCGGTGGACGCGGCCCTGACCACGCAGATGACCGTCGTGAAACACGCCGAACGGGTCACCGCGGCCCTCACCGGCACTCAGTCCGGCACGGTGCTGGTCGACGATATCGACCAAGGGCTGCGGGTGGTGAACGCCTACGCCGCCGAGCACCTGGAGATCCAGACCGCACAGGCCACCGCGGTCGCCGCCCGAGTACGCAGCGCGGGCGCGATCTTCGTCGGGCCGTACGCCCCGGTGAGCCTCGGCGACTACTGCGCCGGATCCAATCACGTCCTGCCGACCGCGGGGTGCGCCCGGCATTCGTCCGGGCTGAGCGTGCAGACCTTCCTGCGGGGGATCCACGTCGTGGAGTACACCGAGGCGGCGTTGAAGGATGTCGCCGGACACGTGGTGGCGCTGGCCGACGCCGAGGATCTGCCCGCCCACGGGCAGGCCGTACGCGCCCGGTTCGAGGCGCTGTCATGAGCGCAGAGGTCCCCGTCACCACACCCGTGCCCGGCGCCGGGATCGGGCTCGATGCCCTGCCGTTGCGCGAGAATCTGCGCGGTAAATCCCCTTACGGCGCACCGCAACTCAGCGTTCCGGTCCAGCTCAACACCAATGAGAACCCGCATCCGCCGACGCGGGCGCTGGTGGCGGACGTCGCCGAGGCGGTCCGCGCCGCGGCCGCCGATCTGCACCGCTATCCCGACCGCGACGCCGTGGGGTTGCGTACCGATCTCGCCGCCTACCTCACCCGCCAGACCGGTATTCCGGTGGACGCGGCGAATGTCTGGGCGGCCAACGGGTCCAACGAGATCCTGCAGCAGCTGCTGCAGGCCTTCGGTGGTCCGGGCCGGCGGGCACTGGGTTTCGTCCCGTCGTATTCGATGCATCCGATCATCTCGGAGGGCATCGACACCGAATGGGTGGAGGCGAAACGGTCCGCCGATTTCTCCATCGATATCGACGCCGCGCTGGCCGCCATCGCCGAACGCCGGCCCGATGTGGTGTTCGTGACCAGTCCCAACAACCCCACCGGGCACAGTATCCCGGCGGCGGAGCTGGCCCGGATCCTCGAGGCCGCGCCCGGGATCGTCATCGTGGACGAGGCCTACGGTGAGTTCTCCGCACAACCCAGCGCCATCGGCCTCATCGACAGCTATCCGGCGAAACTGGTGGTCAGCCGCACCATGAGCAAGGCGTTCGCGTTCGCCGGCGGCCGGCTCGGCTACCTCGTCGCGGCGCCCGCGGTGATCGACGCACTGCTGCTGGTGCGGCTGCCGTACCACCTGTCGGTGGTCACCCAGGCGGCCGCCCGCGCCGCTCTGCGGCATGCCGGCGAAACACTGGCAAGCGTCGCGGAACTGTCCGCCCAGCGCGACCGGGTCGCCCGGGAACTGACCGCCCTCGGTTTCCGGGTGGTGCCCAGCGACGCGAACTTCCTGCTGTTCGGAACATTCCACGACGCGCCCCGCGCCTGGCAGCACTACCTCGACGAAGGCGTCCTCATCCGGGACGTCGGGATTCGCGGCCATCTGCGCGCCACCATCGGTCTGGCCGCCGAAAACGACGAATTCCTGCGGGTCAGCGCGAAACTGGCCGCCACCGAACTGACCGCGCAGGACTGAAGCGACAACCGGAAGTGAGCATGAACCGAACCGCGCGAGTGGAGCGCACCACCAAGGAATCCGGCATCGTGGTGGAACTGAACCTGGACGGCACCGGGCAGACCGATATCTCCACCGGTGTCCCGTTCTACGACCATATGCTCACCGCACTCGGCACCCACGCCAGTTTCGACCTCACGGTGCGCGCCGACGGCGATATCGAGATCGAGGCGCACCACACCGTCGAGGACACCGCCATCGTGTTCGGGCAGGCGCTCGGCCAGGCACTCGGCGACAAAAAGGGTATCCGCCGGTTCGGCGATGCCTACATCCCGATGGACGAAACCCTGGCGCACGCCGCCGTCGATGTCTCCGGCCGGCCCTATTGCGTGCACACCGGCGAACCCGACCATCTGCTGCACGCCGTGATCCCCGGCGCGCCGGTGCGCGGACGCAACGATCCCGGCGCACCGTATTCGACCGTGCTCAACCGGCACGTCTTCGAATCGATCGCGCTCAACGCCCGGATCGCCCTGCACGTGCGGGTGCTCTACGGTCGCGATCAGCATCACATCACCGAAGCCGAATACAAGGCGGTCGCGCGGGCCCTCCGCGCCGCGGTCGAACCGGACCCGCGCGTGCAGGGTGTCGTTCCGTCCACCAAGGGATCGCTGTGATGCGATACCGCGCTCGCCCTACGCGACGCCCGGCGCCGTGATGCGGACTCTGCGCCTTCGCTCCGGTGAGCCCGGGCCCTATGCACTCTCCATGGAGGAAGCACGTTGACTTCGGTTGTTCTGCTGGACTACGGCTCCGGCAATCTGCATTCCGCCGAACGCGCCCTGGTCCGGGCGGGCGCACAGGTCGAGGTGACCGCCGATCACCGGGCGGCGCTCGCGGCGGACGGCCTGGTGGTTCCGGGGGTCGGTGCCTTCGCGGCCTGTATGGCGGGTCTGCGGGAGGTGCGCGGCGAACGCATCATCGGTCAGCGGCTGGCCGGGGGCCGTCCGGTGCTCGGGATCTGCGTGGGTATGCAGATCCTGTTCGAGCGCGGGGTGGAATTCGGTGTGGAAACCGAGGGCTGCGGGGAATGGCCGGGGACCGTCGACAAACTCGATGCCCCGGTACTGCCGCATATGGGCTGGAACACCGTCGAAGCCCCCGCGGAAAGTGTGCTGTTCGCCGGTATGGACGCCGGCACCCGTTTCTATTTCGTCCACACCTACGCGGCTCGGTCGTGGGAGCTGCCGCCCAGCGACCACCTCGCCGCACCCAAGCTCACCTGGACCGAACACGGCAGCCGCTTCCTGGCCGCGGTCGAGAACGGGGCGCTTTCGGCCACCCAGTTCCACCCCGAGAAGTCGGGTGACGCGGGGGCCCAGCTCCTGTCCAACTGGGTGAAATCCCTCTGACCCCGGCCTCGCGGGCAGGCGGCTGTTCGCGCCGGGCACGCCCGGTCATCCCGACCCGGGTGCCTCGTCCGGGCTCCGGCGCGCGGCCGCGAGAGAACGTGATTGCGTCACTTCCAGTTCGCCGAGCGCCTCCATGAGATCGGTGCGCTGCTCGTGCAGGCGTTCGAGCCGGTCGTTCAGGACGGCCAGCCGAGACCGGTAGACCTCGAGCGCGTGCCCGGGTTCGTCGCACGCGTCCACTTCGGACAGATCCAAGCACGTTTCGAGCTGTCTGATTCCCTCCACGGTGAGTCCACGCCGCAACAGGTCGGCGATCTTGCGCACTCGGCCGACACTGGCTTCCTCGTACTCCCGCCAGCCGTTGGCACTGCGGCCGGAACGAAGCAGCCCGTTCTGTTCGTAGTAACGCAGAGAGCGCCGGCTCACTCCGGTTCGCCGCGACAATTCGCCGATTCGCATATCGCCTTCCGGGCTTGCTCTTGACACCTGTGTCATTGTTTAGCGTCGGTGCCATGGCGATTGATTCCCCCGCACAGGGTTCCTCATCCAACACCCCGCCGAACGGCGACCTCTCCGGCCGTACTGCCCTCGTCACCGGTGGTGGTTCGGGCATCGGGGCCGCCGTCGCGCTGGCGCTGGCCGACCGCGGAATGGATGTCGTGGTGACCGGCCGGCGACGTCCGGCGCTCGAGCACACCGCACGCCCGCACCCGGCGCTACGCATCCACGTCGGTGACGTCTCCGATCCGCACGATGCCGCAGCCATGGTGCGAACCGCACTGGACAGGAACGGACGCCTCGACGTGGTCGTCAACAATGCCGGTTTCGGTATCGCGGCCCGGCTGGGCGAGATCGATCCGGACGATGCCCTGCGCATGTGGTCCACCAATGTTCTCGGACCGACACTGGTGACCCAGGCCGCGCTGCCGTATCTCCGTGTCCGCGGTGGCGCCGTGATCAACATCTCCAGCACATTCGGCTCCAAGACGGCGCCCGGTATCAGCCACTACGGGGCGGGGAAAGCCGCCGTCGAACAGCTGACGCGGAGCTGGGCCGTGGAACTGGCCGATGCCGGGATCCGGGTGAACGCGGTGGCTCCGGGGCCGACCGAGAGCGAAGCACTGGACCGTATGGGTTTATCCGTCACCGAAGCCGAACAGGTGAAGGCGCAGGAAACCGCGCAGATCCCGCTGGGCCGGCGGGGCCGCCCCAGCGATGTGGCCGAGTGGGTGGTCGCGCTGGCACGGCCGGATTCGTGGATCACCGGACAAGTGCTCGGTGTCGACGGCGGGTACTCGGTGGTCTGAGCGGCAGTTCGAATCGTCAGGCCGCGCATTTGGCGTTCGGCGGGGCCGGTGGCGCGGCGACGACCCCGGCGGCGACATCGATCAGGAAGTCGCGGTTGCCGTCGAGGGGTTCGGTACCCAGGAGCAGTCGTTCGACCACGCACCCCGCTTCGAACAGTGCCGGGCCGACATTGTGGCGGCCCGGCTCCACGACACCGTTCAAGGTGCGTCCGCTGACGATGGAGTACATGGTGCTCGGTTTACCGGCCAGCATCAGAGCGGCGCGCATCTGCATACTGGCCGCATAGGGCACCACCTCGTCGGCGGTGCCGTGGACGAGGAAGGCGTGCCGGATGTTCATGCGGCCGGCCTGCAGCGCCGGGGAACGTTCGGCGTAGGCCAGCGGGCAGACGGCCGGGACGCACCCGCCGGCATCACGCTGGATCTGGGCCTGCAACGCGGGATAGTCGGCGGCAGGGCCCTGGAAATGGGTGAACAGATCCGACGGGCCGAAGGTGTCCACCCAGTAGTCGAACAAACCGGCGGGGCCGTAGGCGGCGGCCAGGCCGGAAGTCATAGCGCCCTGGCTCCAACCCCACAGCACGGTACGCGCCACCCCGGGATTCACACCCTTGTACCACTGGGTCGCGGCCACCAGATCGCGCCAGCCCGCCCACAGATTCCAGTCGCCCGTCGGCCACTGCGGACTGCCGCGCAGATCCATCGACAGGACCGGGGTCGCGGTGCGGGCCGCGATCGAGATCAGGTACTCGGAGTACTGGGCCGCGGAACCCTTGTGCCCGTGCGCGGCCACCACCAGGGCGTTGCCGATCACACAACCCCGCGGTTCGTACACCAGGCCGGTGGCCTGTTCACCGTCGACCGGTATGGCGATCGGGCGCGTATGCACCGAGCAGGCGCCGGTCGCGGCCGCGGGGGCAGCGGCCAACAGGGTCGCCGTCAACGCCGGGAGCAGCAACCCGGCCAGATAGCTCAGTACGCGTCTGCTCATGATTCGATATTTCCACGCCGAAGGGCGTGGGAGCGGGAACCTGGCTGGGCCCGTCGGCAATTCGCGGCCGCAGTCCCTGCGGTGAAGGGCAGTCGCGCGCCCCGGCGCAGCGGGCTGCGTGCCGCCGCGGGTGTCGGTGGGCAGCGCTAGCATCCGCGTCATGTACGCCTTCACTACGGAGCAGCGGCGCGCGCGGCTCGGAATCCGGCATCGGCTGGCGGCCGAACATCACAGCGGCGACGTCGCCGAGATCGCGCGCTCCCTGGTGGTACTGCACGCGACCGATCCGGCCACCGTGCACCTCTCGGTGGCCGCGCGGGGCACGGCGATCGGCCCCGCGCAGGTGGAGCGCGCACTGTACGACGACCGCTCGCTGCTGCGGATGCTCGCGATGCGGCGCACCATGTTCGTGGCACCGGTCGAGCTGGCGCCGGTGCTGCACGCCTCGTGCGCCACCGACCTGGCAACCAGGCAACTCCGCACCTACGCGAAGTACCTGGCGGACGCGGGTATCGGCGACGGCGATCCGGAGGCCTGGCTGGCCGCCGTCGCCGACGACACCCATCGCGCGCTCCTGGCCCGAGGCAGCGCCACCGGTGCCCAGCTGAGCAAGGACGTACCCGCGCTACGCACCCAGATCAATACGAACCCGGAGAAGTCGTATTCCAGACCGACCTCCATCACCACCTGGGTGCTGGTACTGCTCGGCACCGAGGGCCGGATCGTCCGCGCCCGGCCGGGTGGCAGCTGGTCCAGCAGCCAGTACGCGTGGGCGCCGGCCGAATCCTGGCTGCCCGGGCCGATCGACGAAATGGACGCCGACGAAGCGCGCACCGAGCTGGTACGCCGGTGGCTGCGCACGTTCGGCCCGGCCCCGATCGGCGATATCAAGTGGTGGACGGGCTGGACTCTGGGCCAGGTCCGCAAAACCGTGGCCCGGCTCGACACGGTGGAGGTCGATCTCGAGGGCACCACCGGGCTGCTGCTCGCCGACGATCTCGACACCGTCCCCGCCCCGCAATCCTGGGCCGCCCTGCTGCCCGCACTGGACCCCACACCGATGGGCTGGCAATCCCGCGACTGGTATCTGGGCGCACACAAAGATCAACTGTTCGATCGCAACGGCAATATCGGGCCGAGTATCTGGTTCGACGGCCGGATCGTCGGCGGCTGGGCGCAACGCAAGGACGGCGAGATCGTGACCCGGCTGCTGCAGGATATCGGCACCGATGCCCGCGCCCTGGTCGCGGCCGAGGCCGAGCGCGCAGCCGGCTGGTTCGGCGAGCTGCGTCCGATTCCCCGCTTCCGCACTCCCCTGGAAAGGGAACTCACCGCCTGACCGGTGTCACGGAGCTCCGGGATAGATTGCCGCCATGCGAATCCGAACGTTCCAGGAGCAGGATCGACCGGCATTGCGGAAGCTGGCGGTGCGAGCAGGGCAGGGTTCGCCGACCGAATCCCTCTGGGGACATCCGGAATCCGAGGCACAGATATACCTCGAGCCCTATATGGATCACGAACCCGAATCGTTGTTCCTGGCCGAATCCGATAGCGAACTACTCGGTTACCTCACCGGCTGTGTGGACACGGATGCTTTCCCGAGCGAGGACCGGCGAATCGCGGAGGCCGTCAAGGCACACCGCCTGATCCTGCGCCGCGGGCCGGCTCTGTTCTTCGCCCGCAGTGCATTCGACGCCGCGAGCTCGGCGCTGCGCCGGGCACCGGCGGCCGGGGAGATCCACGATCCGCGCTGGCCGTCTCATCTGCACATCAACGTCGTGCCCGAGGCGCGCGGCACCGGTGCCGCGGACGGGCTGATGGAACAATGGTTCGAGCGGCTCCGGGCGGTGGGTTCACCCGGGTGTTATCTGCAGACACTGGTCGAGAACACCCGGGCGGTCCGGTTCTTCGAACGTATGGGTTTCGCCCCGCACGGATCGACACCACCGGTACCAGGGGTGCGTTACCAGGGCAAACGGGTTCACCAGCAGACGATGGTCCGCAGCTGCTGACCGGCCGCGGCCGACCGGGCTACTTCCCGGCCCGCCGGGTCGCGTGATCGTCGAGAATCCGGCCGAGCAAGGTGACCAGAGTGCGGCGTTCCGTGGCCGACAGGGCGGCGAGCAGGTCTTTCTGAGCGAGATCCAGTCTGCGGTCCAGCTCGCGAAGATGTTCCCGGCCGGGATCGGCCAAGCTCACGATATTGCGTCGCCGATCATCAGGATCGGTGGCGCGTTCCACGAAGCCCCTCGCCACCAGGTCGTTCAGGACGGCGACTATATCGCTGCGATCGATTCCGGTCCGGCGCCCGAGCTCCGCCTGGCTGGTGGCACCACCTTCGCGCAGTGTGGTCAGCACCGCATAGTGATATCGGCGCGACCCCGTACCGGCCATCGCCTGTTCGGTCGCCCGGTCGGCGAGTAGCGCGGTTTGATTGATCAGTCGCGTCGGCAGACTACGCAGCCTGCTCGCGGCCCCCTGGTGCGCGGCTTCCATACCGGCAATGTAGCAACCGGCCGTTGGCAGGACCCACAAACTCGAGCTCCTGCCACCTCGCCCGCCATCATCCCGCTGGTCGTGCACAACACCGCCGAGGGCAGAGCATGGTCGGCACCCACCGAACTGTCCGACCTGCTCGACCTCGACGACGCCGCCCGCGAAGCCCTCGGCCCGTACCGGCCCCGGTTCCGGTTCCTGCTCGACGACATCGCCGCACTCGACCCCGCCGCCCTGCGCGAACGTGACCTCACGCCCGCGGCCAGGGTGCTGCTGGTCCTGCAGCGCATCGCACCCGAGAACCCAGCATTGGGGCACGATATGCGGGACTGGCTCGACGACCTACACGTATTGAAATCCGGCCCGGATCCCCTCGGCGACTACCTGACCCTGCTGAACTACCTCATGACGGTCAGCGAAACCCCCGAGGCCGACGTGGCTGCGGTTTTCGAGCGGCTCGGCCCGCGAGCGAAGGAGGCGATCGTGACCACAGCAGAAATCATCGAAGCACGCGGTGAGGCACGCGGACGTGCCGAGGCGCTGATCGAACTGATGACAGCCGAGTTCGGCCCGGCTGCCGACGGCCACGGTCGACCGCGTCCGGTCGGCAGATCTCACTCAAGTCCGCGCGTGGACGACTCGGGTTCTCACGGCGACGGCTCTCGACGAGATATTCACCTGAGCCGGTTCCGCGGCGTATCGACAGACAAATCGGCGTGGAATGAGCACGGGTCGCTGACCGGCCGGTACGCGAAGTCGACAGTCAGGCGGAAACCCACGGCGCGGAAAGCAACGCCGCGGCGTCCTCGTCCGCGAGTTCGATATCGAATACTTTCGCCAGCGTTTCCGGCAGTTCCGCGAGTTCCAGTTCCCGTGTCCGGCTGGAACCGTCGGGATGTTCGGTGGTCAGGACGCGGCCGTCGAGGATGTGGTGGGCGTCGGGGTGGAAGCGCTGCACGAACGGCCGCCGGGTGAACGGCGACCGCGGCGAGGTGGCCACGAAATGATTGCCGACCTCGTAATCCACCCGATACTGCGGTGCCAGGGTGAAGGTGTAGCGGTCCACCCACCCGTCCCTCGCGAACTGATGGAGCACCCACTGTTCGGTCTCCAGCTCGCCGAATTCCCGTGCGAGCCGGAACCGCCATTCCCCGAGTGTGATCTCCGCCGGGCTGTCGACGAGCGCATAGGGTTCGGCCGGACCCGCGCCGAACCCGACGTCGACGAGCCATATCCGGTCGTCGTCGGTGGTGGTGACCCGCAGCAGCGCATGGGTGGCCGGCCGTAACCCGCCCGCTCCCATCGTGACCCGTCCGGCCAGTGCGGTCACCCCGAACCCCAGCCGCTCCAGCACCGCCGCGAAAACAGTGACGTTCTCGTAGCAGTAGCCACCGCGCCGCTGCCGTAACAGCTTGTCCTGCAAGGTCTCCAGGTCCAGCGGCACCGGCCGGCCCAGCACCGCCTCCAAATTCTCGAACGGGATGGAAGTCGTATGGGCACCGACCAGCGCCCGCAATACACCCAGGGTGGGTATCCGCGGACCCATGTACCCGATCCGCGACAGGTACAGCTCCAGATCCAGTTGTTCGCCGTTCCAGTGATAGGCCTCGTCCGCAGGTTTCGGCATGGCATTCCTCGCTTCGGCAGGTGTCGTCACGAGCAACCGTCTCGGCCCGGCAAATGTTCCGGCCCGTACAACGGGTCCCGCCGTCGCAGCTACATATCGAGGCCCAGGTCGAGTACCCGGACGGAGTGGGTCAGGGCGCCCACGGCGAGGTAGTCGACGCCGGTACGGGCGTAGTCCGCGGCCATGTCCAGGGTGAGCCCGCCGGAGGATTCGAGTTTCGTCTCGGGGGCGGCCGCGTTGCGGCGCTGGACGGCGGCCTGGGTCTGCCAGAGCGGGAAATTGTCCAGCAGAACCAGCTGGACGTTCTCTGCCAGGACCGCGTCGAGCTGGTCGAGGTTGTCGACCTCCACCTCGCAGTCGATATCGGGGGCCGCGGCGCGGACGGCGCGCAGAGCGTTCACCACCGACCCCGCGGCGACAACATGGTTGTCCTTGATCAGCGCCGCATCACCCAGACCCATGCGGTGGTTGACGCCGCCGCCGGCGCGGACCGCGTACTTCTGCAGGGCGCGCAGACCGGGCAGGGTTTTGCGGCTGTCCCGGATCCGGCAGTTCGTCCCGGTCACGGCATCCACCCAGGCGGCGGTCGCGGTGGCGATACCGGACAGGTGGCAGAGCAGGTTGAGCATGGTGCGCTCGGCGGTGAGCAGGCCGCGGGTCGGTGCGACGAGACCGAGCACGGTATCGCCGGCCGCGATACGGGTTCCGTCGGGGACTCGTTCGGTGATTTCGTAGCCTTCGGCGCCGATCACCTCGTCGAGGACGAGCAGGCCGATATCGATACCGGCCACGGTCCCCGGCTGACGCGCGACGACCGCGGCCTTCACCACGGCTTCGGCGGGAACGGTGGCGACGGTGGTGATATCGGGGCCGTAGCGCAGATCCTCGTCGAGCGCGGTGCGGATCAGACCGCGGAGCGCGTCGGGGTCCAGCCCGGTGTCCAAAGTCATTCTGTACTCCTCTTTTCCGTCTTCGCGTTCGGCGCGGCGCAATCCGGGCTGCGGGGCGGGCGCGGGAACCGAACGCAGCAGGTACGGTCCCAGCTCCCGGGCGAGCCGATCACGATGGCGCGTCCGATGAGCCTGTCCCCGCAGTAGCAGGCGCGGGAATCCCGTCGTCGGCCGATGCACCGGGCCGACCTTGGATATTCATGGCACCGGCGGCAGCACCCAGTTCCCCGGCACCGTTGGGCCACTGCCCTGGACCATCGGGCATTCGGCGGCGAGGGGCGATCGGTGCGGCGGCACGGCCACCGGCGTGGGCGGGTATGCCCAGTCCGTGCCCGACAACATCCGGCGACCCGATGGCGGCTGCGGCCGGGTACGGGACGCCCGAACCGTCCAGGCGTATCACCATGGTCTCGGCCGGACCTTCCTGCGGCAAGGGACGTTCGGCGCGGGTATGACAGCCACGACTTTCGGTACGCGCCGCGGCCGCCAGCAGGACGGCACGAGCCGTGACCGTGAGGGCGGAATCTTCGAAGCGCGCGATCAGCTCTGCCGGGCCGGTAGGCATGCGACCGGGTATCGAGGTCGGCAAGGTCTCCGGAGACATCGGCACGATGGCCGGAGATTCCCCTTCGGCTGTTTCGCCGCGCAGCTGCGCATCCCGGCCGACGGCGGTTTCGAGGATCGCCGCGGCCTGTGCGAGACCTTGCCCGTCGCGCACCACCGACGCGTGGTCGGTCATCGTCCGCTGGACCAGCGCCCGCGGCAGCGCGGGACGATCCGCCACCGACCGGCCGGACACCAGCGCCGGCTCGCCCAGCCGCTCGAGCGCCGCCAGGCCGGCACGTTCACCCATCACCAAACCTTCGAGCAGACTGTTGGAGGCGAGCCGGTTCGCGCCGTGCAACCCGGTGCGCGCGACCTCCCCGGCCGCGTACAACCCGGGTACCCCGGTGCGGCCGTGCAGGTCGGTGACCACTCCCCCGCACTGATAGTGCGCGGCGGGCGCCACCGGGATCAGGTCGCGACGGGGGTCGATCCCGGCGACCCGGCAGGAGGTGGTGATCGTCGGGAACCGGGCGGCGAAATCGGGGACAGCGCGGGCGTCGAGGTAGACGTGATCCTCGCCCAGCTCCCGCAGTCGCGCGGCGATCGCCCGCGACACCACGTCCCGGGGCGCCAGATCACCGCGCGGGTGGACGCCGGCGGTCACCGAATCACCACGGGAATCGACCAGGACCGCTCCCTCCCCGCGCACCGCCTCGCTGATCAGCGGCTGCCTGCCGAATCCGTCGGGTGAGTACAGCACCGTGGGGTGGAACTGCACGAATTCGAGATCGGCCACCGCCGCTCCCGCCCACAGCGCCAGCGCGACCCCGTCCGCGGTGGCTCCGGCGGGGTTGGTGCTCAACGCGTACAACTGCCCGAGGCCGCCGGTGGCGAGCAGTACCGCCGGGGCATGCACGACACCGATGCCCCGGCCGGAGACGGCGACGACCCCCTGGACACCGGACTCGTCGGTGGCTACGTCCAGTACGGCTGTCCCGAAGAGCACGGGCAGCCCCGCCTCCGACAGCGCCCGCTGCACTTCCGCGCCCGTCGCGTCGCCGCCGGCGTGGATGATTCGGCGTGTGCTGTGCCCGCCTTCGCGGGTCCGCGAGATCTGGCCGTCGCGGCCGAGATCGAACACCGCACCGAGATCGGTGAGCGCGGCCACCGCGTCGGGTCCTGCTTCCACGATGGATCGCACCGCGGCCGGGTCGCACAGTCCGCCGCCCGCGGCGAGGGTGTCGGCGACATGGGAGTCCACCGAATCGCCCTGCGGCGCGACCACCGCGATACCGCCCTGCGCGTATTGGGTGGCGGTATCACTGGGGCCGCCTTTGCTCAGGATCAGTACTCGCAGCCCGCGGCGCGATGCGGCGCGGGCCGCCGTCAATCCGGCGACTCCGCCGCCGATGACCACGAGATCCGCGCGTTCTTCCCACGCGGGGTTCCATCGTTCACCCATCATCGTGTCCTCCACTACCTACCGGTCACCGGCAGGTCGCTCGCCCGGCGGGTATCCGGACCTGCCGGGCGGACTCGCGCGCCGACAGAGTGCTCGTGCTTCCCGGTCCGGACCGGGGGGCCGGGGGCGCTCGCGTACCCGACGGGCCGATCCGCCCCGCGAATCGGCGCGGTGATCGGCGGGGGGGGCCGGCCCCCCCCCCCCCCCCCCCCCAGCCGATAAAAACAAAAACAAACCCCAAAAAAAAAGAACCCCAAAAAAACGCCCGAACAGAAACCACACCAAAAAAACAGCCCCCCCCCCCCCCCCCCCCACCCCCCACCCC